>JBDHZF010000051.1:0-17405 GCA_039811765.1 Thermoleophilia bacterium | reverse complement strand
ACCGGGCGCGAGCGCAGCATGGTGACGGACAGCGGGGACGTGCTCGAGCTGCTCGCCGAGTGCGGGGTCGACATCGTGCTGAGCGGCCACAAGCACGTGCCGTACGCGTGGCAGCTGGAGGAGATGTTCGTGGTGAACGCGGGCACGGTCTCCACCACGCGCTTGCGCGGGCGCGTGAAGCCGAGCTACAACATCATCGAGATCACGCCCGAGCTGGTGACGATCGACCAGAAGATCCCGGGCGCCGGGCGCGAGCGCGTGATCAGCTTCGATCCGTCCAGCCGCGAGTACCGCAAGTACGTGAGCGAGGCGAGCGGGTGGGCGCCGCCGGTCGACAACGTGAGCGTGGTGGATCGCGCAGGCGCGGGCATCGGCACCACCGGTGGGCAGGGCATCACCGACGCGGTGCGCGCCACGGAGGACGCCGACACGACCGACTCGTGACGCGCGGCCGCGGCGGGGGTCTCAGAGCATCTGGCGCAGCACGTAGCCCGCGGTGAGCGTGAACGCGAACGCGCAGCCGCTGACCACGAGCATCGCGGCGAGCTTGTGCCGCGCGGCCCAGCCGATCTGTCGTTGGAAGCGCACCTCGCTCCAGTCGAGCAACCGCGCCAGCAGGCGGGACTCGCCGCCGAGCACGAGCAGCGCGGCGAGCACCAGCACGCTGCCGCCCGGCCCCGGGATGAAGATGTTCACGATCCCGAACGCCAGCAGCCCCAGCCCGAGCACGACGCGCCACAGGCGCACGGGGTGGAGACGAGGGATGTGCAATCGCTCCTCGTGCTTCGTGATGAATCGGCGGCCGCGGATCGGCTCGTCTGGGCGGTCTTCGGTCACGGCATGAGCGTAGCAGCCGCCGAACGGGTATCGCTCCTGTCATGACTGCGACGAACCCGCTCCCACCCGCACTGCGCCCGTCGTCCGAGGGGCCGCGTGCGTGCATCGTGATCGTGGACGGCGAGCACTACCCGGCGGCGGTGGCGGATGCGGTGGCCGACCTCGGCGCTGCCGGGTGGGACGTGCGCGCAGCTGCGCTCGTGGGCGGTGGCGAGAAGCTGCGTGCCGAACCCGACTACGGCGTGCCGCACGCGGCGCCGCCGCCAGGTGACCCCACGCCTGCGGGCGCGCTACGCGCGGCAATCGCACAGGCTGGTCCTGAAGTTGGCTGTGTGATCGATCTCGCCGACGAGCCGGTGCTCGTGCTCGAGCGACGGCTCGAGCTCGTGGGGATCGCGGCCTCCCTTGGCCTCGCGTACCGCACTGCCGACACCGTGGTCGAACCGCCCGTGTTCGAGCGCGTCGCCACGCCCGTGCTGGAGATAGTCGGCACCGGCAAGCGCATCGGCAAGACGGCCGTGAGCGCGCACGCCGCGCGCGTGGTGGACGCGCACCTGGGTGGCGATGGCGACGTGGTCGTGGTCGCGATGGGGCGCGGCGGCCCAGCGGAGCCGGTGGTCGTGGATCGCGCCGTTGGACCGATCACCGTGGAGCGGCTGCTCGAGATCTCGCGTTCGGGTGCGCACGCGGCGAGCGACTACCTCGAGGATGCGGCGCTCACCGGGCTCACCACGGTGGGGTGCAGGCGCGTCAGCGGCGGGCTGCTCGGCGTTCCCGCGCGCTCGAACGTGCCCGACGGCGCGCGCATGGCCGCGGCGCTGGCTCCGTCGCTCGTGCTGGTGGAGGGGTCGGGGTCGTGCGTGCCGCCGGTGCATCCCGACGTGACCCTGCTGCTGGCGACCACGGACCGTCCCCAAGACCTGCTCGGCGGGCTGGGGCCGTACCGGCTCGCGCGGGCCGATGCGCTGCTGGTGATGGGCAACGACTCCCGCGAGGCGCAGGCATTGGTGGACCAAGCGACGAGTCATGCGGCGTGGCGCGGAGCGCACGCCGTGGCGGCGGTGCTCGTTCCCGCCCCGGTCGGGCCGGTCGCGGGTCGGAAGGTCGCCGCGTTCACCACCGCGCCGGAGTTCGTCGCGCCGATCGTCGAGCGCGAGCTCGCCGCCGCCGGCGCGGACGTGGCGCTCGTCAGCTGCAACCTCGCCCGCCGCGACGAGCTGGCGGTCGACCTCGACGCGGCCCGTGCCGCGGGCGTGGACGTGCTCGTGGTGGAGATCAAGGCCGCCGCGATCGACGCGGTCGCCGAGTACGCCGACGCGCACGACCTGGACGTGGTGTTCCTGGACAACGTGCCGCGCCCGCACGACCCGTCGCTCGACCTCGACGCGCATCTGCAGTCGCTCGCAGATCTCGCCATCGAGCGCGGCCGCGCTCGCGCTTGACGCGCTCAGCGCAGCACGCGCAGCGCACGCCACGCATCTTCGAGGCCCTGCACGAGCGCTCGGTTGGCGCGTGGGTGCTTGGCGGTCGCTTCGAGCAGCGCGCGTGCCGCGCTTGACATGCCGGGACGCGCGACGCCTCCATGCATGCCCCCTCGTGCGATCGACTTGACCGCAGTCCCCACGACATCCCCGAGTGCCTCGCCACCGATGTCGTCCAGCACCTGGACCATCGGTTTGGTCAGCAGTTGGGTTCCCCTGTGGGGATCGACGTTCTCGATACCGTTCGTGCGAGCCAGCTGGTCCTCTGCATCGCGAAGCGCGTCGAGCGTCGACCAGCGCGGATCGAGTTCGGTGAGATCTCGCACTCCGACGGATGGCTGCTCTGTGCGTGCCGCTGCGAACAGGTCGGCGAACGCCTCGTGAACGCGCATCGCGTCGACGACCTGGGGTGTTATGGGTTTGCTCAACCCACCCCACTGGCGATCCATTGCGATGTGACCGGCTTCGTGAGTCTGCACCGCCGTGCGATGCGCTGCGAGGATGCTCGCGTGCGAGCGGGTGCTTTCTCTTGCTTCGTCGGCAAGCTGCTCGATCAACGCCGCTTGCAGCGCGTCCGAGCGATACCCTTCGTATAACTCGGCGGTACGGGTGCGGAATCGAAAGAGCGCTGTCGCATCGGCGAGATGGCGGCGGGAGTCCGTTGTGACGATGGCTGTGTCGCGCGACCCGATCAAATCCAAGCCCGCGACCTGACGATACCAATGTTCCGCATTGTCCAGCTCGTCGAGCTGCACGCCGCCGAGGCCGGGCAGGCTGCCGGTACCGATCAGTCGCTGGCGATCACCTGCGAGCCCTCCGGCGTCGCTGACGACGAATCGGCGGTCGCCGAGCAGCAAGCGCAGCGCCATTGCGTCGGCATGATTCGCAGGCATGGTCGCGACTGGCGTACTCGCAGCAAGCTGAGAGACGAGGTTGGAATCGAACCCAGCGGGTGCGCCTGGGCGGACCAGCTCGGACCACGAACGACGAGCGCTTTCCACGGCGCCACCATCGGCACGACGCGCCAACTTCACATCGCGGCTGTCTGTGCCGATCACGGTCCACTGCGTCGTCGGGTCTCCATCGAACGCCATCCGTTCGCCGAGGCGAACGGTGGGCGCCGCCGTCGGCTGTTCCAAGCTCGCCGCCGGATTGGGCATCGGCATGCCGAGGCGCTCAAGCGCGTCTCGAACGAGCTCGTCCTCGGCCTGGATCGTGTCCGCGACACGGTCGCGAACTGCTGGATGCGTCGCGAAGTGAGTGGTCATCGCCGGATGACCGCTCGATGGTGCTGCTGAGCCGACCTCGGACATACGGCGTTCCCCTTCCTCCTCGCCATATCGTCGAATCCTGCTGTGGGATCGTTGCGCGCGCGCATGAATCGAGGCACGCTGGGGAACGTGTGGCGTGGCGGCGCGATCGTCGTCTTCCGCACCTTCCGACCGCGTCGACCGGACCGCTCCATGCCCGAATCACGAATCGTCTACGTACGCAGCAAGGACGGCCGCCTGCCGTATTCCAAGGGCGTCATGACGCAGACGCTCACAGCCGCCGGGCTGCAGCCCGAGCGCGGGCACGCGATCGCGAGCCTCGTGGAGCGTCGCCTCACCGACGGCGGTCGCAGCGACGAGGAGCTCACCGTGCGCGAGCTGCACGAGTACGTGGCTGGCGTGCTGCGCGAGGAGGAGGGGGACGAGGCCGCGACTCGGTTCCGCCGCTGGACGGTGATGCGCCGCAAGGACATCCCGATCATCATGCTGATCGGCGGCGCCGCGGGATCGGGCAAGAGCACCGTCGCGCAGCAAGTTGCCACGCGCTTGGGCATCACGCGCGTCACGAGCACCGACGTGGTTCGGCAAGTCATGCGTGCGCTCTTCAGCCCCGCGCTGATGCCCGTGCTCCATCACTCGTCGTTCGACGTGCCGATCGGCGGCATCGCGCTTCCAGGGGAGACCGCGCACGATCTCGCGCTGCTCGGCTTCCTGGAACAGTCGCGACAGGTATGCGTCGGCGTGAACGCGATCCTCGAACGCAGCGAACGCGAGCGCGCGAGCACGATCATCGAGGGCGTGCACTTGGTGCCTGGGCTCGTGGAACCCGTCGACATGTCCCGCTCGGCGGTGATCGACACGGTCGTGTTCATCGAGGACGAGCAAACCCACCGCGCGCATTTCACGATGCGAGGGATGCAGACGGACGGATCGCGACCCGTCGACCACTACCTGCGCAGCTTCGATCGGATTCGTCAGACGCAGGACTACTTGGTGGAGCAGGCCGATCGACGTGGCGTGCCCGTGCTGGAGAACACGTTCCTCGACGAGACGGTGCGCCGGTTGGTGGACCACACGCTCGACGTGGTGGAGCGAGTGGCGGCCGAACGAGACGCCGCGGGCGCTGCTGCCTCGGGCGGCGGGCCGGCGACGAGCGCGCCGGACGTGTCGGAGCTGCTGTCGATGCAACTCGACGCGGTGGAATTCGATGTGCCGGAAGCCGGCACGACCGGCGGCTGACCGATCGTCAGCGCTGCGCGGGCACCGTGCCCATCGCCGCGCCCAACACCGCGCCGGCGATGCCGCCGAGCAGGCCCCCAAGCGCGATGCTGGCTAGTTTCGCGGGGACCGTGCCTCCGGTTCGAGCCGCGAACCCGAACACGCTGCCGATCGTGATTCCCGATATCGTGCCAAGACCGGCGTTCACGAGGACGTTCGTCGCGTCCACCGTAGGCGGGTCGCTTTCCACTGGTGGAATCGTCGATCCCGGTTGTGGGTCGGGCAGTCGTGGTGGACGCCCGCTCGTAATCGGTCCAGTCATGTTGATCTCCCCCTCGAGCGACTCGAAGATCGGTGGTTCCCCTGCCGGGTCATCGACGGCGTCGAGCAATTCGTTGCAGTCGGGTGCGAGTGTCCGATTGATCGGGTATGCTGGAAACAGGTCGTCCAGCAATCTCGGGCCGTGAACCGTTCGATTGGTTCGCAGCTGGGTGGCGACCTTCCCGCTCCGTCGATTCCGGCGGACCCATTCCTTTTTCGCGGAGGTACCCGCACGCATGAACATGCTGCAGGACTATGACGTCACCGACGAGCTCGAAGCCGAAGAGGCGAAGATCCAGCTCGACAAAGCCCATCTCGCCGAATTGTGGGCGATGGCCGACGAGAAGCAGATCGATGGTTATCGGGCGATGGCCAAGGAAGAACTGGTCGGCGCGATCTGGCATCGCCACCAGCGTCTCGTCGGCGCGCTCGAACGCGAGGGCGTGCTCGACGTGTTGCCCGACGGATTCGGCTTCCTGCGTGGCAAGAACTACAACTCCACGCCGCATGACGTGTACGTCTCCCAGCAGCTGATCAAGCAGTTCCGGCTGCGCCGCGGCGACTGGATCACCGGCGAGATTCGCGAGCAGAAGGCGACTGACAAGTTCCCCGCGCTCGCGAAGATCTACACGGTCAACGCCGCCGATCCACAAGACATGCTGCACCGGGCGCGCTTCGAGAACCTCACGCCGCTGTTCGCCGACGAGCGGCTGCGTCTCGAAACCGAGGCGAACGCCGGCCGGCAGGCAGGGCTCACGGCGCGCGTGATCGACCTCGTCGCGCCGATCGGCAAGGGCCAGCGCGGACTGATCGTCTCGCCGCCGAAGGCCGGCAAGACGATGGTGCTCAAGGCGATCGCCGACTCGATCGCCGAGAACAATCCCGAGGCGCACATCATCTGTCTGCTCGTGGACGAGCGCCCCGAGGAAGTCACCGAGATGCAGCGCACGGTGGACGGCGAGGTCGTGTACTCGACCTTCGACCAGCACGCCTCGAACCACATCCACGTCACCGAGCTCGTGCTCGATCGCTGCAAGCGGCTCGTGGAGCTCGGCACGGACGTGGTGGTGCTGCTCGACTCGATCACACGCCTTGCGCGCGCCTACAACCTCGGCGCGCCGGCGAGCGGCAAGATCCTCTCCGGCGGCGTCGACGCGGGCGCGCTGTACCCGCCGAAGAAGTTCTTCGGCGCTGCGCGCAACATCGAGAACGGCGGCTCGCTCACGATCCTCGCCACGGCGCTGGTCGACACCGGCTCGGCGATGGACCAAGTCATCTTCGAGGAGTTCAAGGGCACCGGCAACATGGAGCTGCGCCTCGATCGCAAGCTCGCCGACAAGCGCGTGTTCCCGGCGATCAACATCGCCGGTGGCACTGGCACGCGCCGCGAGGAGTTCCTCATGGAGCCCGGCGAAGCCGTGCTCGTGTGGAAACTGCGCACGGTGCTGCACCAGCTCGAGCCGCCGGCCGCGCTGGAACTCTTGCTCAGCAAGCTCAAGGACGTGCCCACCAACGCGCAGTTCCTCAACGCGATCGGCAAGAACCAGGCCGCGCGTCAGACGGCCGCTGCGAAATAGCGCGTCAACGCTTGGAATCGGCCCACTGACGCATCAGTTCCGGGCCGAAGATCGCGCCTGCGATTGCGCCGCCGACCAGCCCAACGCCCATGAATCCGAGCGCGATCGGACTCCCGATCCTGCCGCCACCTGCGGTGATGGCAGTGCCTCCCATGAGGCCCGCGAGCGCGCCGCCGGCGCTCCAGGCGATCCTCGTGCCCAGGTCGTCGTGCGATGGTTCGGGCGCGGCCGTTGCCTGAGTCTGCGGCAGTCGCACTGGCGCTGCGGAGCTGATCGATGAAGCCATTGTTGAATACCCCCACCGATGCTTCGGAGATCGCACCAGATCCGTTGCACGGGGATGCGCTTCAGACGACCGGCAGCGCGCTCACGTCGACGCGCTGCGCGCCGTCGACGACCGCTCGCAGCGCATCCGATCGGGTGACGCCTGCGACGCGACCATCGAGCAGCTCCAAGTCGGCGGGGAATTGTTCCAGGCGCCACGCGCCCTTCCACGTGGCGCCGCTCGCGAACGTGAGTTCGTTGTCGAGGCGTCGCCCGTGGAATCGACCGTCCAGCTCGAACACGCCCACGGCGGTGCTGCGCGAGCCGACCGTTTCGAACGTGAGTGCGTCGAGCGCCTGTTGCAGCGAGTCGTAACCGGCGTCCGCGCCAACGACTTCGTCCGTCGCGTGCGCGGAGAACTTTGAGAAGCGTCCGCCCGAACCCGCGTAGTCGATCCCGCCGGTAATCACGGTGGGCGTCGTCGCTCTGGCAATGGGCGTGAGCTGCATGCAGAAGTCTCCTGGAGGATGCTGGATGATCAGTCTGACCTACCGTGCCCGCCCGTGGCGTGAAATTCACGTGAAGCAGCTCGATGAGGCCGTGCACGCGGCCGCATGGGGAAGCGTGCCGCGATAAGCTGCGCGCCATGAGCACCGAAGCGATGCCCTCAGAAGAAGCCGTTCTCGACGCGCTGCGTCAGGTGGAGGATCCCGAACTCGGCATGGACGTGGTCGAGATCGGCCTCGTCTACGAGATCACGTTCCCCAAGCCGGGAACCGTGAAGGTGTCGTATTCGCTCACGTCGCCGGCGTGCCCCGCGGGACCGGAGATCACGCAGGGAATGGTTGACACCGTTCGCGCCCTGCCAGGCGTGGAGACCGTTGAACCGGAACTCGTCTGGAGCCCACCGTGGACTCCCGATCGAATGAGCGACGACGCGAAATTTATCCTCGGGATCGGCTGACTCGAAGCACCACTTTGCCAACGTGGCCGGCCGATTCGAGGTGGCGGTGCGCAGCCGCGACCTCGTCCAGTTCGAACACGCGATCCACTCGCGGCGCGATCTGATGACGGTTCACGAACGCGAGCAGCTGCTCCACATCGCTGCGCGACGCCATCGTCGAACCAAGCATCGACAGCTGCTTCCAGAACAGCCGCGTGATGTCCGCGCTCGGCGTTGCTCCGGTCGTGGCGCCGCAGGTGACGTAGCGCCCGCCAGGTCGAAGGGCACGCATGCTCGGTGTCCACGCCACGGCTCCGAGATGGTCGAATGCGACGTCCACGCCCGCACCCGCGGTGATCTGCGCAACCGTTTCAGTCACCTCGCCGCCGGGATCGCTCGCATCTGCGGTGACGATCACGTGGTCTGCGCCCATCGTGCGCAGCGCGTCGGCTTTGGACGATTCGCGTGTGGTGGCAATCGTCTCGATCCCGGCCGCGGAGCACAACTGCAGCGCGGCTGCGCCGACCCCGCTCGACGCGCCCCACACGAGCACCCGCTCATGCGCCTTCGCGCGCGCCCGCGTGAAGAGCATTCGCCATGCCGTCGAGTGCGCGAGCATCAACGACGCCGCGGCAGGGTCGTCCAGATGTGCGGGCGCCGCGTGCACGCACACAGCAGGCACGGCCACGAATTGCGCGTGCGTGCCGTTCACATGCTCGCCCAGCACCCGAAAGCGAGCGCACAACGAGGACTCGCCCGATGCGCACGCGCGGCACGCGCCACATCCCGCGCCGGGGTCGAGCACCACTCGCGAGCCGAGTTCGAGCTCGCGAATCGCCAGCGTTCGCGCGGCCACGTCGCCGCCGACCATCTCGATCGTGCCGACAGCGTCGCCACCGAGAATCCGAGGCTTGGGCACGCTCGGCAGGCCCATGCGCACCCAGATGTCGAGATGGTTCAACGCCGCGTGCGAAACACGGACCAAGACCTCGTCCGCCGCAGGTTCCGGGCGTGGGGTCTCCTGCACCACGAGCGCGTTCTCGGGCTCGCCTTCGTCCACCAGCTGCGCAGCTCGCATCGTCGTCGTCTCGTTGATCGCCATGCGCCGACCCTACCCGTCGATATGCTCCCGGGCATGTCGCCGCGGCCAATTCCCGACACGCGTTCCCTGCGCGAGCGCGCGTACGAGCTGGGAATCGACGAGCTGGGCGTCTGTCGTGCCGAACCATACGAACGCGCGGAGCGGTTGATCGACGACCGCCTCGCCCGAGGTCTGTTCGCCGACCTGAAGTTCACGATGACGCGCACCGCGACAAGCTGCCACCCCGAGCGGCTGTTGGACGGCGCGGTGAGCGTGATCAGCACGGCCCTCTGTTATTGGGTTCCCGAGCGTCAACCAGACGGGGACGGGCCATGGGGACGAATCGCGCGCTACACGCGCAACGACGCGTACGACGCGCTCGTGCAGCGCCTCCATGTGCTCGCGGCTGATCTGCGCGACGCCGGGTTCGAGGCGCGCGTGCTCGTGGATTCGAACCATCACGTGGATCGCGAGGCCGCGAACCGCAGCGGCGTTGGCTTCTCGGGCAAGCACACGAACGTGATCACGCGTCGGTTCGGCAGTTGGGTGGTGCTCGGCACGATCGTGACGGACGCGCCGCTCGAAACCACCCCGCCGCTTCGCCCCGCGTGCGGGACCTGCACGTTGTGCATCGACGCGTGCCCCACGGACGCGCTCGTCGACGTGCCTGGAGGCGAGCTCGACACGACGCGCTGCCTCACCTATTGGACCCAGTCGTGGCACGACGCGCCGATGGACGTGCGTGACGCGCTCGGCGATCGCGTGTACGGGTGCGACATCTGCCAAGACTCGTGCCCGTGGAATCGCGGCGTGGAGATTCGGCGCGGCGACGCGCCGACCGAACCGTACGGCCTTGACTTGCGCGATTGGTTGGAAGACGACAGCGCATTGGTCGGCGGAGAGTGGCAGCGGCTTTTCGTGCCTCGTCGCCAGATGCGATTCCTTCGTCGCAACGCGCTTGTGGCACTCGGCAATTGCGGCGATCCCAAAGCCGCGGCGCTCGCGGCGCCATTCCTCGATATCGAAGACTCGATGCTGCGCGAGCACGCAGCGTGGGCGCTCAGGAAGCTTGGCGGTCCGATCGCGCAGGCGGCACTCGATCGCGCCGGCCTGTCGCTGCGGCAACCTGGCGAGTGATCGGAGGCGCCGTGCGCGTGAACCCTTCGAAGTGCGCATCGGCGTCGCACACGAGGCAGATCGCGCCCACGGCGGGAATCACACGGTCGCAGTCGGGGCAGCGCGGCTCGGCATCGGGTTCGCGGGTCATTCGATCACCTTCTTCGTCGGGGCAGGGTAGTTGTTGCCGACCGCTCAGGTTCTTGAACGTAGCCCTGCGAGGATTGCGCGGAATTTGCAGGCGTATGCGACGAAGTGCATGAGGTCGCACAGGATTGCAGATTCGGACTCAAGGTCGACGCGTTTGCAGCCGATGCAGTCTGCAACAAACAATTCGGTCGGTGCGCATCGACCGCTTCATTCGCGAGCTGGACTGCATACGCAGGGGCTTCACGCACGGTGGTGACCGATCGATCCACTGGGCATCTCGAGGGAAACGCATGCATGCGCGCTGGCCGCCCGATCACGGGGCGGCCGTTCGTCTTGTCGACGCGCGACGCTCCCAAGGAGCCGAACATGCAGCACTCCCCCGCAGTCGCCACCACGTCGCTCTACGCCGCGATCCTGGACATGGACGCAGCCGAGCTCGAGGCCTTCCGCGCACGCCTTCGCCGTCGCTACAGCCGCGACGAGCTGCTGCAGGAACTGCGCGACTGCGCCGCTCGTGTCGGCGCGTCGCCGACGATGCGCCAGTTCGCCGACGACCCCGAAGTGACGATCCACCCACAGACGATCGTCGACCACTTTGGTTCGTGGAACGACGCCAAGCGTGAGGCGGGGCTGATGCCGCGCCGCCGCGCCACGCGCGAAGAGCTGCTGCGCGCCTTGCGCGATCTCGGTGAAGAACTCGGCCGCCGCCCCACGACGAAGGACGTGGAAGCAGCGCGCGGTCGCGTTCCGAGCCGCGGCGTGTACGCCAAGGCGTTCGGCTCGATGCGCGAGGCGTTGCGCGAGGCCGGTTTCGAAGCGCCCACCAAGGACGAGCGCATGGCGCGATCCATCGATCACGGCGCGGCGTTCCTGCTGCGCACCGGTCGACTGCCCAGCTTTCGCGACTGGGAGCGCATCCGAGGCGGTCGCGACGGCGTCATGACCGCGTGGCAGGTGTACCGCGCGTTCGAGTCGATCGGCGGAGCATGGAGCGCGTTCCAGTTCGCCGTCGACGAGCGCGCCCGCGAGCTGCAGCACGCTGCGATCTGCGCGTGACGGACTCGGCTACTTGCGGAACGGCGAGCGGGTGCTCGTGATCTCGTCGAAGTCGTTGACGACGTTGAAATACTGCGACGCGGCGGTGCCGGCGGGAACCGCGGTGATCGGCGCGATGATCGTGGCGTACTTCTTGATCCATTCGATGTTCGGCTTCCAGAACAGCTCGTTCGCCGCGAGACCCTTTGCGGTGGCGCCGGCTGCCACGGCGGCGGATTGCGACTGGATCGAGCGTTGTGTCAGCTTGCCGATCCCGTACGCGCCGCCAATCGTTGCCACGCCCGCGGCGGCGGTCAGTCCCATGAGCAGCTTTCGCTTGCCCGGGTCCTCTTCGCCGGCGGCCGCGTTCGCAAGCATCAACGTGCCAACGCCACCCGCGGCTGCGGCGAGCACGCGGTTGGAGAACACGGCGTCCTTCACCATCGGCGCCACGGTCTTCACGACGAGATCGGATTCCGCCGCGAGCCTCACGCCCGTGGAAGTGAGCGTGTTGCGCAGCGTCGCTTCGTCGACTGCGCCGGCGAGCTTCGTGAACGTCTTTCCACCGTCCACGCTGTAGCGTGTGACGCCCTCGATCGCCTGCGTGACGCCCACACCGAACTTCTTGAACCATTCGGGCTTGAGCAGGAAGATTGCGCCTGCCGCGAGGCCGACCACGAGGCCGCCGGCGACCATGCGGCTGTTCTTGGACCACTCGTTGTTCGCGGCGACGGCCGACTTCTCCGCATCGGTTTTCGCGGTCTTGGGGTCCTTGTACGCCTTCACGAGGTTCGGGGCGACCATCGTCGCCCCGTCGGCGATCGCCGGGCCGAGGACCGCGGAGGCGAGCGTTGGAGTGAGGCGCAGGGCGCCCGTCGCGGCCGTCGTGCCGATCGCGTCGCCCAGCGCCATTCTGGTGCCGCTCAGCAGGTCGGTGCGACCCGCGAGACCCGCGACGGTGACCGGCACGCCCGCGACGGCAAGCGTGCCGAGCGTGTCCACCGGGTTGAACCCGGGTTCAAGTTTGCCATCTTCGTCGACCTCTGCGCCGAGGAAGTCAAGACCGTCGACGGTGACGGCCCACATCGATCTCTTCATCGCGCTGAACGTGCCGCCGAGGCTGTGCGAGGGGGATTCGTACGTTCGGACCTCGTCGGTCGTCGGCTCGTCGGTTGTCGCGTCGGCAGACGGATTCGAAGCCGGAAGCTGTGTGCGAACGTTCGTGTTCACGGAAGCCATGTGCGTGTCGTCCCTGTGTCCCAGTTGCAGGCAACTCGGTGTTCCGTCGCGATTGTCCCGTCGCGGCGGTCGAGTCGCCTCGTCCTTGCCGCTCTATCGGGTCCATGTAGATAGCCGTTTCACGATCGTGAAACGGCCCATCGGGAAGATCAGGCGTTCACGACAACGCCGTCACGCGCGCACGAGATCGGAATGACGCGCAGCTCGGGGAAATCGATCTGCAGCGAACCCACGGTCTGGTCCAGGCCAACCGGTTCGCACCACACGAGCACGGCGGGTCCGGCGCCCGAGAGTGTCGCGCCGAGCGCGCTCGTGTGCGAGGCCGCTTCGCGAATCTCCGCAAGCTCGGGCACGAGCGCGGCGCGGTGCGGTTCGTGCACCACGTCCTGCTCGAGCGCGTCCTCGACGAGTTCGGGGTGTCCACCGATCAGCCCGCCCACGAGCATCGAGGCAGCGCCGATCGCTCGCACCACGTCAGCGCGGTCGTAGCTGGCGGGCAGCGCGGCACGGGCCTGCTCGGTGGACAGCTCGCGGTCGGGAATCACCGCCACGGGCGCGATCCAGTCGAGCGCGCCCAGTGGGATCACGTCATCTTCGTGGCACAACACCACGCCGCCGTACGCGCATGCGGCGGCATTGTCGGGGTGCCCGTCGAGCGTGGCGAGCGCCTCGAACAATTCGTCGTCGTCCCACTCGTGTTCGGCCCAGTGCCACCCGGCGACGAGACCGCACGCTGCCGCGGCAGTGGAGGAGCCGAGCCCGCGTGCGGGCGGGATCGTGTTGTCGCAGCGCAGGTTCACGCCCGCGTCGACGATCGACGTTCCGGAAGCCTGCTCGAACGCCCGGGCGACGAGGTTCGCCGCGTTCGTCGGGAGCGAATCTGCTCCCTCGCCGCGAACGTCGACCTCGCCCGATCCCTTTGTCACTCTCACCGAGTTGCGCAGCTCCAGCGCCATCGCGAGCACGTCGAAGCCCGGGCCGAGATTGCCGCTGGATGCGGGCGCGGAAACGGTGAAGGGAAGTTGAGCGGTCATGGAGCGGGAGCCTACCGTCCGCAGGTGGTTCGACGCGTGCGCGCGTGGGGATGCATGAAGCATGACCACCACCTCTGCCTCTGCAACCTCGACCACCGCGCCGCGCGGCGCGGGCCTCATCGCTCGCTGGCACGAGCACCTCGACGTGGACGACGCTACGCCACGGATCACGATCGGGGAGGGCGGCACGCCGCTCGTCCACGCACGCCGGCTCGGTGAACGTCTGGGCGTGGAGCTGCACCTCAAGCTCGAGCTCGCCAATCCGACGGGCTCGTTCAAGGATCGCGGCATGTGCATGGCGGTCGCGCGCGCGATGCAGGACGGCGCCGAGACGCTGATCTGCGCATCCACCGGCAACACGAGCGCGAGTGCCGCGGCCTTCGCCGCCGCCTCCGGACTGCGCTGCGTCGTCGTCGTGCCGAGCGGCAAGATCGCTGCGGGCAAGCTCTTGCAGGCGCAGGTCGCGGGCGCGATCGTCGTGCAGATCGACGGCAGCTTCGACGACGGGCTCGCCGCCGTGCGCGAGCTCGCCAAGCACCCCGGCTACGCCCTCGTCAACAGCGTCAACCCGTACCGCATCGAGGGGCAGAAGACCGGTGCGTGGGAGGTGTGCGAGGAGCTCGGCATGCAGCCGCCCGACTGGCTCTGCATCCCGGTGGGCAACGCCGGCAACATCACCGCGTACTGGCGCGGCTTTCGCGAGTGGCACGAGCGCGGGCTGATCGACCGCCTGCCGCGCCTGCTCGGCGTGCAGGCCGCCGGCGCCGCGCCGCTCGTGGACGGTGCGCCCGTGGAGCACCCCGAGACGATCGCCACCGCGATCCGCATCGGCAAGCCCGCGCGCGGCGACCAGGCGCTGGAGGCGATCGCGCAGTCGGGCGGACGCATCATCAAGCGCACCGACGACGAGCTGCTCGCCGCCTACGCCGTGCTGCCCGCCGAGAGCGGGATCTTCTGCGAGCCGGCGTCGGCGATCAGCGTCGCCGGGCTGATGCACGCGCTGGACGAGGGCATCATCGAGCCGGGCGCGCGCGTCGCGTGCGTGCTCACCGGCCACGGCCTCAAGGATCCCGATACCGCAGGCACGATCGTCACGCCACCGGTGCAGGCGGGGCCAAGCGCCGACGCGATCGCCGCGGCGATCGATAGTGTTCAGGCATGACCGCCGCAGATACCGCTCCCGCCGCATCCACCGTCGCCGACCTCGCGCTGCTCCCCGAAGAGCACTGGCCGTTCTACACGGAGGACGAGATCGCCGCCGTGACCGACGTGCTGCGCAGTGGCAAGGTCAACCAGCTCACCGGTCCCACCGTCTACGAATTCCAAGACGCGTACGACGCGTACCTCGGCAGCGGTCGCTCGATCGCGCTTGCCAACGGCTCAGTGGCGCTCGAACTCGCGCTGCGCGCGTGGGGGATCGGCGAGGGCGACGAGGTGATCGTCACGCCGCGCACGTTCGTCGCGAGTGCGTCGTGCGTGCGACTGGTGGGCGCCACGCCCGTGTTCGCGGACGTCGATCCCGACAGCGGCAACATCACGCCCGAGACGATCGCGGCCAAGCTCACCGAGCGCACGAAGGCGATCATCCCGGTTCACCTCGCCGGCTGGCCGTGTGACATGCCTGCGATCATGCAGTTCGCAGGCGAGCGAGGTATCAAGGTGCTCGAGGACTGCGCACAGGCGCACGGTGCGACGATCGACGGTACGCCCGTAGGCGCGTTCGGCGATGCGGCGGCGTTCTCGTTCTGCCAGGACAAGATCATCACCACCGGCGGCGAGGGTGGGCTCGCCACGTTCAAGGACGACGCCGAATACGAGTGGGCGTGGTCGTTCAAGGACCACGGCAAGAATCGGGGCAAGTACTACGACCCGAGTCCTGCGCCGGGGTTCCGGTACGTGCACGACATGGTGGGCACGAACTGGCGCATGCTCTGCACGAGCGCTGCGATCGGGAAGATCCAGCTGGCGAAGCTCGGGGAGACGCACGCGGCGCGCACTGCCCACGCGGCGATCTGGCAGGAGACCCTCGGTGCGGTGGCGGGCGTGCACGCGCCGCAGCCCGCGGGATCGTTCGTGCACGCGAACTACAAGTGGTACTGCTCCGTCGACGCCGCGGCGCGCGACGAGATCCTCGCGCGCGCCACTGCGCTCGGCATCCGCGCGTTCAGCGGATCGGGCTCGGAGGAGTACGCCGAGGGCGCGTTCGCCGACCTGAAGGTCGAGCCGCTGCCGGTCGCGCGCGAGCTCGGGCGCACGAGCCTCATGTTCGAGATCCACCCGAACCTCGACGCCGAGCGGCTGCGCCGGCGCGCGGAGGCCGTCGCGCAGATCGCGCGCGAGGTGCTTGCCGGCGGCTGAGGCTCAGTCGTCGTCGAGCATCGGCAGCACCGTGCGGTCGCTGCTGGTGACGTTCGCGAGCGCGGCGTGCAGGTCGCCTGGGGCGCACGGGTGCGTGGTGACGACGAGGGTTGCCTCGCCATCGGCCGCGCGCTGCTGGAGCACGCGCTCGATCGAGATGCCGCTGCCGGCGAGCGCGCCGGCCACTGCCGCGAGCACGCCCGGCTGGTCTGCCACCTGCATGCGCACGTAGTGGCGCTCGCTGCGCGCGTCGGCGGGGGCCGCGGGCAGGTGCGCCACGTGTGGATCGCTGGTGAGGAAGCTCGGCTCGCTGCCCATTGCGCTCACGAGGTCGCCGGCCATGGCCGACGCGGTCTCCGGGCCGCCGGCGCCCGGTCCCTGCACGACGAGGCGGCCGAAGGGAGCGCCGTCGACGAGCACGGCGTTGGTCGCGCCGGCGATCGATGCGAGCGGGTGCGTCTCGGGCACGAGCATCGGGGTGACGTCGAGCGAGACGCTCGATCCGCCGGTCGCGCTTGCGAGCCGCTCGGCGC
Organism: Thermoleophilia bacterium; assembly: GCA_039811765.1. GTDB lineage: Bacteria > Actinomycetota > Thermoleophilia > Gaiellales > SKUG01 > JAGQUL01. Next base: position 947 of record JBDHZF010000051.1, on the reverse strand, counting down.
GGGCGATCAGCTTGATCCGGCAGCCGAGCACGTCGGCGTGGGCCACGTCGGCGGCGCTCACCCCGGTGATGCCGGTGCAGCGCACGCTCGCCACGTCCACCGTGGTGCCGAAGGCGATCCCGGCGAGGATCGCGAGCTTCGCGGCGGCATCGATGCCTTCGACGTCCTCGGTTGGATCCGGCTCGGCATATCCCAGGCGCTGCGCGTCGGCGAGCGCGTCGGCATAGTCCTGCCCGTGCGTGGTCATCGCGCTGAGCATGTAATTGGTGGTGCCGTTGAGGATCCCGAGCAGACGCTCGATACGCGTTGCCGCCAGGCTCTCGCGCAGCATCCGCACGATCGGCACGGCGCCGCACACGCTCGCCTCGAAGCGCAGCTGCGCGCCACCGGCCTCGGCACGGGCGAACAGCTCGGTGCCGTGGCGTGCCACGAGCTGCTTGTTGGCGGTCACCACCGGGATGCCGCGATCGAGCAGCGTCAGCAGGTACTCGCGCGTCGGCTCCAGGCCGCCCATCGCCTCGCACACCACGTCCGGCTCTGTTGCCAGCAGGTCGTCGAGCGTGTCCACGAGCGTCGCGCCCGGCGCGAGCCCGTCACGGGGCGACGACGCATCGCGCACGAGCACGGCGCACACCTCCACGTCCCGCTGAGTGGCGAGGCGAACATGTTCGCGATGCTCGGCGAGCAATTTCGCCAGCGAACCGCCGACGGTGCCGAGGCCGAGCAGGCCAACGCGAACGGGACGGGTCGTGGCATCGAGCTGAGTCATCGTGCGCACACTCCCCATGCGAGTCGCCGTCCAAACGCGGGGATTTCCGCGAGCGAATCCGCAATTTCCGAGCAGGAATCGGAACGAGGCGCGTTGAACGCCATAACCGGGGAACCGGACGCAGCTCGAATCACGATCGATTCGGGCGCACGAGAGGGGCAACAGCGATGACGATGAT
>JBDHZF010000050.1:0-17544 GCA_039811765.1 Thermoleophilia bacterium | reverse complement strand
GGAGCTGGCGGCGTGCCACCAATCGTCTGCACGTTGCTTCCGGGACCCATGAGCGATCCAATGTTCATGCGCGCACTCTCCGCAAATCGGTGTTCGAGCATCGACGACACATCGATGCCGAGGCGGGATTGTCTCCCGTCGCGGCGCGCTCGCGTCGCAGTTGCGCCGTTGCTGGCCGGCCGCGGCCAGCGAACCGGCCGGGAATCGAACAGCGGTTCACACCAAGAACGCCAGCACCAACACGCCAACGACGATCCGGTACCCGGTGAAGATCGTCATGCCGTGCTTGCCAAGGTAGTCGATCAGGAACGCGATCGACACATACCCGGACACGAACGCGACGACGGTCGCGACGAGCGTGGGCACGATCTGCACGCCGTCGCCGATGTCCTTCAACCCGTACAGGCCGCTCAGCACGACTGCCGGGATCGACAACAGGAACGAGTAGCGCGCAGCCGCTTGACGCTTCAGCCCGAGCGCGCGACCCATCGTGATCGTGGCGCCGGATCGCGACGTGCCGGGAACGAGCGCCAGCGCCTGCGCGAACCCGATCAGCACGCCGCTGCGAATCGTCAGACGCTCGATGTCGACGCGCTGGCGGCCGAGGCGATCGGCGAGCTCCATCACGATGCCGAAGACGATCAGCATGGTCGCGGTGAGCCGCAGGTCGCGCACGCCATGCTCGATTTGGTCGGAGAACACGAGGCCAGCCACCGCGATCGGAATGGTGCCGATCGCCACCATGGTGAACAGCCGCAGCTCCTGATTGCCGTCGCGCTGCTCGGCGCTGCGAATCCCGCGCCACGCGCCGGCGAAGATTCGCGCGAGGTCATGCCGAAAGTAGGCGAGCACCGCCGCGATCGTGCCCAGCTGGATGATCGCGGTGAACGACGCGCCCGGATCGTCCCACCCGAACACGTCGGGGACGATCAGCAAATGGCCGCTGCTGGAGATCGGCAGGAACTCGGTCAGTCCCTGCACCAGCCCGAGGACGATCGCTTCGACGAAGCCCATGCGCGCGCCTCAGGCGTCCTCGTAGGCCACGCCGACGTCAGGCGCCTTCGGGTCGTAGTAGACGCGGATCGGCGAGCTTTGCGCCTCGTGCTCTTCGAGATGCGGCACGTCGAACACGTCCGCGTCCGCGCCCGAAATGTCGAACGTGCGCTCGCCGTCGTCGCCGTCCACCACGAGCGTGGACGCGTCGACCTTCACGATGGTGCCGACATACGACTGCATGCCCTCGCCGATCTTCGGCGCGGGCCGCACCGACGCCGCGATCAACGGATCGTCCCCGGCGCGATAGCTCACGCGAGCCGCTTGGCCGGATGCGGCGATCGCGCGCAGCGCTCCTTGCTCGACTTCTGGTCCGAGCGTGAACGTCGTCGCCGCGCCGCCGGCTTTTGGCTGCAGCGTGAAGCCGTCGCCCGCGAGCGTGATCGTGCCGTCCACGTGCGTGAGCGAGCCGGCGCCGCCAGCGTTGGATTTCGTGTCGTTGGAACTCGACGAGCTTCCTCCGCACGCGGCGACGAGGATGGTCGCCGCAAGCATCAACAGCATCGTTCGGATCGTGCGCGCAAACATGCGCGCGATCATAGGGCACGCGTCACTGCAGGAGCGGCGCGTCCTCCATGTACACCACCGCGTCGCGACCGTCGATGCGCTGCGTGTACACGCGAATCGGCTGCCCGAGCGCCGCGTGCGTCTGCGCGTGCGCGATGTCGATGTACGGGCGATCCGGGGTCCTGACGTACAACTTCACGCGCTCGTCCTGCAGCTCGCCGTCCACGATTCGCCGCATCGTGAAACCACCGGTCGTGGTCTTCGTCACGAGGCCGTCCATCTGCTTCGCGCCTTTGGGCGGGCAATCCTTGGGGCGCTGGTGACGCTGCTGGGCAGGCGAGTCCTTGGTGAAGTCGCGCGTGGACGGATCGATGATGCAGGCGCGAACCTCGCCTTTCGCGTCGCTGCCGGAATCGCCCCCGAAGAGCAACACGGCAAGCACGGCGACCGAACAGAGCGACGCCACGACCGCGAGGACCGCCGCGATCTTCCACCCACGCGAAGATCCCGCGTTCGCTGCGCCGAACTCTTCGTCGAGCTCGGCGGCTTCGTCGGTGGACTGAGGATCGGCCATCGCCCGAATCGCCGTCTCAGATGCGGCGGATCGACACGACCGAGTAATTCGCGAGGCTCTCCACCGTGACCGTGCGGCCGGTGCGTGGCGCGTGCACGAACGACCCGCCACCGACATAGATGCCCATGTGCCCGGCATTGTTGGTGAAGACGAGGTCGCCCACCTGCGCCTGCGACATCGGCACCTCGACGCCCATCCCGATCAGCGAGTACGTGGAGTGCGGAAGCCCGGGACGACCGGCCTGCGCGAACGCCCATACCACGAGGCCGGAGCAATCGAAGCTGCTCGGGCCCGCAGCGCCGTACGCATAGGGCGAGCCGCTCTTGCCGACGGCGATGCTCGCCGCCGATGCCGCGCTGCCGCTGGCTGGCGGAAGCGGAACGCTCACGCTGGAACTGCTCGAATCGGTGGACTCGGACGACGCGGAACTCGACGAATCGCCCGTCGAGGTCGAATCGCCGCCGCTCGGCGCGCCCGCCGCCTCGCCAGTGGATTCGAACACGCTGGCGTTCGCCCGGGCCCGACGCGCGTCGGCGGCGGCTGCCGCCGCACGCTGCGCTTCCATGATCGTGCGAATCTCGGCAGTGACCCCATCGAGCGCGGCCTTGCGCTCGTCGAGCACCGTCTTCATCTTCTTCTTGGCGCGATCGGCGCGGTGCACCACCTTCGTCTGCCGCTTGTTGGCGCTGTCGAGGCGACGCTTCTCCTTCGCGACGCGCTGCTCGGCAGTTCGCACGCGTTCGAGAATGCTCGCGTCCTGGTCGCTGACGCGCTCGATCGTTTCCATGCGCGCGAAGAAGTCCTCGAGCGAACCGGCCTCGGCCACGAGTTGCAGGCTGCTGGCGCCGCCACCATCGCGGTAGATCGCGATGGCACGCTCCTGCAGGCGACCCTTCGCGGTGTGCAAGTCGCGCCGCGCGATCGCGAGCTGCTCCTTCGAATCGGCAACGTCGGCTCGAATCTCCTTGAGCTCCACGAGCGCGCCACGCCAGCGCTCCTGCAGATCGCCGTACTTGGTTTCAAGGCCCTCGACTTGCTGCCCGAGCTTCGCGGCCTGCGCCTGCTTGTCGGCGAGCGTGGCTGCGGGCGACGCCGCGGGAGCCGCAATCGCCAACGAGAAGAGCACAACGGAGATGGCCGCGGCGGCGCGGCGCGTGGAGATCCTGTGGCGCGAGCGGAAGTCGCTCGCGAATGCGGTGAATGTACGCATGGGCGGGGATTCTACGCACGACCTTCGGCGCGACGGCGTCATTTCCTGCCCGATCGCCGTCGATCCCCATTCCCGCGCGCTCCTTGCAAGTTGTTGCGCTTGCTCGATTGCGTGTTTCCGTCAGATGTTCGAGCGATTTCGTCGCGGGTCGGGCAGCGCCGCGCTCGATATGCTCGCGCGTGATGACGATGCGACCCGCCGCCCAATTCGCCGCTGCCACGGCGTCCCCAACCGCGACGGCGCCCGCGGTGCTGCTGGTCGACGACCACGACTTGTTTCGCGCGGGCCTGCGACAGTTGCTCGACGCGCAAGGCGTGCGCGTCGTGGGCGACACCCGCTGCGAGCCGAGCGCGATCGAGATGGGGCGACGCACGCGCACGACCGTCGCGCTGTTCGACTCGGCGACCGCCGACGGCGAACCCACTGCCCCGCTGATCGAGCGATTCGCCGCCGAGCTTCCGGAAGCCGCCGTGGTGATGTTCGCGCGCTCCACCGAGCGAGCCGACGTGTACCAGGCGATTCGCGCGGGCGCGCGCGGGTATCTCGCCAAGGGCGCGCCGATCGAGCAGCTCGCGGGCGCGATTCGAGCTGTGCACGCGGGCGCCGCGTGGATGCAGCCAACGGTGATCGCTACGGTTCTGGAATTCATTCGCACCGGCCAGCTCCCGATCACGTCGCGATCGAGCATGAGCGAGCGCGAGGTGGAAGTGCTTCGCCTGATCGCCGAGGGGCTCGACAACAACGACATCGCCGCGTCGCTCGGCATCAGCGCCAAGACCGTGAAAAACCATGTCTCCAGCATCCTCATGAAGCTCGGGCTCGCCAATCGCGTGCAGGCCGCCGTGTACGCCGTTCGATCGGGGCTCGCATGACACGCGCGCGGCGAATCCTTGCGCTGTTTGCCGCGGCAGTTGCACTGCTGGCCATGCCGGCCGCGGCGTTCGCGGGAATCGCCGAGCGCGTTGGCGCGACAATCGGCCGCAGCGGCATATCGTCCATGACCAGCGCGTACGCGTGGGATCAACAGACGCGCGAGGTGCTGTATTCCCAAGCCGCGAATCGCCCCATGATCCCCGCGTCCACGATGAAGCTGTTGACGAGCGCCGCGGCGATGGATCGGCTCGGTCCGAGCCACCGGTTCAGCACGCGCATCGCGCTCGACGGGGTGCAGAACGGCAGCACCTTCGTCGGCGACGTGTGGCTCGTCGGCGGTGGAGATCCGTCGCTCTCGACCTCAGGTTTCGCGCGCGCGAATTTCGGTGGCGTGGGCGCGAACATCGCCGCGTTGGCGCGACCGCTGCAACGTCGAGGCATCACGCTCGTGCGTGGGCACGTGAAGGTGGACGACGACCTGTTCGATTCGCTGCGCGTTGTGCCGCGCTGGAAGCCGTCGTTCTGGTACGAGGAGACGGGCGCGCTCGGCGCGTTGACCGTGAACGAGTCGCTGGTCGGCAGCCACATCGGTTCGCAGTCGGTGCGCGATCCGGACATCTATGCCGGCGACGTGCTGCGCGCGATCCTCATGGATCGCGGCATCCGCGTCGCCGCGCGCACCGAACCGGGGAGCCTGCCGGCTGACGCGAAGACAGTCGGCGCAGTCGCGAGCCCCACCGTCCGCCAGTTGATCGCGCACATGAACTCGACGAGCGACAACTTCTTCGCGGAGACCTTCATCAAGCAGGTTGGCGTGGACCGCTTCGGCGATCGCGGCAACGGCTCCACCAGCGACGGCGCGCGCGCCGTGCGGGCGCAGCTCGTGGAGCTCGGCGCGGACATGTCCGGCGTGACCATCGTCGACGGTTCCGGCCTGTCGTACGACAACCGCGTTACCGCGCGAGCGCTCGGGCACGTGCTCGGGCTCGGTTTGCAGGCCGAGTGGGGCGAGACGTGGCTGAGCACGTTCGCGGTGAGTGGCCGCAGCGGCACGCTCAAGGATCGGATGACGCACCGCCCGTACTATGGTCGCGTGCGCGCGAAGACCGGCACGCTCAACCCGGCCAGCGCGCTCGCCGGTTTCGCCTCGCGAACCACCAACGGCAAGCGGTACGGATTCGTGGTGCTCACCACCAACCCGCGCGGCGGCGCGCTGAACGTGACCACCGCGCGCGGCTTGCAGGATCGCGTCGCGATGGTGCTCGTGCGCTGACTCCGCGCACGCTCGACGAGGATTCCTTTCGCGATGCCACGCAAGACCGCGCCACCGACGGAGCCACGATGCTCCGTCCACCCGCTCACCCTCCCTGCGGGGACTGGTGGGACTGAGTGGGAGAATTTCCCACTCAGTCCCACCACTTCCTTTCGGGGCGGACTTGGGCCTCGCTGGCGGACGCTGGCCTCGGGGCGTCGGACGAGTGCCTCGATCGAAGGATGGCGTCAGCCCAAGGCGCCGTCGGGGGCGGGCTCGCCGACGAGGTCGTAGAGCGCGCGCTCGGTGAGCACCTCGGTGCCGAGCTGCTCGGCCTTCGCGAGCTTGGAACCGGCCTTCTCGCCGGCCACGAGGTAGTCGGTCGTGCCGCTCACCGAGCCCACCACCCGACCGCCGTGGCGCTCGATGAGCGCGCCCGCCTCGCTGCGCGACATCGTGCCCAGCGTGCCCGTCACGACGACCGCCTTGCCGACCAGCGGACCCTCGGTGGCCGGCCCCGCCAGCTCCTCGTCGGCCAACGCCGTGCGCACGCCCAGGTCCTGCAGCTCGCGCACCATCGTCCGGTTGCCCTCGTCCTGCGCCCACGCGTGCACGCTGTGAGCGATCACGCTGCCGAGGCCGGGCACCGCCTCGAGCTCCTCGATGCTCGCATCCACGATCGCGTCGATCGACCGGAATCGCCGCGCGAGGTCGATGCCGACCTGCTCGCCCACGTGGCGGATGCCGAGCCCGAACAGCAGCTTGTCGAGCGTGCGCTGCTTCGACTCCTCGATCGATGTCGCGAGATTCCGCGCGCTCGTCTCGCCGAAGCCGCTCAGCGCCGCGATCTCGTCCGCGCGCTCGTCGAGCCGATAGATGTCCGGGATCCGTGCGACCAGCCCCTCCTGCGCAAAGCGCCGCACCGCCTTCTCGCCGAGCCCGTCGATGTCCATCGCCGTGCGCCCGGCGAAGTGCTCCATGAGCCGCAGGTTGCGCTCCGGGCACTGCGAGTTGGGGCAGCGCAGGATCGCCTCGTCCGCCTCGTAATGCACGGGCGTATGGCAGCTCGGGCACTCGGTGGGCACGACGAATCTGCGCTCGCTGCCGTCACGCGCGTCGACCACCGGACCCACGACCTGCGGGATCACGTCGCCCGCCCGCTGCACGATCACCACGTCGCCCTCGCGGATGTCCTTGCGCTCGATGTCGTAGGCGTTGTGCAGGTTCGCCTGGCGCACGGTGACTCCGCCCACCTCCACCGGCTCCATCTCCGCGTACGGCGTGAGCGATCCGGTGCGCCCCACGGCCACGTGGATCTTCACGAGGCGCGTGGTGGCGGTGGTCGGCGCGAACTTCCAGGCGATCGCCCAGCGCGGATCACGCCCCACCGTGCCGAGCTCCTCCTGCAGCTCGACCTCGTCGACCTTCACGACCACGCCGTCGATGTCGAAGTCGATCGTCGGGCGACGCTCCGCCCACGCCTGACAGCTCGCGTGCACCTGTGCGATCGTGTCGCACACCCGGTGCTCGGGGCTCGTGCGAAAGCCCACGCCGGCGAGCCACTCCATCGCTGCGTGGTGCGACGGCAGCTCGGCGTCCTGGCCGCCACCCGCGAGCGAGTACGCGAAGAATCCGAGCGGTCGCTTCGCCGCGAGCGCCGGATCATGTTGGCGGATCGTGCCCGCCGCCGCGTTGCGCGGATTCATGAAGACCGGCTGCCCGTCGGCGATGCGCTGCTCGTTGAGCCGCTCGAAGCCCGAGCGCGACAGGTACACCTCGCCGCGCACCTCCACGAACGCGGGGATCGCCGACCCGTCCGCCGGTGTGCGCAGGCGCATCGGAACGCTGCGGATCGTGCGCACGTTGTGGGTGACATCCTCGCCCTGCGTGCCATCCCCGCGGGTGACGGCACGCACGAAGGCCCCGTCCTGGTAGGTGAGCGACATCGCCAAGCCGTCGATCTTCGGCTCGGTCACGTAGCGCAGGTCGGGCAGCTCGGCGGCGGTCTCCACGCCGAGCATGCGCAGGTTGCGCTGCTGCCACGCCTCGAGCTCTTCGAGGTCGCGCGCGTTGGCGAGCGAGAGCATCGGCGTTCGGTGGACGACGGTGGGAAAGTCGCCGCCGACCTTCTCGCCCACGCGCTGCGTGGGCGAGTCCTCGCGCACCAGCTCCGGGTGCTCGAGCTCGAGCTGCTCGAGCTCGCGAAACAACGTGTCGTAGGCCGTGTCGTCGATGATCGGCGCATCGAGCACGTGGTAGCGGTACGAGTAGTCGTTCAGCTCGTCGACGAGCTCGTCGATCCGTGCGCGTGCGTCGGTCGTCTTCGGCATGCGCGGACTCTACCCGCCCCGGTCGTCAGTGCAGGAACGAGGCGAGGTTCCAGCCTTCGAGCTCCTGCACCGCGCCCGCGTCGTGCGCCTGGAAGCGCAGCGGAGTCACCGCGATCGCCTTGCGTGCGATCGCGGCGATGTCCGTATCCGTCTCGTCGGCATGATGCTCGGGATCGTCGCCGTAGAGCAGGTAGTGGTGGCGGTCGCCGTCGGTCTTCTGCAGCTCGAGGCGGTCACGGTAGATGCGCCGGCCGAGCCGCCCGACCTCCACGCCGGAGAGCTCGGCCGCCGCCACGCCGGGCACGTTCACGCTGATCACCAGGCCGCCAGGCAGGTCGTCGAGGTCCGCGAGCAGATGCGACACCAGCCCCGGCAGGAACGCCTGCATCGCCGAGAAGTCGAAGTCCTGCGTGCGGGGGTAGCCGAGCTCGCCGGCGGTGGACTGCTGCGAGACGGCCACCGACGGAAGCCCGTTCATCGCCGCGTCGAACGCCGCGGAGACCGTTCCGGAGTAGGCGACGTCGTCTCCGATGTTGAGCCCGAGGTTCGCGCCGCTCACCACGAGCACCGGCTCCACGCCGGCGAGGCCGAGCATCGCCAGCCGAACGCAGTCCACGGGCGTTCCGTCGGTTGCGAACGCGGCCTGCGCGCCCGGCACCTCGTCCTCCACCACCTGCAGCAGCGAGCCGAGCGTGATCGAGCGGCTCACGCCGCTGCGGTTGCGATCGGGGGCGATCACCACCACCCGCGCGATCGGCGCGAGGCACTCCACCACGGCCTGCAGACCCGGCGATCGGATGCCGTCGTCGTTGGTGACCAGCACCACGGGCAATGCATGATGTTCGCGCACGTCGTTCACGCGGCGAGCCTACCCGGACGCGCCGAGCGTCACGCGCCGGCCGGCACCGTCTCGCACACGTCGCCCGCATGCGCGAAGCGCAGCACGCCGTCAGTGTCGACGACTGCTCGAAGCGCGTCGTTGCGGCTCGTCCACTTGTTTCGCACGTACTCGACTCCGGCCGGTCGAACAGACACGAAGTCGGGCGTGTAGTCCGTGTACCGATCGTCCTCGCTCACCTGGTCCCGCTCGTACGACATATGGACCGCGCTGAACCCGTCCTGGTCCTCCACGATCGCAAGTGGACCGCCGTCGGCTTTGGCCAACCGAGCGGCAGCCGCGATTGCGTCGTCGAGGCCGCCGGACAAGCGCACCATGTTCCTGAACTCGTCGTAGAACACCGGCGTCCCCGGCATCTCGCCCGTCATCACGCCGTACCGGGCAGCGACGTCACGATTCTCCGGGTCGGCCCACGCTGGGTTGACCGTCTGCTCCAGAGTCAACAACGCGGTGTCGGGCGGCAACGGCGCCTATGGCTCGGGAATCGGCAGCTTCGGCTGGGAATCGGAGTTCGGCGCCACCGGGGAAATGGGCGAGATTGCGATCATGCGTCCATGCTCCCTCGTTTGGCGCCATGCACAGTGCGATTCGCGGGCGCCCGGACCCGAAGCGACACGCCGGTTGGCCGCACTGACACCAGATGGTCAGCGCTTCGTGGCCGCCAAACCGTGGTGAGAGTCCGCAGGCAGCGAGTAGGCGAACGCCGCGCCGTGCTCGCCCGGCGCGTCTTCGACGACCAGCGATCCGCCTTGCGCCTCCGCGAGCCGACGACTGATGTAGAGGCCAAGCCCCGTGCCGACGACCGATCGGTCGAGCCGAACGAATCGCTCGAAGATGCGATCGCGATCGACGGCCGGCACCCCGCGGCCATCGTCGATGACGCAAGCCGTCACGACAGAGCCACCGGAGAACGCCGGTCGAATCTGGACATGCACGCGCGTAGCGTCTCGCGCATGGCGTTCGGCGTTGTCGAGCAAGTTGCCGAGCACTTGGCGCGTGCGAAGGCGATCGCCGATCACGAACGTCGAGCCGTCGTTCCCCATCTCGTCGACGCCGACGCGGATCGGAGTCTTGCCCGGCCACGTGGCCACCACCTCGAGGACTTCTTCGCGCAGGTCGAAGGATTCCGACTTGCACGAGACGGTGCTCGATTCGATCTGCGTGGCTTGCAGCACATCCTCCACGAGCAGCGACAAGCGGCGTGCGGCGTCGTCGATCTCGCGCGCGAATTCCCGGCGATCCGAATCTGCCAGCTCGTCCCATCGAGTCGTGAGCGTGGTGGCAAAGCCGAGCACGATCGACGTGGGGGTGCGCAGTTCGTGCGACGCGGCGGCAACGAATTCCTCGCGCATCGCGTCGAGGCGACGCAGGTCGGTCACATCCTGCACCGTGCCGAACAGTCGCGGGGGAACCACACCGTCGACGGCTCGTCCAACCAGATGAAGCACGCGCGGATCGCCGTCGTCGGCGCGGTTGATGCGCATGTCCAGCTCGAATGGTTCGGCGCGCTCGAATGCGCCGACGAACGCGGCGCCGACGAGTGGGATGTCGTCGGGATGCACGAGCGCGCGCAGGCGCTCCACGCCGAGTTCGACTCCCTCGTCCACGCCGTACAGCCGGCGTGTCTGCGGCGACCACGCCACGACGTCGTCGTCGACGCCGAATTCGAAGCTCCCCACGCGCGCGAGTCGCTGCGCGGCGTCGAGCTGGCGTGCGAGGTCGGCTCGTTCGCGCGCCACGCGGTGCTCGTTCGTGCGCAGCATCGCGAGTAGGGCAGTGATGGCGATGACGCCGATCGCCGAGGCCGCGTACGACGACCAGTCGAGATCGCCACGAATCTCCCCGAACACCACGACGCCGACCAGCAGCCCGAGTCCCGTCCACACCGCGTCGCGGGGTCGCAGCAGCATCGCGGCAGCGAGCAGCGGCCAGAGAAATGCCGCGCCGTGCGAGCCGCTGGCTCCGTCGAGCGAGTACGCGGCGGTCACGAACGCCACGTCGAACCACGTGACGAGCCGAACGACTCGCAGCACCTCGAGTCGCCGCACGAGCAGGATGCCGAACAGCCCAACGAATCCAGCGACCATCGCGACGACGCCGTCTCGCACGGTGCCGTCGTCGCTGGAAACAAGTCCCGTCAGCGCCGCCATGGCGCCCGCGACCACCGGCCCGATCGGTCGAATCCAACGCACATAGAGCAACGCGGGATCCATGTACCCATCGGTCATGACGCGACTTCGGCGAAGGGTAGGCGAGCGGCCCACGTCGTGAACCTACCCCGCGGCGCGCCTCTCAGCCGACCGGGCGGGCCGCAGCGATGCTCCATGGCGCAGTCGAAGCAGGTCGTCGATCTGCTCCGACTGCACGTCTCCGTGCTCCGCAAGACGGCGCACGGTGCGAAGTTCGCGATCGTCGAGCACGCGATCGAGCTCGCGCAGCAACGCGTCGGGATGCTCCATTCGGTCTCGTTCGCGGACGCGCTCCTCGCGCAGCCACTGGTCCCATCGACCCGTTGCCACTTCCACCATCTCGCGCGGCGCAGGTCGCAATCGCGCTGCGCGTCGCGCTCGAACACGCGCCGAGCGAATCCTCGCGGCGAAGGCACTGAAACACGTCGCCATCAGCGACGGCGCCCACAGCGCGGTCGGCACGACGAACACCAGCAGCAGCGCCGACACGAGCTGCGGCGACGCGCCGGCACGAAGCAGCAGCGCGCCAACGAGCACGAGCACGCCGAATCCTGCGAGCGCGCGATGCGCGAACGCCCGCGCGCCGGGCGTGTCGAGCAGCTCCGAAACCGCGTCGGACGGCACCTGCGACGTGGCGGGCGCCGATCGTCGTCGCATGATGCGCGCGCGATCGATGCGCACCACCACCGGACGTTCGCACCAGTCGCAGCGAGTCACGTAATCGCGAAGCCCAGTCCACGGAACGGGTGGTTCCGTCCATGTGGGGCATTCGCAATGCGGGCAAGCGCGCGGGCCGCGAGCGACCATCGCGGCCCGATGCACCACTGCGGCGGGCACCGCGTCGAACCGGGACATCTCGTCCTCCCGAGGGGCTGTGGAACGCGACGGAGCGGGCATGCTCGACCGCGAAGGGGCAGCGTCGAACTACCCCTGTGGCGGAAAAGCACACGCGGACGGCAGCACATGTGCGAGCTCGCGAAGCGCCGCTTCGCGGTCCGGCACCCACCGCGGCGGGAGCGGCAGCCCGTCGACGGGCGACCATGTGACGTCGACGAAGCAGAGGCCCTGCGCGGGCGCGGTCGCGGCGGCGTCGCTGCGCGGGGCGCCGGCGAGCATCGCGTGCAGTTGGTCGATGGCGCGTTCGCCGCGGGCGATGGAGAGCATCGTGCCGATGATCACGCGCACCATGTGGCGCAGGAACGCGTTCGCGCGGATCTGGTACACCAGCTCGTCGCCGCGCTCGACCCAGCGACTGACCACCACCGTGCGATCGAAGAACGAGTGCAGCGTGCGACTTGGCGTGAAGGCTGTGAAGTCGTGCGTGCCGAGGATCGCCGCAGCGGCGGCGGCAAGCACGTCGCGATCGAGCCTGCGAGGGTGGTGCAGCACGTAGCGCGCGCGAAGCGCGCTCGGCTCCGGGGCGCACAGCACGCGGTACTCGTATGCGCGCGAGGTGGCGTCTCCACGGGGGTCGAATCCAGCAGGCGCCGGCGCCGACGCGACCGCGGCGATCTCGCGCGGCAAGCTGCCGTTGAGCGCGTGCGCGATTCGCTCCGGCGGGATCGGCCCGACATAGCGCGCGCCCACGACCTGCGCGGAGGCGTGCACTCCCGCGTCGGTGCGTCCCGCGCAGCTGATGGCCGTCGCGTCGCAACCGAGCTTGTCGAACGCGGCAAGGATCGCGCCTTCGATGGTGGGAACGTCGCCGGGTTGGCGGCTCCAGCCATGGAATGGCGCGCCGTCGTATTCGACGTGCAGCAGCGCGTGATGCTCGTGCGGTTCGCTCATTGGTCAGACGAAGCGTGCCACGAACAGCAGTCCGATTCCACCCGCCAACGCGAGCAGGTCGAGGGACGGCGCCACCATCGGTCGCCACGGTCGCACGGCAGCACGGGGGTCCACGCCGCGAACGGCCAGCGCGTCAGCCATGAGATGCGCTCGGCGAAACGCCGCCACGAACAGCGGCGCCGCGAGCGAGGTGTCGGCCCGAACGCGAGACGCCAAGTTGGCGCGCGGGTCGCGCAGTCCTCGCGCTCGTTGCGCGAGCCGCAGGCGTTCGAACTCGTCCGCCATTGCCGGGACAAGCCCGAGTCCCGTGGCCACGACGAACGCGAGCGTGCCGATCGGCACGCTGACCAGCCGAAGCGGCGAGAACAGACGCCGCACGCCCGTCGCGAGGTCCAACGTGGTGGTGCTCGACGCCAACGCCAAGGAGACGAGCACCACGCCCGAGGCCTGCATCGCGCGCAGCAGCGCGGGAGCAGCCGTCCAAGTCGCCGGCACGCCCGCGCGCAGATCGACGCTCGAGCCGCCACCGAACGCGAGCTGCAACGCCACGAGCAGCACGGCCAGCACGAGCAGCGGCCGAATCGACACGCGCAGTCGCACTGGATCGATTCGGGCGCGAAGCACGATCGCGACGATGCAGGCGAGGACGATCGCGCACGCGAGCAGGGTCGACGACGCGAACACCGCGCCCGTCGCGATCGCCGCCGCGATGATGCGTACGCGCGCGTCGACGAGCGCAGGCAGCGGCGCGCGCTCGCTCGGCGTTGGCTGTGTGGCGACTTCGGCCCCCGCGGGAACGACGGTCGGCGCGACGGTGGACACGCTGGCGCGAAGCAGATCGGCGAGCGCTTCGATCGCGGCTGCTCCCGTCGCCGGCGTTTGCGCGAGCGCCACGCCGCGCGCGTTCGCGACCTCCCGCAGCAATTCCACCTCCGGCGCCGTGCGCAGTCCGAGCGTCGCCGCGCGCTGCGGATCGCCGAGCACTGGTTCGACGCCTCCGTCCCATGCGACTCGCCCGGCGCGCATCACGACCAGGCGCGTGGCGAGCAACGCCGCCTCGTCCGGATCATGCGTCACGAGGATGATCGTGCGCCCAGCCGCGTGGAGCGATCCGAGCACCTCGTGCAGGCGAGCGCGCGATTCGCGATCGAGCCCGGCCGAGGGTTCGTCCAGCAGCAACACCTGCGCATCGGCGGAGAGCGTTGCTGCGACGGCTACTCGCCGCTGCTCGCCACCGCTCAAGGCGAGCGGATCGCGCTGCATCGCGTCGTCGTCGATCCCGAGCGTGGCAAGCCAGCCGCGCGCATGCCGCTGGGCGATCGAAACGGGTTCACCACGAGCGATCGCCGCAAGGGCGACCTCGTCCAGCACGCGTTCGGCGAGAAACGTCGATTCCGGTCGTTGCAGCACGAGCCGCGCGCGCGAGACTGCGGTACCGCACACCGTCCCTGCGCCGATCGGCACGAGTCCCGCGAGCGCGAGCGCGAGCGTGCTTTTGCCCGAGCCGGTCGCGCCCATGATCGCGATGAGTTCGCCCCGCTCGACGACCAGATCCACCCCGTCAACGGCGCGTGTTCGATCCACGCCGCGTTCGACGATGAGTTGCTGCGCCACAAGCTCAGCCATTCGCGCTCCCAGGCTGTGTCAACACCGCGGCGAGTTCTCGACAGCTCCCCGGAACCGGCACGCCCCGAGGCCACACGCCGGATTGCATGAGCGAGTGCACGACGCGCGCAGTTGCCGGAAGATCGAGTTTCCACGTTGCCGCAAGCGCGGGATCGGCGACGTACTCGGCGACGGGCCCCGACCACACGACCACGCCGGCATCGAGCACGACCACGCGATCGCAGCGCTCGACTTCGTCCGGGTCCTGCGTGATCCACGCCACTCCTCGATCCCCGGCGATCGCGCGAACGCCGTCGGCGAATCGCGAGGACGCTGCGGGATCGAGCAGCGCCGTTGGTTCGTCGAGCACGATCACGTCCACATCGCATGCTTCGATCGCCGCGACTGCGACGCGCTGCTGCTGACCGCCTGACAATCGCCCCGGATCGGACTGCCAGCGGGAGTCCAGATCGTTGATCCGAACCGCGCGATCCACGATGCCCGCCACCGCTCGCGCAGTTCGACCGGCCGATTGGGGACCGAGCGCGATCTCGTCGGCCACGGTTGCCGCGAGCAACTGCGCCGCCGGATCCTGCAACACGAGTCCGACACGCGGTGGACGCGCACCAGCAACGCCCGAGTCGACGATGCCCGCTTCGAGCGGCACGAGCCCCGCAAGCGCGCGCGCGAGGGTGGACTTCCCACTTCCGTTCGGACCGATGATCGCCACGAGCTCGCCTGCGCCAATCTCGAGATCGACTCCGGCCAACACCGGTGGGTGCGACGGATGGTGACGAACGACGAGTCCGGCGGCGCGAAGCGGCATGCACCGTTCCTTCCCGAGGTTGATGCTTCACGCCCACCACGCCTCGCTTGTTGGACGATTCGCAAAACCCCTATGCGCTTGCTGCACTGCATGCTACCTTGGACGCACGATGGTTTCCGAATCCCCCCGCACGCCTGCCGCCGCCCAACCACCGCTTCGCACTCGAGTGAAATGGGAGAACCTGCTGATCCTGCTCGTCGTCGCGTCGTTCGCGGTGATCGGCGTGATCGCGCTCGTCGTCGCCAAACCAGAAGCGGGGCACGCAGACGCGCCGAAACTCGCCACGAACGATCCCGACTCGTCGGCCGCCGAATCGCCAGACACGCAGATCACGCTCGACGACGCGATCGACCTCGTGACCGAAGCTCGTTCGCTGATGCGCGAGGCGCGCTGGGACGAAGCATCGGATCGCCTCGCGACGGTGCCGAGCGATCTGCGCGGCGACTCCGGCGCCGGCGCGCTCGCGCTCACGCTGGCCTCGACCCGCGGCACGTGGGATCAGCTCCGATCCGAGCTCGAAGCCGCGATCAAGGATCACCGGTGGACGATCGCCGATCAGGCGCTCGATCGCCTCGCAGGCATCGCGACGCTCGACGACGAGCTCGCCGCCGCGCGACGAGTCGTGGACGCGTCGCTCGCCGCGCCCAAGGCCGTGCGACACGCCGTGCCGCATCGAACGACAACGAAGGCGACGGCGACGGCGACGAACCCGTCAAAGCCGTCCAGCGGCGCTCGACCGCAGGTCGTCAGCGGCGGTGGCGCAACCACGCCGACCGCGACGACCGGCGCACAGCACCCCAAGCCGTCGTCCACCACAGCTTCGACTGTTGCGAATGCTCCCGCTGCAGCAGTGGCGGCCGCGGCAGCGCAGATCACCGATCAAGCAGACGGAGCGTTGCCGGACGAGATCGAAGACGCGCTCGCCGACATCATGAACGGCGCGCAGCTCGACGATCTGGACCTCGGCGACGCCGATCAGGCCGAGCTGGAATCGCTGCTCGGCGGCGCGCTCGCCGCCTGATCAGGTCGCGGCAGGAACGTCCAGCGCGAGACCGCCGAGCAGCTGACGGAACTGCATCTCGAAGCGCTCGAACTGCGTGCTCGGCGTGGTGGCCGTGGCCGTGTAGCCGCGACCTTCCTCGGCGTAGTAGAGCTGGATCTGCGTGACCGCCACGCCGTCCGGCGGGGTCCACTCGAAGCGACGGATGTAGCCCTGCTTGCCACCGAGCATGCGCGCCGGCTCGAACGCGAACTCGCGATAGCCGGGGAACTCCTTGCGCAGCAGGTCGCCCTGCACCTGCGCGTACTGGTTCGTGTCGATCGTGGGGTCGAGCGGCTCGCTCGACGCGATCACGTTCGCTTGGCCGTCCGGCGCAAGCAACGTGATCGATTCCTTCGCGAACCAACCCTCGGGCAGCGGGGCTGTGAGCTGCGGCTTGAACCTCTGCATGATGCGTGTCTCCTCCTGGGCGTGTCGGTCGTCCGTCACCGGCCGCCCGCGCTTCGCCGAGGACCATACCCCGCCGCGCTCGTGATGGAAACTCCCCGGCCCGTTCAGGCGTTGGCTTCGGCGCGATGCCAACGCACGAGCGCCGCCGCGAGGGCTGCCGCGATGCGCACCTGCTCGCGTGGAGAGCGAAGCAGCTTCGCGTCCGCCGCGTTGCGCATGTTGCCGTGCTCGACCATCACCTTCGGCACGTCACTGAGCGTGAGACCGCCGAGGTCCGTGCGCACGTCGATGCCTCGCGTCCCGGCATAGGTGCTGACGGGAATGCCGCCGCGAAGCGCGGCCAAGCCATTGCGCACCTGCTGCGCGAGCTTGGCGGAGCGCAGGTTGATGTCGCCCGTCCAGCCGCGCACGAATCCCGGACGAATCACGTGGAATCCACGCTGGCTTGCGCCGGCGCCGTCCGCGTGGAGGCTGATCGCGACGTCGGCGCGATTGCCGATCGCCGCGCGCTGGATGATGCACGGCCCCCACTTGGGCATGCCGTTTCGGCGCGTGAACGTCACCGTCGCGCCGAGCGATCGAAGCCGCGCGGCGAGTCGCGTGGCGAGCTGTCCGGTGAAGCGCCACTCGGGCCAGCCGTCGTTCGTGGCGGTGCCGGTGGTGTCGCACGCCTTGCGGATCGGACCGCGATGCACGATCCGATTGATCTGGGCGGCGTGCGCCGCGTTGCCCGGGTTGTGTCCCGGATCGATGTTCACGCGCACGCCCGCGAGCGGACGCTGCTTCGCGACGGCCGCGTCGGGCGCGAACGCGAGCACGAACGAGCACGTGACGATGGCGACGAGCATGACCGACGATGCGATTCGCTTCATGCGTTGCTCCTATGTCAAGCCAGGGGCTTGTTCTGCCGCGAAATCGCGGATGAGGGCGGTGTGGATTCGGCGCGTGATCTTGCGTTTGAGCATCCTCAGTGCCTCAGTCTTTGTCTT
>JBDHZF010000049.1:0-17711 GCA_039811765.1 Thermoleophilia bacterium | reverse complement strand
AGGCCGGTCTGCAGCGGGCTCCAGCCGTGCACGTCCTGCAGGTACTGCGAGCTGAAGAAGAACGTGGCGAACAGCGCCGACGCGAGCCCGAGCATGATCAGGTACGCGCCCGTTCGATTGCGATCGGTGAGCAGGCGCGCCGGCAGCAGTGCCTCCTTCGTGTTCAGCTCGATCACGATCGACGCGAGCACGAGCACGCCCGACGCCACAAGCGACACGATGGTGGCTGTCGCGTCCCACGAGTGGGTCGCGGCGTTGGTGAGTCCGTATACGAGCGCGATCATGCCGGCCGTGATCGTGAACGCGCCCGGCAGGTCGAGGCGCTTGCCCGACCCGGTGCTCTCGCCCAGCACGCGCGGGGCGAGGACGATCACTGCAAGTCCGATCGGCACGTTGATGAACAGCGACCAGCGCCACGACGCGAGGTCGGTGAGGATGCCGCCTAGCAGCAGGCCGAGCGCTCCGCCGCTCGCCGCCATCGCCGCGAACACGCCGAACGCCTTGGCACGCTCGTCGGGCTGGGTGAAGGTGGTCGCCAGCAGCGCGAGGGCGGTCGGCGCGGCGATCGCGCCACCCACGCCCTGCAGGCCGCGCGCGACGACGAGCATCCATTCCTCGGTGGCGAGCCCACCGAGCAGCGACGCAATTGCGAACAGCGCGACGCCGAACATGAACATGCGACGCCGGCCGAACACGTCGCCGGTGCGCCCACCGAACAGCAGCAGTCCGCCGAACGTGAGCGAATACGAGGTGATCACCCACGTGAGTCCTGTGTCGGTGAAACCGAGGTCGGACTGGATCGAGGGCAGCGCCACATTCATCACGGTGGCGTCGAGCACCACCATGAGCTGGGCGATGCAGATCACGGCGAGCGCGAGGCCGTGCCTGCCGGAGTGTTGATGGGCGGGATCGTCGGTCATCGAGCGGGGTCCTTCGTGTCTGGGTGGTCGGTTCGAGGTGGAAGGCCGAGCATCGGCCGAAGCACGACGTTCACGACCTGGAGCTTGTAGGCGCGGTCGACGCCGCTCCCGGTAAGCGTGGCACGCTGCTGGATCAGCGCCGGCAGCACGGTTGCGGCGAAGGCGACGTCCACGTCCCGCGCGAGCTCGCCGCGCTGCTGCGCGCGCTCGAGCACCTCGCGGATGCGGCGCACGCGCGGCTGGGTGAAGCGCTCGTCGAACGCGGCGAGCAGCTCGGGGTCGCGCCCGAGCGCCGACGATACGCCGCACATCACCGCCACCGCGAGCTCGCCGTGGCGCGTGCAGGTGGCCTCGACGATCAGCTCGAGGTCGCCCTCGAGCGAGCCGGTGTCGACCGATTCCACGAGCGGCTTCACGAGCTCGACGGCATCGATCACGAGATCCACCTTCGACGCCCAGCGCCGGTAGATCGTCGCCTTGCTGGCCCCGGCGCGATGCGCCACGAGCTCCATCGTGAGGCGGTCGTAGCCCTCCTCGGCGAGCACCTCGAGCGCCGCCTGGCGCAGTGCCTCGTCACGCTCGGGATCGCGCGGTCGCCCCCGACTCGGGGCAGCAGCTTCGGTGTCGGACTTGGCGGGCATGCCGCCTACTGTAGCATAAAAACGAAACCGTACCGTTTCGTATTCAGCCGCAGATTCCACTCGCCTCCGTCCGCCCAAGCCTCGTCCCCCGCGCCGCCTCACCCTCCCCGACGGTGACTGGTGGGACCAACTGGGAAAAAATCCAACTCAGTCCCACCAGTCCCAATGGGCCAGCCCAATCCACGAGGACTGGTGGGACCTGCCGGGAAGAGATCCCACTCAGTCCCACCAGTCCCATTCAGGGCGGTCGATGGGGCCGGGGCGATGGGTCAAGGCCGCGGGGCACGGCCCGGCGTCACCCCGCTTGCGGGCGCTCGTGCACGTCGTCCGCGCGCGCCTTGTCGCGTTCGCTGATCGCCTGTCGTGGCGTTTTCGCCCACGCGCGTCGGCGAACGAGTTGTCTCCAGATCGCGCGCACGAGCACGGGCCACAGGATCCACGAGTACAACGCGTAGACGTGCACCAGCAGCAACCCTGCCACCAAGCCGGGAAATCCGCGCAGCCGCCATCCCTGCATCACGCAGCCGATGATCGTGCCCGCGAAGCCGAGCAAGTAATAGAAGACGACCGTCGCGAACTGCCCGTCTCCCGTGAAGTTCACTTGGTCGGTGAGGAGCATCCAGATCGCGAGGACGAACGAACTGCCGACCACGAGCTGCCAGATCGGCATGAGCAACGCGAGCAGCTGCTCCGCCCGCGCGCCCACGCCCAAGTCGTTCGCTCGCAGCACGCGCGGCAGCAGCGACATCGCCTGCAAGTTCCCTTGCGCCCATCGCGTGCGTTGTCGATACAGCGCGACGATGCCCGGCACGCCTTGCTGCTCCACGTGCGTGCCGTTGTCGTGAACGAGCTTCCACTTCGCGGCGAGCAGTCGCAATCCGAGGTCCTGATCCTCGGTGAGCGTGTCGCGCCATGGTCCAGTGTCGTCCACCACCTGATCGAGCGCCGTCAACCGATTGAACTGCGCGTTGCCGCCCATTCCCGCCGTGCCGAGCTGGCTGCGCGCGCTCTGAAACAGCAGCCCCATCACGCGAAACTCCACATCCTGCATCCAAGTGAGCAGGTGACGCCGGTTGTAGATGCGAACGAGCACCTGCACGCCGCCCACTTCCGGATCGCTCATCGACAGCGCGACCCGCGCGGGCGCGTTCACCTCCAAACGACCATCCGCGTCCACGACGCACGTCACCACGTCCTCGCGCGGCACGCCGCGAGCCGCAAGCAGCTCCGGCAGGCGACGCCATGCATCGTCGAGCGCGTCGGACTTGCCGGTTCGCGCGTTCGGCAACTCGCGACGAACGACGACGAGATCCTCGGCGCCAGCGTACCGCTCGAGGATGCGCGGCGTGTCATCCTCGCTCGCGTCGTCGATCACGATGATCAATCGTCGCGTCGCCTGCACATGCCGCAGCCGCTCGACGCTGTCGGCGATCGTCAGTTCCTCGTCGCGCGCCGGCACGAGAAACACCCAGAAGAAGTCCTCCTCGCGCGATCCGTCTGGAATCCCATCGCGTTCGAATTCCCGGTCGCGGCGATGCACCGAGTGCGTCCACCGTTCGGCGAGAATCGCCAGGACGATCGTCCAACAGAACACCACCACGACCACGACGAAGCCGATCAGCAGCGCCCAGCGGATCCATCCGTCCACGCCTTCGAACGGCAACCCGACTCGCTGCATGGCGGCGACGACCTCGATCACGTCACTCCGCGATTCGCGACTCGTCGAACAGCTCGTCGACCGCTGGCCCATCGAGACCCGGCGGTGTGAGGTCGACGAGGTCTTCGTCGAGCAGATCGTCGATGTGCGGCATGGCACCGGGGATCGGCAGGTCGGCGGCGGCAAGCACCGCGAGCCGATCGTAACCCGGTCCGAACGGAGCGGGCGGCGCGGCGTCCGCGTCGGCCATGTGCGCGAGCGATTGCACGATGCGCTCCGCGGCGCGCCCATCGCCATACGGGTTCTGCGCGGTGCGCATCGCCATCAGCTCGTCCGGGTCCGACAGCACGCGCGCGACTTCGTCGAAGATCAACTCCGAATCGGTTCCCACGACCTTGATGCAGCCGGCGTCCACCCCTTCCATGCGCTCGGTGGCGCCGCGCGCCACGAACACCGGCGTTCCCAGCGACGGCGCTTCCTCCTGGATGCCGCCGGAATCGGTGAGAATCAGCTCCGCGCGACCGATCAGCCGCGCGAAGCTCCAATACGGCAACGGGTCGAGCACGGTGACGTTGTCGCGCCCCTCCAGCTGCGCTCCGAGCTCGCTGCGCACGATCGGATTGGGATGCAGCGGCGCAATGAAGTGCACGTCCGGAAACGCGTCCGCGAGTCGTTGCACCGCGCGGCCGATTCGCAACAATCCACCGTTCCAGTTCTCGCGTCGATGCGCCGTCACCGCCACGAGGCGCGCATTCGAATCGAGCAGCGCCTCGAGCTGCGGAATCCCGCTCGCCACGCGAAGCGAGGCCGCCCACTGGATCGCGTCGACGGCGGTGTTGCCCGTCACCATGATCTGACTGGCGGAGATGCCCTGCCTGATTAAGTTCTCCTCGCCCGCTTCGGTAGGCGCGTAATGCATCGCGGCGATCTCGCCGATCAACCGGCGATTGAGCTCTTCGGGAAACGGCGTGAGGTTGCTGCGACCGGCACGAAGGCCAGCTTCCACGTGCAGCACGGGAATGCGAAGGTGGAACGCGGCGAGCGCGCAGGCGAACGCGCTCGTGGTGTCGCCGTGCACGATCACGCCCACGGGCGTGTACCCGACCTGGTTGCGCGCGGCGTCGATCGCCGGGTCGATGCGCATGGCGAACGCGCCACGAACCGCATGGTCGAACCCGTGCACGAGCGCGGAGACGAGTTCGTTAAGCGAGCCGTCCTCGCGTTCCAGTCGAAGCTCCACGTCAGGCGCGATCCCTGCCTTGTCGAGCACTTCCTGCACCATGTCGCCGTGCTGGCCGGTTGCCACTACGTACGGCTGGAAACGCGGGTGCTCGCGCAGCTCGCGAATCACCGGCACGAGCTTGATCGCCTCGGGACGAGTGCCAACCACGACGATCACGGAATGCAGCGGCGCGGAATTCATGCAGCGTTCGTTCCCATTCCAACGTGCTCCAAGCTCGGTTTGGCTGGCTTGGTGCCTCATCGACACGATCGCCATTCGCCATGAGCGCTACGACAGCAGCAGCGACACGGCGAATCCGAGCACCGTTGCGAGGCCCGCGGCTCGGCCAACCGCTTTGTAGGCGTCGGGCGTCATCGTGTCGGCGACCATTGCCAGCACGGCGCCGGCGGTGGATGCGTCGAGCACCGATCCGATTCGTTCGTCCAGGTGCGACAGCACGGCGTACCCGATCGTCGAGGCGGCCGCGGACGCGAGCACGAGCCACGTCCAAGTCGCCACGATATGCCGGGTCGGCACGCCACTGTGTCGCATCCCTACGGTCGCGCCGAGCGCCTCGGGAAGGTTCGAGAGCGCCACCGCCACCGGCAAGGTCAGCGACACCGCGCCTGCGCCCGCGAGCCACACCGACGAGCCGATCGCCATCGATTCGGGGATGCCGTCAAGCGTTGCGCCGAGCACGATGGAGCGCGAGTCGCCGGCGAGCGAATCGTCATCGCTGGCGTTGCCGCTGTTGCTGCGAAGCGCGCGCGATCCGCCCACATAGACGAGCGCGCCGAAGAGCATGCCGATCGACGCGGTCCACTCGCCGCCGTGATCGAGCGCGCCGTCGACCAGATCGAACGCGATCGCTGCGAACAGCGCGCCCGCCCCGAAACCGAGCACGAGTCCGAGCAGGCGTTGTGGGGGACTCCAGCGAAGGCCAATGATCATGCCGACGAGCAGCGAGCTCGCGGCGACTCCACCCCATGCCGCGGCGACGAGCACTCGTCAGCCCGCGCGATCAGTCCGTGTAGGCGGTTGCGGGGAGGAACTGTGACGGGCCGTCGAACGGCGAGGTCGGCACGTTCACGGGCGGTGGACCGACTTCGACCGTGTAGTTCGGATTGCGCCATGGGAAGGGATTGTCCGGGATGCCGTCGGCGCGACGAAACGACCGCGCGAACAGAAACATCCGGTTGGTGCCGGAGTCCAGCGAATCGATCGACGCACCTCCTCGGTCCGTGGACCAAAAGTCGACGACGCGCGACCCACGCTCGCGAATGAGGTCCTGGACCATGAACGCGCTTGCCTTGGCGTCGGCCGATCCTTGCGGTCGGGCTTGGATCTCGACAAACGTGGCGGGCGGATTCGACTTGTGCGTCGATGTCGTGTCGAACAGCACCGCAAACGTGGTGCCGGTCCCCGCCTGCTCACGCCCCTTCGCGATCTTGCTCGCTTCGCCCTTCACACGCGAGAAGGTGCTGCCCGAGAACCAGCCGCGGGATTCCTGCGCGGGCGCGGAGCTCACGAAATCCCACTTGGTCAGCGTGCCGTCCTTGGCGCGAACGGTGCAGCCTCCGAGCACCGTTCCCAATTCGGGATGGAGCGAGGACGATGGAGCGTCGAGCGTGGTCATGCGATATGCCCCTTTTCAGGCGTGGAACGTGTTCGCGTACGCGGGATTCACGACGAACCCGTCGGTGGCGACCAGCGCCGCGAGACGATCGTCGCGGAACGAGAAGCGAAGGTCGGAGTTGCTCGCGCGCGTGGCGTCGAGCGGCAGAAATCGCTGCCAGTCGTTCGTGCCGGGGGTGTGCCACATCGGCGCCGTAAGCCAGAAATCGCCGACGTGGTAGAGGCCGATCATCGTGAAGTTCGACGAGGCCGGCGCGCCATACTCGTTCGCCGGCTGCACCTGCGCCGCGCCAGCGCGCGCCACAGCGGCCGCGAGCGCGCGCGACGCGTCGCGTCCGACAAGCTCGATCGACGTCGCGTCAACCGATTGCGTGCCGAAATCCCATGTCGGCGAAACGCGAGCTGCGATCCCATCGCGAGCGTCGGCGATCGAGCCAGCGCTGAAGCGGAGGTTCGGCGTGTATTTCGCGACCGCTGCCTTCGCCGGTTCGGCGAGCGTGGCGGGCAGCGGCTGGATCTGCGGCCAGCTCGACTTATCTCGTGCGTGCGACGTGCTCGTGGTGACCAGCATGGTCGTTCCTTTCGCGTTCCGTGCGTCCGGTGTATCGGTCGAAATTCAAGCACACGTCCGAATGTCGTGCGGCACCGATGTGGCCTGCACGTGAGGACCGTGTATGGATTGCTGCGGGATCGCTCAAGACCCAGCGCTTGTGGCCGATGGAGCCTGCATCATGGCCCTGCGATCCATCGCACACGCTCGGACGACGACGGTCCTCTTGACGTTGTTCGTCGTCTTGCTCGTTGCCTTGCCGTCCGCGGCGAGCGCCGCATCGCTCGGGTGTGCCGACGATGCATCTGGCCTCACGGATCGAACGGCCGATTGGGAAGCGCAGTTGCTGCAGCTCACCAACGAGCATCGCGCCGGAATGGGCCTCGCGACGCTGCAGCTCGACACCACGCTCACCCGCGCCGCGGTGTGGAAGGCGCGCGACATGGCACGGCGCAATTACTTTGCGCACGACGACGCTGCCAACTCCGCGACCGGCGCTCCAAGCCGTTCGCCGTGGGATCGTCTCGAAGCATGCGGCTGGACCACTGGCGGCACGCGCGCGGAGAACATCGCCGCGGGGTACTCGTCGCCGCAGGACGTGATCACTGGATGGCTCAACTCGCCGGGCCACCGCGCGAACATCGAGAACGCCGCGCTCCGATACGTGGGATTCGGTGTCGCGACCGGAGCATCGAGCAGCTATGGCACCTACTCCGTGCAGATCTTTGCCAGCGTGCCCGGTCCGGCAACGACCGTTCCGATCACCGTGACGCCCACCGATGAAACGACGACTCGAGATCCATACGAGCAGGATGGGGACGAGTCGTCGACCGACGAACCCGCTGCAACGGCAATCGCCGACCCTTCCGTCCGAGTGACGCGCGCGCACTGCCGAACCGCGCGAGCCGTTCGCGGATGGTGCTGGCGAATCGTGGTGCGCGGACGAGTGTCGAGTGCGAGCGCCGCGGGGCGAAGGATCGTGGTGTCGCGTCGAACTTCCTCGGGCAGATACGCACCGGTGGCGTCGCTCACGTCCTCGTCCACGGGCGCGTTCTATCGCTCCGCGACGATCACGCCGCCGTCGCGCAACACTGCTTCCTGGCTCGCCCGCAACGCGGCGAATTACCGCATCGCGGTCGCGAAGACGGCCACCGCAGTGGGCACGTCCCGCACCGTTGCCGCACGCGTCGCGTCGGCGATCTGACCTAATACGCGCGCTTGCCGACCTGCGTCTGCAGCCAATCCATGTGCGCGAGCGGATTCGCGTTCAGATCGATCGGGTGATAGCGAAAACCGCCGGTGGCGATCTGATCGCGCCGCGCGCGCATCGCCTCCAAGTACCCCGTGCTCGCATCCTGCGCAAGCGCGAAGGCGTGCCCGGGCGGCAGGTCGCCGTCCGGCCCACGGCGCAGCACGGCGTGCACTTCGGCGAGCGCGTCGTCAGTCAATCCCTCGACGAGTTCACGAACCGCGGTCGGGTGCAGCGACACCTCGCCCGGCATGCCGCCCATGAACTGCGACTTCAATCCCGGCATCAGCGGATCCGCGGTCTCGCCGCGACCGGCGAAGCCGTTATCGATGTAATGCACGTCGGGCGGCGCGCTTTCGACGAGCGGCGAACCGCCGTTGCGGTCCGGATTCGCTCCCTCGTAATCCATGGCGCGCAGTTTGTCGAAGTCGATGTAGCCGGCTTCGCGCGCGCCTCCGTCGGGGAGCGACGGGAACCGATCGCGGTACCAGCCGGTGAGCACGTGGCGCACATCGTCGCCGCCGTGCACGCCGTTGTCCCAACTCGCGCCGCCGGGGACCGCCAGCACGAGCGCAGAGCCGTCTTCGCGTCGCACAACCGGCGCGAAGTGCTGGTCGGTTCCTGCTCGCTCGGTGAGTTCGGCGAAGGCTTCCTCCTGTGCGGCTTGCGCCGTTGGCGGGCGTTGCACGGCGAGCACCGACAGATGCGGCGTCTCGAAGTGGCGCACGCGCACCATCGGCATCGCGCCGTTGCCATTGCCGTAGCCACCCACCCAACGAACGGGGTCGGGATCGATCGTGCCTTCGGAAAGGATGCGCTTGATCTGCGCTCGCTGCACCGTGCTCGTGGGACGGAACAAACGCGCGCTCGCCACGTCGTCGATCAGCGCGAGTTCACTGCGCGGCGCCGTGGCGGCTGGCGCCAGCGGCAGCAATTCCTGCGGCGATTCCAGCCGGGGCACGATCGCGTCGATCGATTGCTGCACATGCAGTCGAGCGGTCGCGACGAGATCCGCGGCCGCGTCAGCGCCAATCGCGCCGGAACGCGTGTGACGCGCGAGCGAGAGGAGCATTTGGCCGGTTGCAGCGTCCGCGGCGCCACCGCCCGCGGCGATCAGGTCGCCTGCCGCGTGCTCCACGTGGTTCGCAGCGACGCGCACCAATTCGGCCGCTCTCGTTGCTCCGCCCGCGGCGGCTTGCAATTCGGGCACCGCGCACTCGAGGTGCCACATGGCGCCGCGCGCATATCGGAACGCCTGTCCGGCGTCGATCATTGTTGCTCGTCCCAGTTCGTCCACGGCAGCCGGTCCCATGTGGCATGCCTGACTGGTTGTCGAGCGCATCGTTCAGCGCGTTTCGCTTGCTCCGAAGCTCGAAACGCCTCGCCACGTGATCCCCCCCGTTCCCTCCGTCTTGTGGCGCAGCGCCACAAAACGTCAGGGAGGAAGGGAAACGAAGTGGAGCGCTCAGCGGGGCGGAAGGCCGGCGGCGTCGCGGCGCAGTACGTCGTTGACCACCGCAGCGGCGAGTCGCGCGCCCGCGATCACGTCGGTTGGGAAGTGCACGCCGCCGTACACGCGCGACCAAGCGACCTCGGTGGCCAGATCGACGAACTCGGTTGCGCGCTGCGGAACGAGCGCGGCAAGCATGAGTCCGGCTGCATACGCACCAGACGAGTGTCCCGAAGGAAAGCTGGGATTGCCACCGGGCCGAGCGACGATCGGGTTGATCGACGGATCGAGTTCGAACGGTCGTCGGCGCCCATGCTTGAGCTTCGCGTCGTCGGAAATCTCGTCAGTGCGTTCGGCGGCCAATGCCACGAGCTGCGCGGCTCGGCGCCCTTGCTCGACGCCCTGGGTGCGTCCGATGTCGTCGATCGCAGCCTGCCACGTTTCCCAGCCCGCGCGGGCGGCGAGCTCGATCGCACGCGCGTTCCCGGCTGCGGATCGCATGCGCGACGCGCTGCGCACCTCGTTCAAGTCAGCTGTCGCCGCGTCCCCGGTGGGTGGCGCGCCGAGCCAGCCAACGGCATCGCCGTGGAATCGATCCGTGCTCCCAGTCGGGTGGATGCGTGCCCACCCGGCGGCGTCCTCGCGGCCAGCCACGACGGCTGCGTCCAAACGCGCTCGAATGTCGACAGGCACTGCCAGCGCGGTCGCGATCTGCACGATGAGTCCTCCCAGCCCACTCGTCGGTCGAGCCGGGATTCTACCGTGCCGCCGCAAGCGATGCGACGAATGCCGCAACCGCGTTCACGTCTGCCTCCACGCGCGCCACGATCTCGCTGCCCACGATCACGCCGTCGGCGTGCGGCGCCAGTCGCGCGACGTGCTCGGGCGAGCTCACGCCGAATCCCACGGCGACAGGCACGCCGCCAGCCGTGATGTGCCGCGCTCGATCGAGGAGCTGGATCGTCGCGTCCGAAACCTCGGAGCGAGCGCCCGTGGTGCCGGTCGACGCGACCGCGTACAAGAACCCCGTCGATCGTTCTGCGAGGTCGCGTATCCGCTCGTCGCTCGAGAGCGGCGTCACCAGCATGGTCAGTCCAATGCCGTGCTCGGCGGCCGCCACGCGCAGTGGCTCGAACTCCTGCGCGTCAGGAACGATCAATCCATCCACTCCAACAGCCGCCGCATCGGCGCAGAACGCGTCGATCCCGTATGCGAGCAACGGATTCGCGTAGCCCATGAGGACGATCGGCACATCGCAGCCGGCCGCGCGAATCGCGCGAACCACATCCAAGACGCCGAGCACCGTCATCCCGTCGTCGAGCGCGCGACGCGTGGCGTTGCGGATCACTGCGCCGTCAGCGAGCGGATCGCTGAACGGCACCCCGATCTCGATCACGTTCGCGCCTGCCGCTGCAAGCTCGCACGCCAGTTGCGCGCACGCGTCGCGCGACGGTCGCCCCGCGACGACATACGGCACCAGCGCCGTTTGCCCGTTCGCGGCGGCCTGCCGAAATGCTTCGCGTATGCGCGCGGCACCCGTCATCGTGCGTTCTTCGCTCGACCATCGCGCCATGCCATGATCGATTCGAGGTCCTTGTCGCCGCGGCCGCTGATCGTGACGAGCACGACCTCCTCGGCAGGTCGCTCGCACGCGAGTTCCACGCCAAGGTGCACCGCGTGGGCGCTCTCGATCGCGGGGATGATCCCTTCGGTTCGACACAGCAATTCGAGCGCGTCCATCGCTGCTGCATCCGTCACCGGGTGGTATGTCGCGCGCCCGGTCGCCGCGAGCATCGCATGCTCTGGGCCCACGCCGGGATAGTCGAGGCCGGCGCTGATCGAGTGCGTGGAGAGCACTTGCCCGTCGTCGTCCTGCAGCAGCATCGTGCGCGCGCCGTGCAGCACGCCGTCGCGACCCGCAACGATCGTTGCCGCATGTCGCGACGTGTCGGTTCCCTCGCCCGCCGCCTCGGCGCCGTGCAGCTCCACTCGCGCGTCGTCAACGAACGGCAGGAACGTGCCGATCGAGTTCGAGCCGCCGCCCACGCACGCGACGACCGCGTCGGGCAACTCGCCGCCGAACATGTCCAGGCTCTGCCGCCGAGCCTCGTGACCGATCACGCACTGCAGGTCGCGCACCATCGTTGGGAACGGGTGCATGCCCACCGCGCTGCCGATCAGGTAGTAGATGCCGTCCGGGTCGGCGATCCACGCTCGAACCGCGCTGCTCACCGCGTCCGTGAGCGTTCGCGTGCCCTCGTCGACGCAATGCACGCGCGCGCCGAGCAGCTCCATCCGCACCACGTTCGGATGCTGGCGCTCGATGTCGTGCGCGCCCATGTGCACGACGCATTCGATCCCGAGCAGCGCGCACGCCGTGGCCGCGGCCACGCCATGCTGACCGGCGCCAGTCTCCGCGATCACGCGCTTCGCGCCGAGCCGTCTAGCGAGCAACGCCTGCCCGAGCGCGTTGTTGATCTTGTGCGCGCCGGTGTGCGCGAGATCCTCGCGCTTGAGGACGATTCGCGCGCCGCCCGCGTGGGCGGTCAGTCGCGGGGCGTGCTGCAGCGGGGTGGGTCGGCCGACGAAGTCGCGACACAGCTGCGCGTACTCGGCGAGGAACGACGGTTCGCTGCGAGCGATCGTCCAACCTTCGGCGATGCGCGACGCCGCCGGAACGAGCACCTCGGGGATCCAGCTGCCGCCCCATTCGCCGAACTGCCCGTCCTCGGGCATCGGGTGCGCGTCGAGCCGAAAGTCGTCGAGCGCGTCGTTCATCGCGCGACTCCCAAGTCGATGTCGTCGATCGCGACCGACCTAACGGCCGCGACGAACGCCCGCATGAGCTCGGCGTCCTTGCGACCAACGCTCGCCTCGACGCCGCTGGACACGTCGACCATCGCCGGCGCGAGATCGCGAACCACCCCAGCGACGTTCTCCGGCGCGAGTCCACCGGCCACTCCTCGCTTCGCGCCCGCGACCAGCGGCCGAAGCAGCTGCGTAGGGATTCGGTGTCCCGTGCCGCCGAGCTCGCCGTCGACCTGCGCGTCGAACGTCACTCTCGCGCCACGCTGCTCCCACACCCGCGCGAGGGATTCAACGGCGTCCACGTCCGCGTCGTCGGTCACGCCGATCGTGCGAATCAACGGCACCGAGCCGTCGAGCATCTCCGCGATCCGAACGCACTCTTCGTCGTCGCCCACGAGCTGCAGCGCGTCCACCCCGATCGCCGTGGGCAGCTGCGCGACCACCGCCAGCGACATCGGCGCGATCACCCCCACGATCTCCGGCGAGAACCGACCGGCTCGACTTGCGGTGTCCCGAATCGCCGCGACCATCGCGTTCGCCAGCGGTGGCGGCACGTATCGACGTGTTCCGGGGATCAGCACGAGCCCCAGCGCGTCCGCTCCAGCGAGCGCCGCAGCAGCTGCGTCGTCGGTTCCGCGCAGCCCGCACAGCTTCACGGTCGTGTTCATGCGATCACCTCGCTCGAGGACTCCACGGTGGAGAACTCGCGAACCGCCCGGCCCGGGTCGCTTGCTCGCATCAGCGCTTCGCCGACGAGGATCGCATCCACGCCGGCTGCTCGCATGCGCGCCGCGTCGGCTCGGCTGCGCACGCCGCTTTCCGCCACGATCGGCCGCCCCGCGCCGACGGCGATTCGCGCGAGTCGCTCGCTCACGGCGAGGTCCACTGCGAAGCTGCGCAGGTCGCGGTTGTTGATGCCAATCACGTCCGCGCCGGTGGCGAGCGCCCGTTGCAGTTCGGGCTCGTCGTGCACCTCGAGCAGCACCTCCAATCCACGCGCATGGCTCGCGCGGATCAGCGAATCGAGCGTCGTGTCGTCGTGGATCGCAGCGATCAACAGCGCCGCGCTGGCTCCAGCGTCGACCGCGAGGTCGAGCTGCCGCTCGTCCACGATGAAGTCCTTGCAGAGCACGGGGATGTCCACGACGCGCGACACCACGTCGAGATCTTCGATCGATCCGCCGAAATGATCCCGCTCAGTGAGGACGCTGATGCCCGCCGCTCCCGCGTCTCGATACGCAGTGGCCTGCGACACGGGATCCACCTGCTCGCGGATCGAACCCACGCTCGGCGAGCGACGCTTCACCTCGCCGATCACGGCGAGCATGTCGCGTTCTCGCACGGCGAGGATCGATTCCACGAGCGAGCGACGTGCACGATTCGACGCGCGCGAGCTGGTGGCTTCGGGCAGCTCGTCCACCCGCGATCGCACGTCGACGACGATCTGCTCGAGATAGGTGCCGGCGATCGCGTTCATGCCGCGACCTCTTCGTTCGCCGCGGCGATCCAACGCTCGAGCTGGTCGAGCGCCGCGCCGTCGTCGATCGCGCGAGCGGCGAGCGCCGCGCCTTCCGCGATCGTGTCGGCCCCGCCCGCGACGACCACGCCCGCCGCTGCGTTGAGCAGCACCACGTCGCGTGGCGCGCCTCGCTGGCTGCCGTCGAGCACCGCACGAAGCAAGCGCGCGTTGTGGCGCGCGTCTCCGCCTCGAATCTCCGTCAGCGAGGCTCGCGTCAGGCCCGCGTCCTCGGGAGCGATGTCGAAGCATCGAATTCCTCGCGAGGACACGTCGTGGACGACGCTCGAGCCAGCGATCGTCAACTCGTCCAGACCATCGTGTCCGTGCACGACGAGCGCGCGCTCGACGCCGAGCCGGTGCAGCACGAGCGCAATCCGCTCCGCTATCGCCGGATCGCTCACGCCCACCACTTGTCGACGCACGCCTGCCGGATTGGTGATCGGTCCAAGGAAGTTGAACGCCGTGCGCACGCCCATTGCCCTTCGAGGCCCGATCGCGTGTCGCATCGACGGATGAAACGATGGCGCGAACAGGAACGCGAACCGAGCGCGATCGAACGTCGCCTCGACGTGCTCGGCGCTTGTCTCCAGACGCCCGCCCAGCGCCTCCAGCACGTCCGCGCTGCCGCAGCTGGAACTCACTGCGCGATTGCCGTGCTTGGCGACCGCCGCGCCGGTTCCGGCGACCACGAACGCAGCGCATGTCGACACGTTGAACGTGCCAGCGTCGTCGCCGCCGGTTCCGCACGTGTCGATCGCGTCGGCTGGCGCTGGCGCCGCGATCACGTGCCGACGCATCGATTCGGCGAAGCCGGCGAGTTCGTCCACCGTCTCGCCCCGCGCGTGCAGCGTCGCGAAGATTGCGCCGAAGCTCGCGTCGTCGACCTCGCCGCTCATGACGAGGTCCATGAGCGCCGTCGCGTCGTCGGAATCGAGCGTGCGGCCCGCGAGCAACGCGCGAAGGATGGTCGTGTGTCGAGCCGTCATGCAGCCTCCAGGAATCGAGCGAGCAACCCGGGCCCATGCGGCGTGAGGATGCTCTCGGGGTGGAATTGGACGCCCTCGACGCGGGCCGTTCGATGACGGATTCCCATGAGCACGCCGTCCACGGTTCGGGACGTCGCGATCAACTCGTCGGGAAGCGTGCGCTCGTCGACGACGAGCGAGTGGTAGCGGCCCGCCTCGAAGCGGTCGGGAGCGCCTTCGAACACGCCGGAGCCGTCGTGCACGATCGCGCTCGCGCGCCCGTGCACGACGCCGTCCTGCATGCGAGCGACGTTCGCGCCAAGCGCGTCGCCGATGCACTGCATCCCGAGGCAGATGCCGAGCAGCGGCACGTCGCGCTCGATCGCGCCGTGCACCAGGTCACGGCACGCGCCTGCGTCCGCGGGGCCTCCCGGGCCCGGCGAGAGCACGATCGCGTCGCACCCGAGCGCGAGCAGCTCCAACGCCGACGCAGCGTCGTTGCGTTCCACGTGCACCTCGGCGCCGAGGCGCGCCAGCACGTCCGCGACGTTGTACGTGAACGAGTCGTAGTTGTCGACGAGCAGGACCCGACGCATCATGCGGCGCCTCCGATCAGGTCGCACAGCGGCGGCTCCACCGCCGCAGCCGCGACCAACGCCGCGAGCATTCCTCGCGCCTTGTGTCGCGTCTCGGCAGCTTCTGCCTCGGCATCGCTCGCTGCGACGATTCCGGCTCCGGCCTGCACGCTCGCGATTCCTCGCGCCGAATCGACGACTGCGGTTCGGATCGTGATCGCCATGTCCATCCGTCGACCGTGCCCGATGTAACCCACGACGCCGCCGTATGCGCCGCGCCGATCGGGCTCGAGTTCGGCGATCAGCTCCATCGCACGGATCTTCGGCGCGCCGGTGAGCGTGCCCGCGGGGAACGCCGCGCGCAACGCGTCCACCGGATGCAAGCCCTCGCGAAGCCGGCCAGACACGCGACTCACGAGATGCATGACGTGGCTGAATCGCTCCACGTCGCACAGTCGTTCCACGTGCACGCTGCCGGGAATGCTCACCCGTGCGACGTCGTTGCGTCCCAAGTCCACGAGCATCATGTGCTCGGCGCGTTCCTTCGGATCGGCGAGCAGCTCGCGTTCGAGCGCGGCGTCGTGGCGCGAGTCGACGCCGCGCGGCCGCGTGCCGGCAATGGGATGCGTCACCACGCGATCGTCGCCTGACACGCCGACGAGCTGCTCCGGACTTGCGCCGACGATCGACACGTCGCCAAATCGCAGAAGCACGTGATACGGCGCGGGACTGACCGCTCGCATCGACCGGTACGCAGCGACCGGATCGATCGCCATCTGCACGTCGAATCGTCGCGACAGCACGATCTGCACGCATTCGCCCGACACGACGTGTCCGCGGGCTCGCTCGACCAGCTGTTCGAACGACTCGTCGTCCACGTTCGCAGTGGCGACGTCGAACGGGTCGCTCGCCCGTGCTGCGAGGCGGTAGGTCGTTCTGGGCGTGCAGACCTGTGCGAGCACGGATTCGAGCTGCGTGATTCGCGCGACCGCACGATCGTGGGCGAGTTCCAGGTTCGGCTCGTCGTCCGTGCGGATCGTGCAGATTGCGAGCACGCGACCGGCCCGGTGATCGAACGCGATCACCTCGTCCGCCAGCAGGAACCGCGCATTCGGCGTCTCGACCGCCGGCACGCCTGCAGCGACGCCGACACGCGGCTCGATCGTCGTCACGAACTCGTGCCCGAGCATCCCCACCGCGCCGCCCACGAAGCGCGGCAGTTCGATGCCGATGTCGGCCACCTCGTCGCACACGGCCGCGCGCACTTGATCGAGCGTGCTTGCGCCCGCGTCGATTACGGACGCAGCGCGCGGCACGATCACGCTGAAGTCGGCGTCGCCGCTCGCAGCTTCGCTCGTCTCGAGCAGCGCGGCGCACTGCTCGCCGTCGGCGAGCGCGGCGAACGCCGTCAACGGATCGATCTCGAACCCGAGCTGCAGCTCCCGCACGATCGGAATCACGCCTCCCGACCGAGCGAGCGCGGCGATCTCGTCGCGCGCCGGATATGCAAAGGGAGCGTCGTCGCTGCCGCCGTTCGCGATCATGCCGCCACCTCGCGAACGTCTCGCTGGAGCGAGCGGCCCGTCGCGCGCGCCACCGCGTCCACTGCATCGAGCAGCGCCCCGGCTGCAGCCACGTCGAGCGATTGCCCACCGTCGACGATCGCGGCCGTCGGATCGTGATGAACCTCCACGATCAGGCCGTGGGCGCCCGCCGCAACCGCTCCGGCGCTGATCGCTTGCACGAGATCGGCGCGCCCCGCGGCGTGCGACGGATCGACAATCACCGGCAGGTGCGTGAGATCCCGAAGCAACGGAATCACGTTGAGGTCGAATGCGTTTCGCACGAGCGGCTCGAACGATCGAATGCCGCGCTCGCACAAGATCACGTTGGGGTTTCCGGCGGCGAGCACGTACTCGGCGGCGCACAGCAGTTCTTCCACCGTCGCGGCCATGCCGCGTTTGAGCAGGACAGGCTTGTCGGTGCGCTCGCCGAGCGCCTGCAAGAGACGGAAGTTCGCCATGTTGCGCGTTCCAACCTGCAGCACGTCGGCGTGCTCGGCGACGAGGTCCACGTCCGCGGTATCGAGCACTTCCGTGACCACGCCCATGCCCGTGAGCTCGCGCGCTTCGGCCAACAGTTCCAGGCCTTCGCGGCCAAGCCCCTGGAACGAGTGCGGGCTGGTGCGCGGCTTGAACGCGCCACCGCGCAGCAGCGGCACGCCCAGCGCGGCGAGCGCCGTCGCGGTCTCGAGCAGCTCGTCGCGTCCCTCGACAGCGCACGGCCCACCGATCATCGCCACGCGGTCGCCGCCGATCTGCGTGGCGCCGGGACCCACGCTCACGATCGTGTCCGCGCGTCCCGCCCGCGCCGCGTTGCGGTACGGGTGACGGTGCAACAACTCGGGATCGAGGATCTGCTCGTCGCTGTGCTTGCTCATCGTCGGTGCCTTTTCTGAGTGGGAATCAGCTGCCGACGAAGGTTCGCGCCAAAGTGGGCAGCCATGGAAGAAACGAAGCG
>JBDHZF010000048.1:0-17947 GCA_039811765.1 Thermoleophilia bacterium | reverse complement strand
ATGCAGGCGAAGGATCACGGCGCACAGCGAATGGATCGTGCCGATTCGTGCCAGCTCGAGCTGCCCGAGCACGTCGCGCGCGCCGAGCGACACGAGACGATCGGCGATGCGTTCACGCATCTCTTGCGCCGCCTTCTCGGTGAACGTCACCGCGCACACGCGAGCGGGATCGACTTCGCCCGCCGCGAGCGCGCCCGCGACGAGCTCGGTGAGGACGCTTGTCTTGCCGCTGCCCGCCGCCGCGGTCACGAGCGTTCGATCGCGCGCGGCGATCGCGTGGCCCTGCGCTGCAGTCCACTGCCTCGTCGCGGTCATCGCGTGGACACCTCCCCAACGCGGCAGATCGCCTGGAGCGTGCAATGGGACGGACAGTCGGACGGATCGTCGAGCGGTCGCACCACGCCTGCACGAAGATCGTGCACGCTGTCGGCCACGAGAGTCGCGACATCGTCGAGCAGTTGCTCGCGGGCGTCCTCGTCGAGCGTGCGCGATCGCGAACTCACGTATCCGCGGTCGCGCAGTTCGTGCGTGATCGCGCCGCTCGGTTTGCCACCGCTGGTCACGGCGCGATACAGCGCGCCGATCGGTTCGTGTGGCGAACCCGGCTGTCGCAGCGCGAGCCAGTAGACGAGCAGTTGCAGGTTGCGTTCTTCGATCAGTCGCGCGGCAGCTCGATCGCTCGCGCCGTACTTGTAGTCGTGCAGCACCACGTGCGATCCGTGATGATCGATCCGGTCGATGCGTCCAACCAGCTCAACGTCGTCGACGAACAAGCCCGGCCCAATCGAATCCGGCATCTCACGCCCGATGCCGACCTCGGTCTCGACGCGATCGGGCACGGGCCAGTCCCGTTCCGAATCAATGACGTCGACGACGTGCTCGACGATGCGGTCCACGCGGCTTGGATGCAGCGCGCGGCCCGGATCGAGCTCGCTCGCGATCTCCCCCGCGATCGACGCGGCGAACTCGCGAATCCTCACCGCGTCCCATGCTTCGACGCGCGCGATGGGGACGATTCGCTGCAGCAGCGCATGCGCGACGAGTCCGTCGAGGATGCGGGATCGATCCTCGTCTGGGTCGATGTCGCGAAGGCGTCGTTCGATGAACCATTTCGCCGAGCATGTGGCGTACGCCTCGAGTTCGGTGACCGCGATCCGCGTGCGCGCGGCGAGTTCTTCGGCCAGTGCTCCGTCTACGTGGGAACTGCGATGCCCGCGCCGATTCGTCTCGATGCGGCGGGCGACGGAATCGTCGACGCCATCCACGTCGTGGCCGCGCCCCATCGCGAGCGCGACGGCGACCGCTCGCTCGCTCGGGAGCCGCACGTCGCTCGGTTCCGGCGCGACTTGCGCGAGCCTGCGCGAGCGCAGCGGCGCGTTGGGAAGCAGTCGCCGCAGTTCTTGCCACCCCGGCGATGGCGCGAGCGGCGCGCCGCCGGATCCGGCGCTCTGGCGAATCACGCGCAGCGTGCGTCGTGCGCGCGTCACCGCGAGATGCAACAGGTCGCGACCGGCAGCGGGCGCGTCGAGTTCGTCTTCGACCGCCGCGCGAAACGCCGCCTGGTGCATGCCGTGCAGCACCACGCAGTCCCACGCGATGCTGCGCAGGTCGTCGATGGACGCGATCACGACCGCGCCGGAATCGGAGCGGTCTGGCGTGGCGAGCGTGAGCGCCGCCACGGCGTCGCGAATGTCCACTAGTCGCACGCCGGATTCGCCGCCTGCCGCCACGACGAGGCCTTCGAGCAGCGACGCCACGCCGCGCAGGAGATCCAGCTCGCCGAGATCGGCGGGGCGCAACGACGCAAGCACCGCTCGGACCGCGTCGACGACCTTCGCGTCGCGATCGCGCGCGTCGATGCTCGCCAGCGCACGGACGGCTTTCGGCAGCGTGTTCGCGAAGCGACGATCATCGATCCAGTGCATCGACGCATGACGACGTGCCCGCACGTGCAATTCCACGTCGTCGATCGTGTCGCGAGCCACGCCGAAAACCGGAGCGCGCATCGCAGCGGCGAGCGCGACTCGATCGCGTTGCACGATCGCGTCGAGCAGCGCATGCACGGCACGGCCCACTGGAACGTCGATTGCCGTGCGTCGTGCCTGCAATCGCACGGGGATACCGGCGCGTTCGAAGCTCGCGTGCAGCAGCTCGCCGCTCGTCGACGCGTTCGCGCTCGCCACCACGATGTCGTCCCAGTGCGCGCCTCGCGCATGCAGCAGCGCGACCTCGCGCACGACCTCCTCCGCTTCCTGCGTGGGTCCGCAGCATTCGACGAACGAAACGGGTGCGGCGACCTCCGGCGGGTCGGCCACCGTTGGCGGGGATGCGTTCGTGTCCTCGAACAACTCGCTGCCGAGCCAGTCGAGCACGGGATGCGCCACTGGC
Organism: Thermoleophilia bacterium; assembly: GCA_039811765.1. GTDB lineage: Bacteria > Actinomycetota > Thermoleophilia > Gaiellales > SKUG01 > JAGQUL01. Next base: position 15,559 of record JBDHZF010000048.1, on the reverse strand, counting down.
TCGGATTCCAGCTCGCGAACGAACGCGCCGATCGAACGCCAGCGATCACGCAGCTCGGCAGCTCGCTCGTGCACGCGCCGACCCGGCCGCCATGCAAGCGTCACGGTCACCGGCACGTGTTGCGCGAGGCGTTCGAGCAAGGCTTGACGGCCGGGCGCGAAGGCGTCGAAGCCGTAGCACACCACCGCGCCGATTCCTGGTTGTGACTGGCGCAGGCGTCGCGCGGCGCGACGTTCGAACCATGCGTCGTCGCGCAACCGCCGCTCGTCGAGCAACTCCCCGACGCGCTGTTCGAGCCGTCGCCAGTGTGCAACCGATTCGCCGGGCAGCTGCGCTTCCAGGCGCGCGACCTCGTCGCCACCCCACGCTCGCGCGCGACGAAGCGCGTCGATGTGCCGACGCGCGGTGTCGACGAATCCTGTCCACGCCGCCGCGCGAGCGAACTCGGGGATGTCCGCGAGCGCGTCGCGCACGACGATCCGCTCCATGGCTCGGTCCGTTCGACGAACGGGCGGCGATCCCGCCACGCGGGCGATCAGCTGCTCGAACGTGCCGACCTCCACGCCGATGTACGCCGATTGATCGCGTCCGGCGATTTCGCGCAGAAACCGTGCACGATCGACTGCGCCCGGCACCAGCAAGAACCCGTCTCGATCACGAGCGGCGGCGAGCAGCGCGTCGATCGCATGACGCGCCTTGCCCGATCCGGGCGGCCCCAAGATGACGGTCAGGTCCACGGGCGCATCCTGACGCACGAGCCTATGCGTTGATACCCTCCAACGCTTCCAATGCACGAAATCCAGGGCGTGTGAGCACCAGCGCCGGACGAGGCCCCGGCGTTTGCGCCATCAGCCCACCGTCGATCATCGCGTCCACCAGCCGCGTGGCCTCGCGAATCGTCCACTGCACGCGAACCGCGTAGGACGCAAGCCGCTCCGCGTCCTCGTCGGTGCGATACGGCACCGAGAAGCCGCCGATGATCCGCGCCGCCCGCACCCGCCCATGGCATCCTGGGTCGTCCGCCACGAGGCGCAGCAGCGCATGCGCTGCGACCTCGGCCCCGTCGTCGAGACCCGGTTCCGTTGCCCTTGCTCGCGCCGCCGTGCTCGCAGTTCGTGCCGCCATGTCTCGTCCTCCTGTTCCGAGGATCCCCAGCGAGATCCCGATCGTCGTCGGGAAGACGATCTCGAATCAGGTGTCACGAGATGCGCGCACTCTGCAACGAATTAGCGCCGAATTCGTCACGAAACTCGCGCAGCGATGCGGCTCAGGAAAAATAGGCCTTGTTCTTCTCGATGTAGTCTTCCCACTTCTGGGGGACCGCATCCTCGGGAAAAATCGCCTCGACCGGGCATTCCGGCTCGCAGACGCCGCAATCGATGCACTCTTCGGGATCGATGAACAATTGGTCGGGTCCCTCGTGGATGCAGTCCACCGGGCACACGTCGACGCAGGACCGGTCCTTGGTGTCGATGCAAGGTTGGGCAATGACGTACGTCATCAGTCGAATCTCCTTCTCCGCCGCATTATCACCCACGACCCGGCGCACCGTCACCTTCGGGGCGAAAGAACCGCGCAGACGCGACTATCGAGGCACTGTGCAGTGAATCCGACGCGCGAGCCGTCGTTTTCGCTCGACGGTCGATCGCATGCCCGCGCGCGTGAACGACTGCGTCGGTTCGGGTAAGGAACCGTCGTGATCGACTCAACGAGCAGTTTCCGCAATCGCACGCCCCGATTCCGCGACCGCATGCCCCAAATTCGCGCCACGCTCGCCATCGCGGGCTTCCTCGCCGTCGCGGTGCTCGCGGCGTCCACAGCCAACGCGCTGCAGATCGAGGATCGCGGCACCGCGGGCTTGGACGGCAAGATCGTGATGAGTCCTGCCGCCGAACGCATCGAGACCGTTACCGCCGACGGAGGCGAGCAGGTCGGTCCGGGCATGACCGTGAAACGCCCGGTCATCCTGCACAATCGCACCAAAGATCCGGTGACGTTCGACCTCACCGTGAATTCGGTCGTCGGTTCGTCCGCCGAACTCGTTGTCGACGTGCTCCCCACCGGCGAGATCAAAGGCGCCGCGGCGTGGGCCACGCTCGAAAAGCCCATGCTCACGCTCAAGCCGGGCCAGCAAGGCACGCTCATGGTGACGGTGAAGATCCCGAAGGACGTGAAGCCGGGCTCGAAGCCGTTCGCGATCACCGCCACGCAGCGCGCCAGCGCGACGAGCGAGACGTCCACGCAGGGCGCGGGCATCGCGCCGCAGTTCAAGCAGGTCGCGATCTTCATCGTGGAGCTGCCCGGAGACGCTCCCGTCGAAGGAACGTTCACGAAAGCATCGATCACGAGCGATCAGAAGCGCCTCGACGCCGCGCGACACGGTCGGAAAGAACCAGTCAACTCGCGCCTGTACGTGAGCCCGCATTGGGCCGACAAGCATCGTCTCACGCTCACCACGGTGTATCGCAACACAGGCGAACGGTTGCTCCAGCCGCACGGCCAAATCGTGGTGAAGGACATCTTCGGGCGCGTTGCCGGGCGCTACCCCATCGACGAGTTCACCGCGTATCCCGACGGTTACGCCTCGCAGATCACGCAGCTCAAGGGATTGCCGTCGCTCGGCATTTTCCAAGCGAAGGTCACGGTGGAAAGCGAAGCTGGCGGCACGCAATCGTCCACGCTTCCTCGTTTCGCGCTCGTGCCCAAGTGGCTCCTGCTCGCGCTCGCGGCGTTCGCCCTCTACGGCGGCTGGCGACTGCTTCGCTGGCGACTGCGCCGGCGTCGCGAATGGAAGGCGTACATGGACGAATCCGATTCAGCCGAGCACGGCCCCGACCACGACTACTCGGACGACGGCGGCGATTGGGACGCCGACGACGACGATTCGTACTTCGAACGCGCCTGAGCGTCGCGTCGCCAGCGTCGCGGAACGATGAACGCCGTAAGCGCGATCGCGAGCACGATCGCCAGCGGCGCGACCCACGCCCCCAAGCCGACGCTGTCGGTGCGCGGCACGGCGAGCACGGATTCGTCGCCGTCGTACTCCTTCACCAGGCCATCGCGGATCTCGTCCTTCGTCCACCCGGCCTGCACGGCCGCGGCGATCCATACGCGCATGCGCTCGGCGGCTGGACTGTCGGACTGGTCGAGCGTGGCGTCGCACGACGGGCACATCACCGTGGGTTCGATCGCCTTCACGGTGGTTTGCGGCTCGTCGCGACGCTGCTCGAGCCGGGGAGCGGTCGCCGGCGCGCCGTCGCCGGCGGATGCGGCGTGTGCGATGTTGGAGGTCGAGCCGAGCGTTGCGGCCAGCAGCGTGATCCACGCCACCAGGCTCGCGATCGCCCACGCGCGCATCATGCGCGATCCCGTTTCAGTTCGGCTTCGATCATGTCGCGAAGGTCACGCTGTTCGAGCGGGCCATTGATGTAGGAGCTGATGCGCCCGTCCGTGCCCACGACGAACGTCTCGGGGAAGCCAGTCACGCCCCACGAATCTTTGTCGTTGCGGTCGCCACGCACGAGCGGGTAGCGCACGTCGTGCGACTTCGCAAACGCCCGCGCATCCGATCGAAGGTCCTCCTCGCCGGCGTTGATGCCCACGAACTCGACCGTGCCGTCGTACTCGTTCGCGAGCGTCTGCAGCGCCGGCATCTCCTCGTTGCACGGGCCGCACCACGACGCCCACCAGTTCACGACGAGCACCTTGTTCTTCGCGCTCGAGGCTTGCTTGCCGCCATTGGCCGCGTACCACGCGGGCAGACCGGTGTCAGCCACCGGATCGGTTGGCAGCGCAGGCGCGGCGGGCCGCTTGCCATCGGCGATCGACGTTGCGATCGCGGCACCGGCGCTGCGATCGTCCACGCGCAGCCAGATCGCCACCACGAGCACCACCAAGAGCAGCCCGGAGACGATCCAGGCGAGCGTCGCCCACGGGTTGCTCGTTTCAGGCCGCGTCGTCGTCGATTCCATGCTGCACATGGTACTCCCCGGGCCGCATGCGGCGCGTCGCTAGCAGCGCCGTCTCAGCTCGTCGTGCCGAAGATCATCCGATCGGTGAGCCACTCGACCGGCGCGCGATCGTCGGTCATCACGAGATCGGGATCGGGTTGCGTTTCGTGGAATCCGTCCTCGAATGCTTCGAACAGGTAGGCGAGATCCGGCTCGTCGTCGGGAACGTCGCTGTGTGCGATCCGTTCGCGCAGCCTCGTCGTGCTTGTCGACGGCTCGTTCATCCCGAAGATCACCTCGTTGTACTCCTCCGCGCGGTAGCGACCCACATAGGGAAAGACGCTTCGCATGGTGGCGGCCACGGCTTCGTTGATGCGCTGGTCGTCCGGCACCGATCCAACGTTGATGGAGAACACGCCGCCCTCGTGCAGGCGTGCGCGCACGAGCGTGAAGAATTCCTTGGTGGTGAGATAGAACGGGATGTAGGGCTGGCGATACGCGTCGACATGAATCGTGTCCCACCGCTGGTGGGTGCGCTGCAGGAACGGACGCCCGTCGGCGGCGGTCACAGGACCCTTCATGTGGAAGTACGTGCGCCCGACCGTGGTGACTTGAGGATCCAGCTCCACGCTCGTCATCGCGATGTCGGGGCGGTAGGTCGCGAATTCGCGCGCCGCCGTGCCCGCGGCGCTGCCGATCACGAGCATGCTTCGTCCTTCGCCCGCCACGAGCGACGGCACCACGAGAAAGTGATCCCAGATCCCGCCGGTGAGCACTCGATCTGGGTCCCAGATCGAGTGCACGGCCCAGCCCTCGTTCAACTGCAACAGCCGACGGCCCGATGGCTCTTCCACCGTTTGGATGTATTGGTATCGGCTCTCGCGCTCGTCCAGCACGACATCATGCTTGAGCGGTTTGATCAAGCCAGTGGGCACGGCAAGCAACGCGACGACGACGGCTGACGAACCGAGCACGAGCGGAGTTGGTCGGCGAGCCAACGCGAGCGGCGCGAGGGCCAGCAGCAGCGCGAACACCAGCATCGTGCGGCGCGTGCCGATCGACGGAATGAGCCACAGCACGCTGGCGAAGGTGCCGACGAGCGCGCCAACCGTGCTGGCCGCGTACAGTCGCCCAGCGGTGCGGCCGCTTCGTTCGACGCTCGGCATTGCGAGCCGCAACGCGGCCGGCGGCACCATGCCGAGCAGCGTCACCGGGATCACCAGCAACGCGAGCGTTGCGCCGAACGTGCCGACGAGTACGCCGACCGCGACGTCGTCGATCCCGCCCGTGGACATCCGCATCACGAACGTCGCGGCGAATGGCAGCAGCGCGACCGCGATCGCGCTTGCGGCGAGCAACGTGGCAAGCGTGCGTGCGTGCGGCCGGCGATCGATTAGACGTCCGCCGAGCGCGGATCCGATTGCGATGCTGCCCATCACGACGGCGATGATCAACGCCCACACCGCGTGACTCGATCCGAAGAACGGAGCGACGAGACGCGCGATCGACATCTCCGTGCCCATCGTCGCGACGCCTTCGACGATCACGATCGCGGTTGCCGCGCCGACGAGCTGCGCGCCCGCTGGCACCTCGTCGTGGGATGCCGCGGGATCGGATGCAGCAATCGGTCGCTGTAGCGTCGAGGCCACGACCGCGGCGATAAGGACGCTTGCCGCGATGCTCAAGATCGTCGCGCGCGTGCCTATCCATTGCACCAGCAACAACGCCGTCACGAGCGTGCCGACGATCGAGCCGACGGTCGAGAGTGCATAGACGCGTCCCGCGGCGCGTCCGCTTCGCTCGACCTCGCGCGTTGCGTGCCGGATCGCGAACGGGGGCGTGACGCCGAGCAACACGGCCGGCACGAAACCGAGCGCGAGGTACGCGGCAGCGGCGCCAACGAGATCCGCGAGCGCTGGATCGCTCGGGTGCAGATCGACGATTCCGGACAGCAGGTGCGGTGCTGCGAGCGGGATCATTGCCACGAGCGCGGCGGCGGCGGCGAGCGTCGCGACAAGCGGTCGAGCGCTGCGGGCATGGTCGGCCAATCGTCCCCCGGCCGTGTACCCGCCAGCCATGGCCAGCAGCGACAAGCCGATGAGCGTCGCCCATACGATCGAAGACGCGCCGATCGCGGGTGCGACGAGACGAACGATCGCCATCTGCAGGGCCATCGTGGCGGCGCCACTGAGGAAGACGACGATGCGCAGCACGACGCTACGCTACAGGAGCCGTCTCCACCGGCCATGCGTCGAGCTGGGTGAGCTCAAGCACGTCGCTGTCGAGGTGCCGGAATCGGTCTTCGGTCATCACTCGGGATCCGTCGTGCCCGTATTTCGCGTGCGCGGCGAGCGTGGCGTCCGAGTATGCAGCGAGCGTGCGTTCAGCGTCGGCAGGTTCCCGAAGCGCGTGGGTCACTGCGGACGCGGAGCGCTCGGCATCGGTGACGGCGAGCTCGGTGCCACGCATCTGTTTCGGGTGCGCGCGTCCAGCGGCATCGCCGATCGCAAGCACCGCTCCCGATCGAGCCTGGGCAACAACGGCGCTTTCCGCGCGAATCAGCCGCGGCTGGTCGAGCACGGTAGCTGCACCATGGGCGCGTCCTGGCGCGAGGAGCCGCGCCGCGAGCTGCGCGGGCGAGAGCGTGTCGAGCTCGTACGTGCCGATCATCTGGAACAACGACAGCCCATCGGTTGGGTTCTGCCATCCGAACCACTGCGCGCCGCGCCAGCGTTCGACCTCGGCGGGAAGCGGCAACGGATTGAAACTTGGATAGTCGTTGCCCGCGCGGCTGAACGTGGCTCGTTCGAGACCCAGGTATCCGCCGACGCGTTGGCCGGTCGCCAATCCGGGAGCGACGTTCATGCGCGCCGATCCGAACCATGCGTAGTCGCCTTGGAAGCGCAGTTCCATCCCGAGCTGCGGCTCGATGCCGGAACGGCCGCCGGTGGCGTTGATCACGTACCGCCCTGAGGCCATTCGTCCATCAGCAAGTTGGACGAGCTGCGTCCCGTCGGCTGCTTGTTGCAAACCGGAAACGCCCGCGCCGTAGTGCACGGGCACGCCGCGTGCAGCCAGGAGCTGACGGGCGTCGTTTTCGAGCGCACGCAGCGACACCACCGCGCCGGAATCGGCACCGTCGTGCGCCGAGCCGACGCCCATCCGCCCGTCGAGGAGCGATTCAAGTCCGGCGCGTTTGACGGACGCGACCGCGTCGGCGCTCAAATCGACCACGTTCGCGCGGGTGGCCTGCGCGGCCCGTGCTTCCAGCACCGCGACCGACACGCCCGCGCGCTGCAGGTGCAACGCCGCCGTCGCGCCGCCCGGGCCGGCGCCCAGCACCAGCACGTCCGCAACCATTCGTGGATCGATCCTCGTCATCGTCCCCTCGCGATGAAACCCCGTCTCCCCTTCATCGAGCCATCGCTCGACTGGGTTGCACCTCGACCATCGAACACCCGCCCTGACGGCAGGGGACGCGTCGGGGCAAGGAGCGCGAGGGAAGGCGGGCTCCATGCCCGTCGACCGAGCAGCGACGCAGCAACGGCGCGTCCCCTGCCGTCAGGGGGTGCGACGAACGACGACGATGGCGACGTCGTCGTTGAGACCGTGCTCGGCGTAGGCGTGGCAGTCCTCGTATATCGAGTAGGCGATCTGGCCCGCGCCGCCGCCGGATTCCTCCATGATCCGCCGTTCGAGGCGGAACTGGCCGTACAGGCGTCCCTCGCGGCGCGCTTCCACCACGCCGTCGGTGTACACGATCAGCGACGCTCCGGACGGGAATTCGTATTCCTTCTGCTCGTAGTCCTGGTCTTGCAGGATGCCGAGCGCGAGCCCCTCCATGCCGATCGACGTGATCCGCGGCTGCGCGGGATCCACCACGCTGCCATCAGCCAGCGTCGTCCCGCCAGGGAACAGCAACTTCGGTTCGGGATGTCCCGCGTTGCCGCACGTGAACGTGCCGCGAACCGGATCGATCACCGCATAGAAGAGCGTGACGAATTTGCCGCTGGTGATCTCGTCGCACACCACGTCGTTCGCGTAGCGCAGGAAGCTCGACGGATCCGGGTGCTCGCGCGCGAGCGAGCGGAACACGTACTTGGTCATCGCGGTGTCCGCCGCGGCCTGCACGCCCTTGCCTGTGACGTCTCCGAGCGCCATTGCCAAACGCCCGTCCTCGAGCTCCAGGAAGTCGTAGAAGTCGCCGCCGATCTGCGGCGCGTCGCCCCCCACCACCGCGCTGCGATACAACACCCCGTAGTCGATGTCGGCAACATCCGGCAAGCGCCTCGGCAGCAGGCTCTCCTGGATGATTTCCGCGAAGCTCTTTTGCTGTTGGTACAGGCGGGCGTTGTCGAGCGCGAGCGCGGCCTGGTCGGTCACGCTGGTGGCGATGTCCACTTTGTCGTAGGTCAACGCGTGGGTGGGGTCGATCGCGAGCATCACGAGCGTGCCCATCACGTCTTCGGTGCTGGACCCCGGGCGCATCATCGGCAGCACCGCAATGGTCGATCCACGTTGCAAGAAGGGACGTAGGCGTTGCAGCAGCTCGCTGCGCGACCATTCGGGATCGTCGGCGTCGTCCACGAGCACGGCGCGACGCGACTGCATCACTTCGACGGTGATCGGATCGTCGCGCGATTCGGGCGGCGACACCATCCGCTCGAGCGCGCCCGCAAGTTCAGGGTACCCCGCGTGGAACGCACGCAGCAGCATGTGCTCGCCGCGATCGTCAAGCGTGCGAATCCACACCGCGTCGACATCCATCCGATCCGCCATCGCCTCCGCGGCCGCAGCGAGCGTCTCTTCGAAACTGAGGGAGTTGGCGAACGCGCGAGACACTTCGTGCAGCGCGCGAACCTGACGCGAGTTCTCGCGTTCGATCTCGAGCAGGCGCTCGGTGCGATCGCGGTGCGATCGTTCGCGATCGAACGCGCGCGCATTGAGCAGCGCGGTTCCGACTTGACGCCCGAACGCGCCGAGCGTGCCGGCGCGGCCAGTCGTTGCTTCGTCGACGAATTCGTCGGGCAGGTCGCCGGCGAACATCAGCAACGCTATGCCGAGCGTCTGTTCGCGTCCGGTGAACGGAATGAGCGCGGCGGCGTGGTCGTCCAACCCTTCGCGTCGCGCGAGATCGCGCAGTTCCGCAGACAGCAACTTCGAGCTGCCCACGTGCTTGATGACCACGACCGCGGCGCGCTCGTCGCGTCCCACTTCGGGCATCCAGCCGCGGCGGCCTTCGATCGCTTCGATCACCCCAGTAGGAAGATCATGGAAGCCGCTGCATTCCAGCACGCCCTCATCGTCGAACAAGAACACGCCGCATCCACGAGCGCGAAAGATCGGCGGCAACTGATCGAGCAAGGTGTCGACGACATGCTGCTCGCCGAGTTGCTCGTGAACGGTTTGGACGAGTTCCTGCAGCGCGACCACGCGATCGAGCTGCAGCTGTTGCGCCGCTGCTTGCCCCGCGCTGAACAACGCCTCTTGGATTCGCGACGCGACATCCACCGCGAGCCGCTGCTCTTCCACTCCAAGCGAGCGTCCTTCAATGCCTTGCAACTCCACGCCGACGCGCGAATCGCCGTATCCGTCGAACGTGATGGCCGCCGTGTGCGGCGTGCGGCTCGTGTCGAGCTCGAGTTGCAGCGGACGATCGAACGCTTCGACAAGGGCGTTCGACGGCTTTGGTTCGGCGACATCGTCTTCGTAGGTTCCCGCCGCCGCGACGAGCGATATGTCGTCGTGGTGGTCGCGTCGCCACACGCGAACCCCCCGACCCGCGAACATCTCATGGAACAGACGCGGCAGGAACCGCAGCGTGCGATCCGTGCGAACGCCCGCCACGAGCGCCTCGCCGAGCAATCGCACTGCGCTCCGAGCCGCGTCGATTGCGCGAGCGGTCTGCTGACGTGACACGTGGCGGTCGATCACGTGCTGCGCGTGGGCGGTGACGATGCGCGCGCATGCGCGATCGGTGTCGCTGAGCGGTCGCGCCGTGGTGCGCACGACGTACAGCACGCTCTGGCGACCGAATCGCGAGTCGATCGGGAACGTGGCGACCGTGCGCGCGGCAAGCTCCTGCAAGATCCTGCGTCCCTGCCGCGACCACGTTGCGGGCGGATCGTCGAGCGCGACGAGTTCGTGCTCGCCCACGCCGATCTCGGCGTGATCGAGATCGGGGAGCATCGCCGTGTGCGGCTGATGTCGCGCACCTGTTGCGCGCACGTCGATGCTGCCCTGGACGCCCGCGTCGCGCAATCGTTGTCCGACCGACTCCCGGCTGGTGGCTCGTCCTGCCGCGCCACGGCGCTCTTCGACGAGCATCGTGCGCGTGCCAATCGCGTCGGCAACCGCGTCGCCATGGCTCGACGCGATCGCCCGCGTCTCCAAGTATCGACCCGCCGTGTCGCGCACCCGAATGACCGCGCTGTCGCTGTCGGTCGCCTGCGCAACGATGCGCGCGAGCGATTCCAGTTGCGCGGCGACGTCCAAATCCTCGGCGTGCGCGACTTCCGCGAGCTGCGGCAACGTGCCGAGCGCGGATCGGCTGCGTCGCATCGTCGCAGCGATGCCGAGTTCACCCGCGACGACCGACGCGAGCCTGCGAATCGCTTCCACGCTGGCCACGTCGAGTTCGCGCGTTCGCTCGTCCGCGGCGAGCAACAGGCCAACGGGGCGACCAACTCGATCGCGCATCGGCACCGCCACCAAGGTACGTGCGGGCAGGTCGTCGGACAAGGTGTCGATCACGTCCCGACTAGTGATGCAGAGCGGGCGATCGCCGGCGATGACGTCCGCGAACAATCCTCGGTCCACACGCAGGGCCACGGGCATTGCAACCGCCCCGTCGACGCGCCCGTGCGAATCCATGGGGACGTTCGACGCGGCTCGGACCATGCGCGCATGCTCGGATCCCGGCACGTAAACGCCGGCGCTTGCTAGTCCCGACAACGCGACCAACGATTCCGCGGCGCGCTGGCAGACGTCTTCGTACCCTTCAGCGTCCGCGACGTCGGCCGCGGCCACGGCGAACGATTCGTACGCAGAATCGTTGCGATGCTGGCGACGGGTGGTGGCTCGAAGCAGCATCGCGTAGACGGACGCGATGCGCGAGGCGCGTTCCACCGGCACCAGCGCACCGCCGCCGTCGGCTTCGCGATCGGCGTCGTCGACGATGAGCACACGGGTGGTGCGCCGCACCATCGCGGTGATGCGCTCGACACCGTCGGGATCGATCGCGAACGCGTCGCACGCTGCTTCCAGCGCACGCGCGTCCACCTCGACGCCCACAAGTGCGGCCGCAACGATGCGCACGGACGCCGAATCCACGACTTGCCCCGGATCGAACGGATCGGCGACCGCTTCACGCCCCGCGGTGGCGACGACTCGAACCACTGCATCGGGCACGCTGTCGCGGGCATCGTCTCGCGACCGCGCCGTTCGCTTCGCGTCTGTGTCGTCGGACTTGACGATCGCCTCCCTCGCGTCCGCGCGAGTTTACATGGGCATGCACGTGCTCGCCGCGCGGATAGGAGTGAAACTGCATCGTCTTGTACCGGCCAATCCGCGCCAAACACAGGTTTGCCGGCACAGGACGGGCGTCGCCTGTCGAATTCGCCCTGCGAACGGTTCATGTCGCCAGCGAGACGAACGCCGCCGGACGGGGTATAGTCGCGTCAGCAGCGCACGCGCAGGGGCGGCGTGCCGCGACCTCGAACCGAATCGTCGTTCGACGGCGCGTTTTTCATCATCGGCGAGTCGCGGCCAACCGCGACGGCCCGACATCCCCCAACGAGCACGGATTCTCCACCCAGACCGGAAGGTACCCAGAGCATGAGCAACGGCGGCGGCAACAAGCGAAATCGTGGCGGCGGCGGCAGCGGCGGCGGCAACCAGCAGCGCCGACGGCGCAGCGGCGGCCAGAACCGACCGCAGGCGCCTACCGGACCAGCGATGACCGCGCTCGGCGAGAGCACGTACGAAGCGGTGTTCGATCATGGCGGCAGCGGATACGGCGTGTGGTTCGACGGAGTCGTGCGCGACGATCCGATGTACAAGCAGTTCTGGAAGGGCACCGGCACGCGCCCGCTGTACGTGCGCATCGAGGAAGACCGCATCGTCCTGCTCAAGCAGCTCGACCGCGAGCTGCCACCGCTCGAAGCTGAAGCGGACGAGCAACCTGCGCTCGACGACGCCGACGTGGACGCGGCGATCGAGGAGGCCGTCGCCGAAGCAATGGCAGCGGCCGAAGCCGCTGCGGGCGACGTGGCCGAGGAGAAGACCTACTCTCCCGAGGAAGCCGCCGCGCTCTTCGCCGCGGGCGAAGCCGGTGGCGACGCTCCGGGGGACGAGGCCGCCGATACCGAGCCGGCAGTTGACGCAAAGCCGAAAGCCGCCCCGCGCAAGCGCGCCACGACGCGCAAGAAGAAGACTGACGACGACGCCTGATGGACATTGCGCCGTGAATTCGGTGCGAAGGACACGCACGACCCTCGCGAGCGCCATCGCTCGGTACAAGGAGGCGCTGCTCAAGCTTCCGGGCGTCTCCCTCGGTGAGACCCCGAAGTGGATCCAAGAGCAGGAAGCGGCCTGCGGAATCTCGTAGGCTCAGCGCCTACGCAACCAACCACTTCGAGTCCCGCGCCGCAGCGCGGGACTCGAGGTCTTCATGCAGGAGTGGTCAACTCAACGAGACGCCCGAAACCGACGTGTGTCCCTGCGGCCAATTCAGCACGTTCGTATCGGCGACTTCAAGCGGTCGATGCGACAAGTAGTTCATTGGTTCTCTCGCTGGTTGCCCATGCCGAAGGCAACTGGGCGCATTCGTATCGATTTTCGTTACGAACGTACCGGAGTGGCTGGCCGGGCCCGAGTGGCGAGCCGATTTGCCGGGTTGTTGCCGGATTCCGGAACGAATCCGGCAATTCGGGGCGGTCGCGTCGGCATCGAACGATTGTCACGAGTGCCTCACTCAGCCGCGATGAGCGCCTTCGCCTGCGCGACCAGCTTGAGCGGGTCGAACGGCTTTCGCAAGTAGCCTTGCGCGCCGCGATCGGGGGCGTGCCCGAGTTCGTCTTCGGCGATCTTGCCGGAGAAGATCACGACGGGAAGTTCCTTCACGTCGAGCTTCTCGCGCACGCGCCGCAGCATCTCCCAGCCGTCGATGCCGGGCATCGAGACATCGAGCATCATCAGATCTGGGATGCGTTGGTTGATCTTGTCGATACCCTGTTGCGCGTTCGCGCTCTCCACCACCGCGAAGCCCTCGCGTTCGAGGCACTCGCGAATCACGGAGCGAACCTCGGCGTCGTCGTCGATGATCAGCACCAGTGGCGCGCCGCCGCCACGTTTGGACTGCGGCAGCTGCTCGCCGCTGGCGCCCTGCATGAATCGATCAAGGTCGTCACGCCGGAAACGGCGATGCCCGCCTGGCGTCTTGAACGTTTCGACCCGTCCCATGTCCGCCCATTTGCGAACGGTGCTTTGGGCGACGCCCAAGTACCGGGCTGCTTCGCCGAGGGTCAGCCACTCAGGCGCCTCTTCGGCGGCGTGCGATCGTGCGCTGCGATAGCCGGTCACGTGCCGTACTCGCTTCCTCGCTGGGTCATATGGGGCGTCACTTCCCATCCGAACCGCATGCCTAACACCCGATGATCCGGATGTGCACGCGTTCCGAACGGTCCATCGCGACGAATGAAACTCCCATGCCGCGACGTTCCGGACACCCTAACGCACGGATCGGTCGCGCGACATCAGCGATCCGCTTCGTCGGTGGGCGTCGCTTCGCCCTGCTTCGGCTTCGTCGGCGCTGGCACCGTGACCGTCTGGGTGGGAACCGTCACCGTCACCGCGTCGCGTGGAGCGGTCACCGTCACGTGTTCGCTGCTTGTCTGGTCCTCGCTGGACAGCGTCTTTCCGTATCCGAGGCCGAGCACGAACGTGCCCGCGAGCACGAGCGCCCAGAACACCGTCTTGACGATCCCGCGCACGACGCGTCGACGTCGCTTGCGCGCGCGAATGCGGCGCACATCCCCGCGCGCGACCATGTCGTCCGAATGATCCGGTCGTCGTCTGCTCACCTCGTCCTCACCCGCCCGACGACAATTGGTAGTCGCTCGCCCTGCGCGCGTAGCGGTGGAACGCTGCGTTCTGCACGGTATCGAGCTCCCACGCGTGCGGATCGTCTGGTGCGGTTTCGTGCGCGATTTCGGTGCACCATGATTCGGACGAGTCCTGCATCGCGGCGAGTTCCAAGCTGGTGAACGTCTGCCCGATGCGCTTCTCCAGCTCGCGCATCAACGCCGCGACGACCAGTTCGAGCGCGTCGCGGCGACGGGAATCGGCGGCGCACCGCTGCACGCGCTGCTCGCCCTCCTCCCAACGACCACGGGCGTATTCGACTGCTGTTTCGGGCTCGGTGAAGGAACTCACGATGTGCATATGATGCGCTTGATGACGGACGCGCACCCCTCCAACCGCGAGCGTACCAGCGTCGACGGCGACGCGCACCTCGCCGCGGACGCCCCGGACGACGCCACCGATCGCCGAATCGTCGCCGGGCAGATCGGTCGCACACCGCGAGCGATGGCGTGCGTGGCGGCACGCTGCCCGTTCGGCATGCCCGCCGCCACGCACCAAGCGCCGCGCGACGACGCGGGGCATCCATTCCCCACGGCGTTCTACCTCACGTGCCCGCACTTGGTGAAACAAATTGACCGGCTCGAGGCCGCTGGCGGGGTGCGTCGATACGAACAGCTGCTCGAATACGACGAGACTCTGCGCGCGGCGACGATGCGATCGCACGAGCGGCACGCCGCCGTGGACGATCGCGGCGCGAACATCGCCGCGTCCAGCAATCCATTGCACCCGAAGTGCCTGCACGCGCACGCGGCGTTCCAGCTTGCGATGGGCGATCACCCGCTCGGCGCAAGCGTGCTTGCCGAAGCCGCGCCTCGGTGGTGCGACGACGCGCGCTGCACCGCGTTCGTCTGATCGGCAGGAGAACCACGTCCTCGTCACGAATGACGGGGCATGGCCGCGGCAACGACCACCACCACGCGAACACGAACGCTTGGTTCGCGCCGTCTCGCTCGCGTGGATCTCTCGCACCCGCTGCGACGGATCTTCGGGCAGTCCCGAGGCGTGAACTGGGGCGTGCTGTTCATCGTCGCCGTCGTGGTGATGATGCTCGTCCGTCCGCTCGTGATGAGCGGCCTCAGCTGGCATCGCACCGCGGCGCTGCAGGCCGAGCGCCGCGCCGAAGTCGCGCAGCTCGAGCATCGGCACGAGCAGCTCACGGCGCAGGTGAAGTACTACGGCACCGAGCAGTTCATCGCCGAGCAAGCCAGGCGCGATGGCATGGTGGAACCGGGCGAGCAGTCGTACGTGATTCGCGAGATCGTGCACCCCGAGGACACCGCCGCGTACGCGATCGCGCGCCTTCGAAACGCCACCGTGGACAGTGCCGTCGCGATCCGATCGACCAACGACTGATCGCGCGCCTCAGATCGACGCGAACTCCTCGACCTTCAGCATGTTCGTGTAGCCAGGCTGGCCGGCGATCGTGCCAGCGGTGAACACCACGCGCTCGCCGGGCGAGATGAGCC
>JBDHZF010000047.1:0-18403 GCA_039811765.1 Thermoleophilia bacterium | reverse complement strand
CTGTGGGACGACGGGATCATCGAGCCCGCCGACACGCGCGACGTGCTCGGGCTCTCGCTCGCAGCGTGCGCGAACGCCCCGATCGAGCCCACGCAGTTCGGCGTCTTCCGCATGTGATCGCTCACATCCGGAAGCGCACGCGTCCGTTCGCCGCGATCCATGCGGCGCGCGACACGATGCCGTCGAGCATCTTCGGCGCCTTCGCTACCCACTGGTCGAAGTGCTCGACTGCGGCGGCGTCCTCCACGGCGCGCGCGAACACCGGTTCCAGCCGCTCGCGCGTCACTGCGCCGATCCCGTGGGCGACATCCGCTGGAATCGGAACCTCGTAGCGCCCGCCGACGCGCTCGATCGGAAGCGGCGAGTCGATGTGTCCTCGCCGATCGACGCTCGCGACGAATTGGGGATATACGCGCGGCGCTTCGGGGTCGCCCCGCAGGTCCATGTCGAGATACGCGTGGTCGATCAACCGGACGCGCCCTTGGTCGAGGATCACGTTGCCTTCGTTGCGATCGTGATCCGCGATGACGACATCGAGCGCGAGCATGCGAGTCACCGTGCGCACGGCGCTTGACCGAGCCCCGAGCTGGCCCACGAGATCGTTCGCGTCGTGAATGCCGAGCTCGCCTGCCGACCTGCCCGCGACGAACGGAATCGCGGCCGCGCCGTCTGGAAGCCGGTACGCCGCGCCGACCAGGTCGCCCGCACCCATTATGGCCGCGACGTGCGATCCGACGATCTCGAGATGGCCGAAATCGCTCACCGGCTTGTAGGCCGCGAGCGACTGCGCGCCGGTTCGCGCATCGCGCACGGCCACGAGCGGCACGTTGTTCTCGAACAACCCGACCGTGCTGCGCCGAACGTCGCCCTCGATCCACGAGTGATGGTCGGTGAGCGGCTCGAGCGTGCGTCCCACGGAAGCTGCGAGTTGAGCGCGCTCGCGCGCGGTGACAGGCACCAGCGTCGCGGACGGAACTCCCCCGATCTCCCCCATGCCTGCTTGTCGACGCCGCGCAACGGCGAGTTTCACGCAGTGGTGTCGTCGTTCGTCCTCGACACGCGGCCGGTCGGGAACGGCGTTGGCAGGCGTTGTGTCCCCGTTCGGCCAATCGAAGGTCCCGAGCGGGTCCTCTCACACCATCGACCGGTTTGCGTGACCGGTTCATCTGAGACCCTCACCGTCAAACCAGCGCTCCCCACCCGAGGATCCCCATGCAACTCACCCCAGCCATGAACACCGTCGCACGGCCTCTCTTTCCCGGCGAGGCACAGTACGCACCACACATTGCCGCTGCATCGCAACTCGCAAGGCGCGGATTTGATCTCGCCGGCCGCGGCGACCGAACGGCCGCTTCTCAGGCTGCCATGAACGGTATCGTTGAGTTGCGTCACGCGATCGATGCAGCCAACCAGTTCGGCGATGTTCGAGCACAGGTGGCCACCGCAAGTCTGCGCGACGCTGTGGACCTTCTCACGGATTTCAACACCGACGTGATTTCTGGCAAGAGCGTGGACGCCACGCTGGATGCGATGAGCTTCGACTCCCATCTCGTCTTGTTCTACATTGCTCGGGGCGGCTCGAACGCGTAGTCAATCGCCGCACCCGGCACCCCGCACAGCGGTGGCGCGCCTTTCGCCGCTCACGCAGTGGTGTCGTCGTTCGTCGACCCGAAGCGAACGAGCACGAGGTTGCGATCGCCGATCGGCTTGGCGAGGCGGATGCGACCGTAGGCGAGGTCATCGCACGACCCGGAGATTATCACCTGATCGCCCGGAAGCGGAGCGTCGCCGGGCGCCCACGACACGCAGCCGGCGGGATCGGCCCGACGACGGGTGACGAACGTGACGAACACCGCGCGCTCGCCTTGACGAGCGATCAGGCGCGGCGCGGTGTAGACCTGCTGCCCGCGCTTGGGGCAGGACGTGTTCGGATCGGTGTCGTCGTACCAACGCCGGGCACCGAAGTTGTGCGTCGAGATGAAGGTGATCAGGCGCTGCGAACGCTGGACGGTGTTCAACGGCTCGGGCCTGAGCGAACGCCACGACGCGAGCACGCCCCATGCGCCGATCTTCGAATCGTGGCGGATTGGCGCGACTCGCTCGCTCGCGGGCACGCGGACCGCGGGTCCCTTCGCGATGCCACACGCGATCGCACCGGACGGCGCTGCGAGCGCGAGCATCGCCATGATGGACATCAACGCTGTTCGGCTTCGTCGTCGCTGCATGCCTCGTCTCCTACCCGTTGGCTCGACCGTTCACCGCTTCGACGCAGGATCCGCGTTCGGGGTTCCCGTAGGATCGAGAACATGAGCCATGACCCCTTCGAGTCCTTCCAGCACGTGCGCGTCGAGCGCGACGGTTTCGTGACCCACGTGGCGCTTGCGCGCCCGGAGGTTCGCAACGCGTTCGGTCCTCGACTGATCGAGGAACTCGGCGCGGCGTTCACCGTGCTGACCGACGATCCCACGACGCGCGTGATTGTGCTGCGCGGCGACGGCAAGTCGTTCAGCGCCGGCGCCGACATCAACTGGATGCGCGAATCGGTGGGGTACACGCGCCAGGAGAACGTCGAAGACGCCACGCGGCTGGCGCTGATGCTCGAAGCGATCAAGCGCTGCGACAAGCCGGTGATCTGCCGCGTGCATGGACACGCGATCGGCGGCGCGCTCGGCCTGCTCGCCACGAGCGACTACGTGGTGGCGGCCGACGACACCGTCTTCGCGTTCAGCGAAGTGAAACTCGGCATCGTGCCCGCGGTGATCAGCCCGTTCGTGCTGCGCAGGATCGGCCTGAGCCACGCGCGCGCGCTGTTCATCACCGGCGAGCGCTTCCACTCCGAGCGCGCCGAGCGCATGGGCCTCGCGCACGTGACCTGCCCCGAGCACGAGCTCGACGACCAGGTGCAGCGCGTGGTGGAGGAACTGCTCACGGCCGCGCCCGGCGCGATCGCCGTCGCGAAGCACCTCGCAAGCGAAGTGGCGTTCCGCGATCCGCGCGAGGTGATGATGCACACGGCAGAGACGATCGCCAGCAAGCGCACGGATCCCGAAGGCCAAGAGGGCCTCAGCGCGTTCCTCGAGAAGCGTCGCCCCGCGTGGATGGACGAGGCGCATTCGCCCTCGTGGCTCGCCGGAGCGAAGCGATGAGCGCGGAGCGATCGCGAAACGTCACTCGGGTGTTGATCGCCAACCGCGGCGAGATCGCGGTGCGCATCGTGCGCGCCTGCCGATCGCTGGGCATCGAGTCGGTGGCGGTCTTCTCCGACGCGGACGCGCACGCGCCGCACGTTCGGCTCGCCGACCATGCCGTGCGCCTTGGTCCTGAAAACGCGCGCGAGAGCTACCTCGACATCGATAGAGTGCTCGCGGCGGCTGCCGAGAGCGGCGCGGACGCGGTGCATCCCGGATACGGATTTCTGAGCGAGAACGCGCAGTTCGTGGATCGCTGCGTCGAGGCCGGCCTCGCGTTCGTCGGGCCGAGCGCCGACGCGATGCGCGCGCTCGGCGACAAGGCGCGCGCCAAGGAAGTGGCTGCTCGCGCGAACGTGCCGACCGTGCCCGAATGGGCGCCGAACGAGGTGCCCGAGGACGAGTACCCGGTGCTGGTGAAGGCAGCGGCCGGTGGCGGTGGCCGCGGCATGCGCCGCGTTGAACGACCAGAAGATCTCGCGGGCGCGCTCGAGAGCGCCGCGCGCGAGGCCGAGGCCGGTTTCGGGGATTCGACGCTGATCGTGGAGAAGCTCGTCTCCGGCGCGCGCCACGTCGAGGTGCAGCTGCTCGCGGATTCCCATGGGCATGCGATCTATGCGGGCGATCGCGACTGCTCGCTGCAGCGCCGCCACCAGAAGGTCGTCGAGGAAGCGCCCGCGCCCGGACTCACGCAGCAGCTGCGCATGGCGATGGGCGATGCCACGGTGCGCCTGGCCGCGGCAGCCGGCTACGAGAACGCCGGCACCGCCGAATTCCTGGTGGACCGAGACGGCCGGTTCTACTTCCTCGAGATGAACACGCGCCTGCAGGTGGAGCACCCGGTCACCGAGGAGGCGTTCGGCATCGATCTCGCGCAGTGGCAGCTGCGCATCGCGCGCGGAGAGCAACTCACGCTCGCGCAGGACGAGCTGATCGTGCACGCGCACGCGATCGAGGCGCGCGTGTACGCCGAGGACCCGGTGACGTTCCTGCCCACGGGCGGCGAGCTCGCGGCGGTGCACCTGTCCGAACGCGAGGGCATCCGCATCGACCACGCGCTTGCCGAGGGCGCGCGAGTGTCGCTCGCGTACGATCCCTTGCTCGCGAAGGTGATCGCCACCGGCGGCACGCGCGAGGAAGCTCGTCGTCGCCTGCTCGGCGCGCTGCGCGAACTGAGCATCCTCGGCGCGATCACCAACGTCGCGCTACTGCGTCACGCGCTCGAGCTGCCGGCGTTCCAAACGGCCGAGCACGACACGTCCACGCTCGAAGCGAATCTGCTCGACGAGGCGGTGCTCGTGCCCGACCCCGACGCTGTGCTGGCGGCGCGGCGGCTGATCACCGCCGGTGACGAATCCGAGCCGTTTCGCAGGCTCGGCGCGTGGCGACTGCCGCAGTCGACGACGGCGCACGCGGCGCGGCGCGTGGACATCGGCGACCACTTCGCCGGCGTGCGCGCGATCGAGCGCGGCGACCTGCTCTGGTTCTCGCTCGACGGCGTGACCTACGACGTGCCGCGCAGTCCGATCGCCGCGGCGAGCGGCATGGGCAGCGTCGACGCCGAAGGCGATCATGCTGCGCTGACCGCCCCCATGCCGGGCACGGTGATCCAAGCCGTCGAACCCGGCACCGAAGTGGCAGCGGGCCAGCCCGTGGTGGTGCTCGAAGCGATGAAGATGGAGAACGCGCTCGCCGCGCCGTTCGACGGCCGCGTGGAACGCGTGGAATGCGCGGTCGGCGACCTCGTCACCAAAGGCGCGGTGCTCGCCGAGGTCGTGCGATGACGACACCGTCGGTGCCCACTCGCGTGGCGATCGTCGAGGTTGGTCCGCGCGACGGATTGCAGAACGAACCTGCGCACGTTCCGACCGCCGTGAAGGTCGAGCTGATCGAACGGCTCGCCGCCTGCGGCATCGCCACCGTCGAGGCCACGAGCTTCGTGAATCCGAGGTCGGTCCCCCAGCTCGCCGACGCCACCGATGTGCTGACGACGATTTCGCGACGCGAGGGCGTGTCGTATCCCGTGCTCACGCCGAACGAACGCGGCTACGACGTCGCGATCGCCGCCGGCGCGACGAGCGTCGCCGTGTTCACAGCTGCCAGCGAGGAGTTCTCGCGCCGCAACGTCAACGCGAGCGTCGCCGAGAGCATCGAACGCTTCCGACCGATCGTGGCACGCGCGGCCGACGACGGCGTGCACGTGCGCGGGTACGTGTCGATGGCCTTCGGCAGCCCGTTCGGCGAGACGATCGAGCCGCGCGATGTACACGAGGTGGTCGACCGCCTCGCCGACCTCGGGATCACCGACGTCTCCATCGGCGACACGATCGGCATCGCCGTGCCCGCGCAGATCGAACCGGTGATGGGTCCGCTGCTCGAGTACGACGCCGACCTGCGAGCAGCGCTGCACCTGCACGACACGCGCGGCACGGCGCTCGCGTGCGCGTGGGCGGGACTTCAGCTGGGCGTCGACACGTTCGACACGTCCGTCGCGGGGCTCGGCGGCTGCCCGTTCGCGCCGGGCGCGACCGGAAACCTCGCCACCGAAGACCTCGTGTGGATGCTCCACCGCTGCGGCATCGAAACTGGCATCGACCTCGACGCGCTGATCGCCACCGCTCGCTGGATCAGCGCCGAACTGGATCGCCCGATCGCCGGGCACGTGGCCGCGCTCAGCTGATCAGCTGAGCGATCTGCTGCTCCCACACGCGAAGGTCGAACGTCTGACCCTGGTGCTGGTACGCGTCGAGCTTGTCGCTCGTGTACGCGATCTGCTGCGCGCCGCTCGTGCCCGTGGCGCCGAACGTGCGCGCGGCCGAGCCGATGTTCGCGCCGAGCTCCGCCTCGATCAGCGAGATCGTGGGCAGCACCCTGCCGCCGTCCACCACGACGAGGCCGCCGATGTCGCCCTTGCCCTCGTCGCCACCGCCCTTCTCCAGCACGTCCTGGTTGTTGGCGGAGTAGATGAACCAGCTGTTCGCGCCATCGAGCGCGGCGGACGCGGTGGAGACGGCGGCGCTGCCCGGGGTCTGCGCGTCGAAGAACGCGTTGCCGGGGTACTCCATCAACTCGATGCTGCGCCCGTACTGCTGCGCGGCTGACTTGATGTCGGCGATCGCGGTGTCGCGCGTGCGCCCGGCGGCGCTCTGCGTGTTCGCCCAGCCGTCCACCACGCTCGCATAGACGAGGTTGAATGGCCTGGCCTGCGCCGCGACGAACAGCTTCGAGCTCGATCCGTACTGCTGCAGATACGACTTCACCTGCTTGATCCACGACGCGGTCTGCTGCGCGGATGCCGCGTTCGTGTCCTGCTCGTCGCTGACCTGCACCCAGAATGCCGCGTTCGGGTTGGCGGCCTTCGCCTTCTGCTCGGCGGCGATGATCCGCTGCGCCGTCTCCGCCGGGTCGGCGCGCGTCGCGGCTTCGTACGCGGCGCTGAAGTACTGCACGGGCGAGCGGTTGGACGCGCTCGTCACCGCGACGCCGCTGTTGCCCGTGGCGGCCACACCGAAGTGCGAGAGCACAGACGCCATCGACGACACGCTCGCGCCGCGCTTGGTGGCGTTCTGCTCGTTGATCCACGCCATCATCGGCAGCGCGTCGATCGCCGTCGAACCCACCGTCACGGCGAGCTTCGCGCCGCCCACGTCGAGCGAGTAGCTGCCCGCGTTCACGCCTCGCACGCGCGTGACGAACTTCACGCTCTCTCCCGCGGGGATGGTGACGCTTCCCGTGACGGGTTCGAGCACCTGCGTGCGCTGCGCGCCCTTTGCGTAGTCGCGCAGGGCGTAGACCTCGACCTCGAGCCCGTTTTGTGACGCCGGCGGGGTGAACGTCGTGCCGCTCGTGCCGCCGCCTACTTCAACCTGTCGATACGTCACCTGGTTTCCCGCGAGCGTGAGGTTCTCCGACTGCCCGGGCGAGATTGCGGGGATCGCGCTCGCACGGCTATCAGCATCCGTCGGCAGCGCGCCGCCGCCCTGCACGGGCGTGCCGCTGCCGGACTGCACCACCTGCTGCACCGGCGAGTAGCTGCCGCCACCTGCGATGGTCCCACCATTCATCTTCGCGACGAGCGCCTGCACGGCGCGCTGCAGCTGCTGCACGGCTTCGCCGAGTCGCGTGAGCGCGACGGAGAGCGCGGATCCGGATCCGGCCAATGCCGCCGCAGTGGCAGTGTCACCGCCGCCGGACGCGCCCGCAACGCTCGTGGTCTTCGCGGGCGCGGCGCCGCCACCGCCCGAAGCGGCCGCCTGCATGCCGTTGTTCGATACTGGCCCGATGCACATGCGAGTGTCCCGTCCCCTCGATACGGCCTCGTCCTGGCCGCATCATGCTTCCACGATGCAACGATCTCGCGGATCCGTCCACCCCCTGGCCGGATCCGCGCACGGAATCGTCACCAGTTCCAATCCTGCGCGTCCGCGAGGTCCACGATCGTTCGCTCGCCCGTGCTGCCGTCCGGCGGATCTTGGCCCGGCCGGTGCGCCTCGATGATGGCGAGGTTGTCGATCTGCAAGCCCGGCTGGATCTCCGCGTAGGACAGCACGACGATCCCATTGAAGGTACGATCGAGCATCGCGTGCACGTGACGACGAAGTTTCGGCGGCACGACGACAATCGTCGCCGGCAGCGAATCGCGGTGTTGGTCGAGCGCCTCGACGAGGTTGTTCGTGATCGCCTCGCGCACAAACGGATCGAGCTTCAGCACGACTCCGCGCTCGTTGAGCTGGATCGCGTCCTGGATCGCACGTTCGGCTCCGGGGCTGAACATGAAGGCGCGCAGCGTGTCGTCCTCGTCGAGCAGGTGCGCGTACACCGTTCGTCCGAGCGCCGTGCGCACGTGTTCGGCAAGCGCATGCGGATCCTTCGTGTACACCGCGTTGTCGGCGAGCGTGTTGAGGATCGTCGTCATGCGCGTGATCGGAACCTGCTCGGCGAGCAACGATTGCAGCACTTGTCGCAGCTGTCCGATCGCGAGCATGTTCGGGACGAGCTCCTGCACCACCATCGGCGAATGCTCGCGCGCCCGGTTCAGCAGCTCGGTCGTCTCTTCGCGCGTGAGCAGCTGCGGCAACACGCTCATGATCGCCTGCTCGATCCAGCGCTCTTCAGCCGAGGTGACGAGCACGAGGTCGTCGAGCAGCAGTTGCACCACGCCGTCGCCCAGCGAATTGTCCACCTGCTCGTCGAACGGCGGACGAACCACGCCGAATCGATCGGTCACGCGATCGAGCGCCGCGTCCACGATCGATGCGACCGTGGCGGCCGATCCGAGGCGCACGTGCAATCGCACTTCGGGACTCCCAGGCGACTCGCCCTGCCAGCTTCCCACCATTCCGTTGGCGACAAGCGTCTCGGCCGCGCGCAGTCCGCGCTCGATCGCGTCCGTGTCCGCGTCGGGAACAAGCGCCTCGTCGAGCACGCGTTCGAGCATCGCGCGCGCCTTCACGTCCAACTGCGATCCGTCCATCAACTCACCACCACGACGTCGCTCCGCGGCGCTCGCCGCGCCGACTGTTGCCCTCGCACGAGCAGCGATCGCGCGCGCATGCGAAGCAGCAGTTGCGGATCCTGCTCGTCAGCGAGCAAGAGCACGCGTTCGATGACGGCGTCGACCTTGCGGTCGAGCACGGGAGGCGCAGGGGTCATGCCTCCACGGTACGACGACTCAGGCGATCGCGCCACGCTGCTCGCGCCACTTGCGCAGCGCACGCGGCACGCACGCGAACGCGACCTCGTCGTCGGACGGGATCTCGCTCGGCTCGAACCACCCGATCTCGGACACGTCGCTCGCCGGGTGCGCCGCTTCCGGCTCGTCGGTCTCCCCGAGCCAGAACAAGTTGCACGTGTACTGGCCACGCGGCCCGCCGTACCGGTCGCCGAACACGCCCACCCAGCCGGTGATGCGCACGTCGAGGCCGGTCTCCTCGCGCAGTTCGCGAAGCGCCGCGTCGCGTGCTTCCTCGCCGTCCTCCACGAATCCGCCCGGCACGTCCCAGCAGCCCTTGAACGGATCGCGCGCGCGACGCACGAGCAGGAGCCGTCGATCGTCGGTGCGTTCCACGAACACGTTCGCGGTGGGCTTGGGGTTCGCGTACCAGTCCGTGCCGCACTCGCCCGTGCAGCGAAGGTGCGGCTGCGCACCCGGCTCACCGATCCGCACGTCGAGCGTGCCCGCGCACACCGGGCACGTCGTCCACGTCGACAGGGAATCGGGCAGGGGGCGGATCACGTCGTCGCTCATGCGCGCCACCCTACCGCGATCGAGCCACCCTCCCTGCCGAACGTTCTTGGGCAGTCCGACGTGCCGAGCGCAAGGAGCGAGAGCGAAGCTGCACTTCGGTGCAGCGAGCGAACAGCGACGCAGCGATCGGTGCGCCGGACGGCCCAAGACATAAATGGGCGGGGGGCCGCCCACTTGCCCCCCGCCCGCATATGTGGAACCGGTGTGGGCAGCCGGTTGCATTGCGCTGGTACCTAGTGGGGGGGAGGGCGAGCCGGTACCTGCGCCGCGTGGCGGACGGCCGCAGAACGCGGCCCCGCCATCAGGTTTCGATGGCGCAGGTCCCGACACTGCCAACCCCCGGCCAGCTGCGGCTGCCGTCGGTTCGCTGTGTTGGTAGGTCACTTACGCGCCTCATGGTCTGCTCCTGTTGGGGAATGGACCACTTCGGTAACCAGGCTGTCTCGTTGATCGTGCGAGACCCTTGGCTTTGCGTCCCGGCCTCGCGGCCGGTTTGCCTTTGTCGGTGACTTGACCTGTGTATCGGGCGCTAGTCGCAAGCCCTTGAGTGCGAATGTGAAAATCCGCATTCCACGGTGACGTATTCGGCGATGCTCTAATATCGATGACCATGATGAAGCTCACCGTCGCCCCCCTCGCCCCCGCCAACGCCGACGTCGACCTGCTCGCAGTGATCGTCGACGATCCCGCGCAGCTGCCAGCGCAGGTCGCCGATCTCGACGCGTCGCTCGATGGACTGCTCACGCGCGAACTCGCGCGAGGTCAGGTGAAGGCGGACGCCGCGTCGATCGTGGTGGTGACGGGTCCCGCAAGCGGGCCGCGACGCATCGCCTTGGTCGGGCACGGTCCGTTCGAGGACGGTCGCAACGACGCGCTGCGCGTGGCTGGATCGAAGATCGCCGGCGCGGTGCGCGCGTCGGAATCGCGCACCGCGGCGATCGCCGCGTCGGAAGACCTGGCCGACGTCGACGCGCTCGTCACGGGCTTCGTGCTTGGCGCGTTCCGCATCCACAAGCACACCGCGGCAAAGGCTGACGACGCCGATCGATATGCCGGCCCGGAAGCGCTGACGATCGTCGGAAACGACGCTGCCCTCGGCGAAGTTGCTCGCACCGCGCAGACCCTCGCCGAAGCGCAGAACTGGGCTCGCGACCTCGCCAACGCGCCCGCGAACCTGCTGATGCCGATCGACTTGGCGCGTGAGGCACGCGAACTCGCCGACGCGCACGAGCACCTCTCGTTCACCGAACTCGATCGCGAACAGATCGAAGCGGCCGGCATGGGCATGTTCGCCGCCGTGGCACAGGGCAGCGTCGACGAGCCGCGCTTGATCGCGCTCGAGTGGAACCCGCCCGGCGCGACGGAAGCGGACGACGCGCGTCTCGCGCTCGTCGGCAAGGCCGTGATGTTCGACACGGGCGGCATCTCGATCAAGCCGTCCGGCGGCATGGAGGACATGAAGCTCGACAAGTCCGGCGGCTGCGCGGTGCTTGGCGCGATGCGCGCGATCGCGGAGACGAACGTGCCGCGCCGCGTGCTCGCGGTCGTGGGCTCCACCACGAACATGCCCGACGGCAACGCGTACCGCCCGGGCGACGTTGTCACCGCGATGGACGGCACCACGGTGGAAATCATCTCCACCGACGCGGAAGGACGCCTCGTGCTCGGCGACTGCATCACGTGGGCGAAACAGCGTGGCTGCGGCGCGATCGTGGAAGCGTCCACGCTCACTGGCGCGATGGTGATCGCGCTCGGACATCGCTACACCGGCGCGATCGGCAAGAAGGGCGCGTTCCGCGACGCGGTCGTGGCCGCGGGCACCGAGATTGGCGACCACGCGTGGCCGATGCCAATGCACGACGAGTACAAGGCGAACTTGAAGACGGCGTGCGCGGACATGAAGAACTCGGGCGGTCGCGACGGCGGCGCGCTCAGCGCGGGATCGTTCCTCGGCCACTTCGCCCAGGACACGCCGTTCGTGCATCTCGACGTCGCCGGCACCGCAATGCTGCCCAAGCCGCGCATGTGGTACGGCGCGAAGGGCGCGTCGGGTGCGGCAGTGCGCCTGATGGTGCAGCTCGCGCGCACGTGGCACGCCTGAGACGATCGCGCTGCGGTAGGCTCGATCGGCCCGTTTTCGGCCGACCCATCGGAAGGATCCCCGCCATGGCCACCGCCACCGCTTCGCCGCTCTCGTTCCAGCTCTCCGACGAGCACGAGCTGCTTCGCTCCACCGTGCGCGACTTCGCCGAGCGCGAGGTGGCGCCCGTTGCCGAGGAACTCGATCGCGAGGGCCGCTTCCCGTACGACATCGTGCGCGGCATGGCTGAGCTCGGGATCATGGGCATCACCATCCCCGAGGAGTTCGGCGGCGCCGGATCGGACACGCTCAGCTACGCGATTGCGGTCGAGGAACTCGCGCGCATCGACAGCTCCGTCTCCATCACGATGTGCGCGCACCACTCGCTCGGCACGCTGCCGATCTTCTACTTCGGCGACGATCGCCAGAAGTCGGAGTGGCTGCCGCAGCTGGCGAGCGGCGAGAAGCTGCACGCGTTCGGCCTGACCGAGCCCGGCGCCGGCTCCGACGCGGGCGCTGCGCGCACCACCGCGCGCCGCGAGGGCGACGAGTGGGTGATCAACGGCTCGAAGATCTTCATCACCAACGCCGGCACGGAAATGACCTTCGGAGTCACCGTCACCGCCGTGACGGGGGAGGACGCGAAGGGTCGGCCGGCGATCTCGAACATCATGATCCCGAACGGCACGCCCGGTTACGAGATCAGCGAGCCGATGAAGAAGATGGGCTGGCACGCGTCCGACACGCGCGCGCTCAGCTTCACCGACGTGCGCGTGCCGGCGGGCAACCTGCTCGGCGCGGAAGGCAAGGGCTTCACGCAGTTCCTGCGCATCCTCGACGGCGGCCGCATCGGCGTGGCGTCGCTCGGTCTTGGACTCGCGCAGGGCGCGTTCGAACAAGCGCTCAAGTACGCGCAGGAGCGCAACCAGTTCGGCAAGCCGATCGCCGGCTTCCAGGCGATGGCGTTCAAGCTCGCCGACATGGCGGCTGACATCGAGGCCGCGCGGCTGCTCACCTACAAGGCCGCGTGGGAGAAGGACCAGGGCCTCGACTTCACGCAGACGGCCGCGATCGCGAAGCTCAAGACAGGCGTCCTCGCGCGCGAGGTGGCGAACCTCTCGCTGCAGATCCACGGCGGCTACGGCTTCATGGACGAGTTCCCGATCAGCCGCTTCTACCGCGACGCCAAGATCCTCGAGATCGGCGAGGGCACCAACGAGGTGCAGCAGATGGTGATCGCGCGCGGCCTCGGCATCAAGCTGCACTGACAACGAGGATCACGATGACGACCACCACCGAACCCACCGTCGACCCGACTGTACGCGACCGGCACGACCTCGCACCGTGCGAGCCACGCATCGAAGGCGTCGTGATCCGCCCGCTTACGCGCCACGGCGACTCGCGCGGCGGCTTCACGGAGACGTACCGCCAGGAGTGGTTCGACGGACCGGCGATGGTGCAGGGCAACCGGTCGGACTCGGCCGCCGGCACGATCCGTGGGCTGCACTTCCACCGCCGGCAGGCCGACTACTGGCTGTGCCTGAAGGGCATGCTGCTCGTGTGCTTGCACGACGTGCGCGACGGCAGCCCCACGCAGGGCGTCACCCAGGGCATCGTGCTCACCGACGCCACCGACGCGGGGATCTACATCCCGCCGGGCGTGGCGCACGGCTTCGGCGCGCTCGAGGATTCCACGCTCACGTACCTGGTCGACAACTACTACGACGGTGGCGACGAGTTCGGCGTGCTGTGGAGCGATCCTGAGGTGGCGATGGACTGGGGCATCGAATCGCCGATCTTGTCGGGCCGCGACGCCGAATGCGAAACGATCGCCCAGCTGCGCGACGCGGGACGCGTGCCAGCGTTCGGCTGACCTAGATCAGCGAACGCCGGCGTCGAGCAGCGCCGCTTCGAT
Source organism: Thermoleophilia bacterium (assembly GCA_039811765.1). Classification (GTDB taxonomy): domain Bacteria; phylum Actinomycetota; class Thermoleophilia; order Gaiellales; family SKUG01; genus JAGQUL01. The sequence continues at coordinate 4,973 of JBDHZF010000047.1, read as the reverse complement.
CGGGTTGCTCGACGTCGTCGACTCCGTGCTCTGGGGCGTGGTCACGCCCCACCCGAGGTTCCAACCGCTCGCTGTCTTGCGCCCGTCGATGGCGTCCGCGACGCGGTATGCGACGTCATGGGCTGTGTCGCCGGGCGCGCGCAGCGTGCTCGACACCGTGTTCGCCATGATCAGCATCGCCATGCCGCCGATCGTGTGCAGCATGCTCGTCGCCTTGTTGAGGCCCTTGATCGCTGCCGTGCGATCACGCAGCAACCCGGTGAGCGTCGTGACCGCTTCGAATGGATAGATCGCAGCCTTGTCCGACTGCACCGCGAGCTGGCTCGCCGCCGTCTGGTAGCCATCCGACGCGCTGCGAAGCATGTCGCCGACGGCTGCGTGCGCGCCGCCTGCCACGACGGGATCCGCTGGCTTGGACGCATCGGGCGCGGGCGTGGACACGGATGAAACAGACTGCATCGAACGACTCCTTCGGGGGTGCTGCGCACATCGAACCATGCGGACGATCACGTCGTCAGCCGCACGGGTGCGCGGTGGCCGCGACGGCCACGGCCACGGCCGTCAGCGACCGCCGTGCAGGATGGGGTAGCCCGCCGCAACGAGCGCGGCCTCGACCTCGGCGACATGCTCCGCGTTGCGCGTTTGCAGCGTGAGGTCGACGCGCGTCTCTCCGATGCGCACGTCCACGCCTTCCCGATGGTGTTCCACGCCGAGCACGTTCACCCGAAGTGTGGCGAGCAACGTGAGCAACCGCGACAATTCGCCGGGGCGATCCGGAACGATCGTGCCGAGGTACAGGAATCGTCCAACCGCCGACAAGCCATGGCGGATCACCGGGATGATCGCGGCCGGATCGATGTTGCCTCCCGCCACAACCAGCGCGACGGGGCCGTCGCTGCGAACGCGACCGGCGAGCATCGCGGCGAGTGCCGCAGCGCCCGCTCCCTCCAGCACCTGCTTGGCGCGTTCCATGCCCCAGAGCATCGCCGTGGAGAGCTCTTCCTCTTCCACTTCCACGACCTCGTCCACATGCGTGCGAAGCACCGAGAACGGACGCGCGCCGAGATGCTTCACCGCGATGCCGTCGGCGATCGTCGGCCGCGCCGCCACGCCCACGGGCTCGCCCGCGTCGAGCGACAACCGCAGCGATGGATACGCCGCGGCCTGCACCGCGACGATGCGGCACTCGGGACGCAGCGCCCGCACCGCGATCGCCACGCCCGACGCCAAACCACCACCGCCGACCGGAACCACCACCGTCGCCACTTCGGGCAGCTGCTCGACGAGTTCCAACCCCACGGTGCCTTGTCCAGCGATGATGCGATCGTCGTCGAAGGGGTGGACGAACACGCTGCCGTGCTCGGCGCTGAACGCATGCGCGGCGTCGAGCGCCTCGGAGAGGTTCGCGCCCACAAGTTGCACACGCGCGCCATACGATCGCGTGGCTTCCACCTTCGCGAGCGACGCATCCTCCGGCATGAAGATCGTGGCCTCCACGCCGAACTGCGCAGCGGCCACTGCCACGCCCTGTGCGTGGTTGCCGGCGCTCGCGGCCACCACGCCACGCGCACGTTCCGCGTCGTCGAGCTGGGCGATCAAATTCAACGCGCCACGAATCTTGAACGAGCCCGTGCGCTGCAGATGCTCGTACTTGATGTGCACGGGATTGCCGGAGGCGATCGGGTCGAGCGTCGGCTTGTGCAGCATCGGCGTGCTGCGAATGTGCTCGGCGATGCGCTCGCGTGCCGCGAGGATGTCTTCCAGGTCGACGGTCACTGGAACACCTCCTCGAACAGGCGCGTCGTGCAAGTGAGCGGATCAAGCTCGCGGCGATGCATCGCGTCGAGCAGCTCGCGAAGTCGAGGATCCTCGTTGACGCGGGCGTGCAGCCGACGCATCGCGCGCGCCGAGGCGAGCGTGAACACCTCGCTTTCGAGGTTCGCGCGTCGACGCGCTTCGAAGCGCCCGTCCTGCGCCATGTGCTCGCGATGCTCGACGATCTTCGACCACAGCTTGTCGATGCCCTCGCCTCGCACAGCCTCCGTCTCCACGATCGGTGGGGTCCAGTCGCGTCGTTCGAGCGTGAGAATCGATCGCACCTGCGAGTGCAGCGACCGCGCCATCGGGTGATCGGCCTTGTTGATCACGATGATGTCGGGAATCTCCATCACGCCAGCCTTGAGCGCCTGCACCGCGTCGCCCGAGCCAGGCATCAGCACGAGGACGATCGTGTCGGCCATGCGCGCGATCTCGATCTCGCTCTGCCCCACCCCGACCGTTTCGAGCAGCACGTTGCTCGCGCCCCACGCGTCGAGCAGCAGCGCGGCTTGCAGGGACGCTTCCGCCAGACCCCCGAGGTGTCCACGCGTGCCCATGGATCGAATGAACACGCCGCGATCGAGGAAGTGGTCGGCGAGCCTGATGCGATCGCCCAGCAGCGCGCCTTCGGTGAACGGGCTGGACGGATCCACGCTGACGATGCCCACGCGCTCGTCCGGCTGTTCGCGGCGAACGTGGGCAACGAGCGCGCCGATCAAGCTGCTCTTGCCCACGCCCGGAGGACCCGTGACGCCAAGCAGGTTCGCGTTGCCCGTGGTCGGATAGATAGCCCGAACAAGCTCCCGACCCGCCGGATCGGCATTCTCAACGAGCGTGATCGCGCGTGCCAGCGCGCGTCGATCGCCGGAGCGAAGCCGCTCGACGAGTTCCATCGGATCGCCAGTTACGGCCATGCCCGCCGCGCGTTTTCCACGTGCGGCAGCTTCCGCTTCTCGGGTCGACTCGTTCATCGCATTCCGGACGGTATCACGGCGGCTGGCCTCGCCAAACGCCCCTCGCTCAAGCAGCGCCGCTCGAATGCCGATGCCGCCCATGGCGCTGCGCTTCGCACCCTCGCATCCCCGCGCGCCCATGCCCGTGCCGAAACTCCATCTCACAAACGCTCTGAGCACTCCCGGCATCAGCCGCAAGCTGACAATGGGCTTCTTCGTGGTCATCCTCGCCGTGGGCGTCTCGCTGCCTGTGACGTTGATGTCGTTCCAGCGCATCTCGACCGCTTCGGAGCAGGCGGCGCGCTCCGCCGCAACGCAACGCAACGTGGCGAAGTTCCAGCAGAAGATCAGCGACGTGCGCGCCTCCGCGCGCGACCTGTCGGTGCGCAACAACTCCGTGACGAGCAGCAAGCTCACCACCACGCTGCAACAAGCGCTCGACGCGGCACGCTGCATCGGCGCGCCGAGCAAGTGCGAGGAGCCGCTCGAGCAGGGCGCCGAACTGCCCGCCGACGAAGCAACGCAATGGGCGCGGATCGCCGAGCAGGCCGCCGCGGCGAAGTCGACGTTCGCAAACACGGTCGGCGAGGATCGTCGGGCCGCGGTGAACACGCTCGACGAGACGCTCGCGCAGGACGTCATCCAACCCGCGCAGGCGCTCGCCACGAAGATCTCGCAGCGTGGGATCGAGGCGCAAGACGAGATCCGAACGCAGATTCGCAGCTCGTCGGGACTGCTCGTGGCCACGATGGTGATCTCGCTGCTGCTGGCCGCATTGCTCGCGACGATCATTCCGCGCCGGCTGATGCGTCGTCTCGAGCATCTTCGTCACGTGTCGCACAAGCTGGCGAGCGGCGATCTCACCGCGCGCGCGGACGAGGCGCACGCGCGACGCAACGACGAGATCGGCGACCTCATCAGCGACTTCAACCTGATGGCGATGTCGATGCAGCGCAGCAACGCGGAACTTCGCACCGCCCAGCAGCAGCTGCACATCGCGCTGGAACAGGAACAAGAGCGTGCCACGCGCGACCCGTTGACGGGGCTGCGCAACCACCGCTACTTCCAAGACAGCCTGAGCGCGGAGATCGAACGCTGTCGTCGCAACGGAGGCAAGGTGTCGATGGCGATGCTCGATCTCGACGACTTCAAGCAGGTGAACGACCGGTTCGGCCACAGCGAGGGCGACGCGGTGCTTCGCCGCGCGACGAAGGTGATCACCGACAACCTGCGCCCATACGATCTCGCGTGCCGACTTGGTGGCGAAGAGTTCGGCATCATCTTCCCGGAAGCCACCGCCGAAGAAGCGAAGATGGTGCTCGATCGCATCGCCGAGCACATGCTTCCGCTCGGTCCGAACGGGGAACGGCTGTCGTTCTCGGGCGGCGTCACCACGTGGCCCGTGCACGCGGACAACCAAGCGGACTTGTATCACCGCGCCGACGAAGCCGCGTACACCGCGAAGATGCAGGGCAAGGCCGCGACGGTGGTGTACGACCCTGCGAAGGTGTCGTCGATGAACAGCGAGGATCGCACGCGCCAACGCTCGCGCGACGCGATGCTGACCACGGCCACTACGCTCGTCGCTGCCGTGGACCAGAAGGATCCGTACACGCGCAACCACTCGGACCTGGTGGCAATCTACGCCGCTACGATCGCGCGCGCGATGCACTTGGACGAGCCGACGGTGAAGCTCGTGTATCGCGCGGGATTGCTGCACGACGTGGGCAAGATCGGCATTCCCGACGAGCTGCTCGTGAAGGGGTCCGAACTCACGCCTGAAGAGTGGATCCAGCTGCGCATGCACCCGGAGTTCAGCTATCGGATCCTCGAGGCCGCGGAGATGGAGCCGGTCGCGACGTGGACTCGTCACCATCACGAGCACTTCGACGGCACGGGGTATCCATTCGCGCTCTCGCGCGACGACATTCCGCTCGGCAGCCGCATCGTGCTGGTCGCCGACGCGTTCGAGACGATGACCAGCGATCGCGTGTACCGCCGCGCGCTCGGCGTGACGAAAGCCGTGCAGGAGCTGCGCGGCGGCGCTGGAAGGCAATTCGACCCGGTCGTCGTGGAGACGATGGTGGGGCTGGTCGAGCAGGGCGTGTTCACGCAGGTGATGCAGCAGTACGGTCGCGTGATCGAGCCGGAAGCGCATCCCGTTCGCTACGACGCGCCGCCGCTGGCTGCGCCGGCCGCGGC
>JBDHZF010000046.1:0-18536 GCA_039811765.1 Thermoleophilia bacterium | reverse complement strand
AGTTCGGGTCGACGTTACCGCAGCTCTGGCGAGAGCTATCAGCTCACGCCAAACAGCAAGGACGCTGCGCTCGTTTCGATCAACCACCAACGCCTCGCCGCGGGAGTTGGAACTGCCATTGGCGCCGTCATGCTGGGTTCGCAAGTGCTTGGGTCCGAACCGACGTCGATGTTCGTGATGCTCGGATCGATAGCGCTCGGATTGGGCGCCGGCGCGCTCGTGAAGCTGATCGGCGCCGAAAAGGACATCGACGCCAAGCTCCCCGAACACACCGCGACCGGGCAGTCCGACATGACCCGCCACAATCGCTACCTGTACCAGAACGAGGGCGCGGGCTACAACGCGTACGGCGTGTACCAAGGCGCGACCTGGGGCCAGAGCGCGCTCTCGCCGCTGATCCAGAAAACGGATCTCGATAAGCTCCAGCCCGCCATTCCAAACGCGCTGCAGATGAGCACGTACATCGGTGGAAACGTGCGGCCGGGTGGGTTCGCCGGCCTCGGCACGCCCACCGGGCTCGCCAACGCGAACGCGCTCACCGCCACGAACGCGCAGCAATTCCAGTCCGAGCAGGAACTGCTCGCGAAACTCCGCGCGATGAAGACCGATCCATCGCGCGACTGAGCGCGCCCGAAATCGATCAGGGGGAGTTCGACATGCTCGGCATCACAGTCGCACCAACAGTTACCAAGACCCAGGCGCTCGCGCTCGCCGGCATCGCCGGAACGGTCGCGTTCACGTTCAACTACTACCCGACCAAGCTTGCGATCGCGAATCGCACGGCATCAAGCAATTCAGGCGGCGCCAAGTCCAGCTTTCGCAGCATGGACGAGATGAATCAGTCGTATGGCCTGCAGCGAGCCTTTTCCGGTGGTATGGCCGTTGCCGGAACCGTGCTGTTGGGCGCCGCATTGTTGGGGCGAGCCGCGCCAAAGACCTTGCATGTCCTCGAAGGCGGCGCGCTGTTGAGCGGTGGCGGTGGCGGCCTGATGGGACTGCACGGCGCCGAAGCCTCGTACGGCGACACGCTCCCCGAACACACCGCGAAAGGTCCCGGCGCGATTTCCAACTCGATGGAGCGATACGCCGCGCAGGCCACGTCGCCGGCAACGACGGCGTTCCTGAATTCGACCGCGAACTAGCGCCCGGTCACGCGGCCGCGCTGGCCGAGCGCGTCGATCGTCACGGCAAGCATCAGCACGCCGCCCGTGATCATGTACTTCACCGACGAATCGAGCGCGAGCAGGTTCATGCCGTTGGAGATCGATCCGATCAGGATCGCGCCGAGCAGCGCCGACCACGCCGATCCGCGCCCGCCGAACAGGCTCGTGCCCGCGATCACGGGTCCGGCGATCGCCAGCAAGAGCAGGTCGCCGCCGCCGGTGCTTTGGTTGACGGCGTACAAGCGCGACGCGGCGAGGATGCCGCCGGTGGCGGCGAGCGTCGACGCGAGCACGAACACCATCGTGCGCACCCATTGCACGCGAATTCCCGCGCGGCGCGCGGCCTCCTGGTTGCCGCCCACCGCGAGCACGTGACGGCCGAAGCGCGTGCGCTTGATCACGAACTCGAACACCACGACGAGCGTGACGAAGATCACCACTGCGAGCGGCGTGCCGCGATTGTCCTCGAAAACGGCGGTGGCGCCGAACACCGCGACCGCGAGCACTGCAACGCGCGCGACGAGCGCCCCGATGCTGGGGTTCGGCAATCCCGCCGTGGAGCGCTGGCGACGACGCAGCAGGTGCATCGCCAGATAGCCGATCACGATCACGGTGGCGGCGGTCCAGCCGATCCATGCGTCGAGGAACGTGGACGTCAGCTGGATGATTGCGTCGTCGTTGATGTTGACCGTTCCCGTGTCGCCGAGCTCGTACAAGAGCGCGCCGCTCCACGCGAGCGAACCGGCGAGCGTCACGACGAACGCGGGCACGCGAAACCATGCGATGAAGATCGAGTGGACGAGGCCCACGCCGATGCCCACGCCGAGCGCGGCGCCCATCGCGGCCCAGCCGCCCCAGCCGTGGTGCACGTTGAGCACCGCCATCGCGCCCGCGGCGAATCCGCTGACCGCTCCGACCGACAGATCGATCTCGCCGAGCAGCAGCACGAGCACCACGCCGATCGAGATCGTGCCCACCGCCACAACCTGCAGCATCAGGTTCGTGAGGTTGATCGAGGTGAGAAAACGATCGTTGAGCGACGCGAAGATCGTCCAGATGATCGCGATGCCGATCACCACGCGCACCGCGCTGAGATCGGCGCGCGCGAGTTGGCGACCGAGCGCGCGCGGGGTCCACTTCGACGCGGAGGCATCGGTCATGACTCGTCCTCCTTGCGCGCGAGGTCGGCGCCGGTGATCGCGGCGACTACCTGCTCGCTGGTGGTGGTCGCGACGTCGAACGTGGCGACGCGACGGCCGAGGCGCAGCACGATGATGCGGTCGGCCACGGCGAACACGTCCGCGAGGTTGTGGGAGATCAGCACCACCGCGAGATTGCGTTCACGCAAGCGGCGAATCAGGTCGAGCACTTGGCGCGTCTGCGGCACGCCGAGGGCGGCGGTGGGTTCGTCGAGCAGCACCACGCGCGGATCGCCGAGCAGCGACCGCGCGATCGCGACGCTTTGGCGCTGCCCGCCGGAGAGGTCGCCCGCCTCTGCTCGGAAGTTCGGCAGGCGCACGGAGAGGCTGTCGAGCAACTCGATCGTGCGTTGCTCCATCGCCACCTCGTCGAGGCGCGGCGGGAAGGGCAGCGGGCGCGTGGCACGCAGCTCCTGCCCGAGGTAGATGTTCGCGACGACGCTGAGGTTGTCGCAGAGCGCGAGGTCTTGGTAGACGGTGGCGATGCCGAGGTCGACGGCGTCTTGTGGATTGCCCACGTGCACCTGTGCGCCGTCGAAGTGCATCGCGCCGGAGTCGGCTTTGTGGATCCCGGCGATTGCCTTGATGAGCGTGGACTTGCCGGCGCCGTTGTCGCCGACCAGCGCAACAACCTCGCCTTGGCTGACCTCGAAGTCGACGTCAGCGAGCGCTTGGTGCGCGCCGAACGTCTTGTTGATGCCGCTCATGCGCAGGATCGGGCTGGCGCCCGCGCTCGTGGCCGTCATCGATTCGTCCCTTCCGGGGAGCGCCGGCCGGCGGTGCGCCTCATGCGCGAGGCGCACCGCCGCCGGTCTCGCTTCCGAATGTCGTTCGCGTCAGCTGATGCCGGCCTTGTCGCACGCGGCCTTGTAGTCGTCAGTGCAGATCTGCTCCGCCGTCCAGAAGCCGTCGGCCACGATCGTGTCGGCGATCTCGTTCACGGTCACTGCGACCGGATCGAACAGGTGCGTCGGCACGCCATCGGTATCGCTCGTGACGATGTCGTCGCCCAACTCCTCGCCGTTGAGCAGCGCCACCGCGGCCTGCGCGGCAAGCTCCGCCTGCGGCTTGATCGCCTTGTAGACCGTCATGAACTGCTCGCCCGCAAGGATGCGCTGCACGGCAGCAAGCTCGGCGTCCTGGCCGGTGACCGGGATCGTCGACGGGTCGATGCCCGCGGCCTTCATCGCCGCGATCGCGCCGCCGGCGGTGCCGTCGTTTGCCGCGTAAACCCCGACGAAGCCGTCGTTGCCGAGCGCGGTGATCGCCTGCTCCATCTGGTCCTGCGCCTTGTCGGGACTCCAGTCGGGCGTGTCGTACTCCTTCGCGACCTTGAACGGGCTGTCGTCGATGACGCTGTGCGCGCCCTTCTTGAACATCGCCGCGTTGGAGTCGGTCGGAGCGCCGTTGATCATCACCAGGTCGCCGCTTGTCGTGCCGAGCTCCTTGAGCCGATCGACGAGGCTCGTGCCCTGCAGCTCGCCGACCTTGGCGTTGTCGTAGCTGATGTACAGCGCGAGGTCCTTCGACTCGATCAGGCGGTCGTAGGAGATCACCGGCACGTCCTGCTCCTTGGCGCGCGCGACGATCGAAGCGGCGGACTTGGCGTCGACTGGATCGACCACGAGCACCTGAGCGCCCTCGGTGAGCGCCGCCTCGGCCTGGTCGAGCTGCTTGTCGGCGTCCTGGTCCGCGTTCGAGTAGATCAGATCGCAGTCCTCGCAGATCTCCTCGAGCTTGCGCTCGAAGTTCGGGCGGTCCTGCGTCTCGTAGCGGGTGGTCTTGGATTCCGGCAACAAGAGCGCGATCTTGCCGCCCTTGCCCGAATCGCCCGAGCTTCCCTTCGAGTCGGATTTGTCGTTGTCGTCGGAGCCGCAGCCCGCGGCCACGAGGGCTGCGCACGCGACCGCGCCGAGCGCGATCACTGATCGTCGGAACATGGTCAACCTCGGTTAGTCGTGTTAGGGACACCCACCAGCGCAACCGCGCCGTGTGATCGAACATTCGGCACGTTGCTTGGTGATTCCTGCCCCGCTCGGCCTGCAAGAAACGGCGCTCCTGCCACATCTTTGGGTTGGTTCGACTACCGGTGCGTGTTCACCGCGTCCGAGAAGGTGGCGTTGTAGCACGCGACATTGACGAGCATCCTCGCGAGCAACTCGGCACGTTCGTATCGTTTCAGTTGCGAACGTGCTGGAGTGGCGGGCCGAATTGCCGGGAAATTACTGGAATCCGGAACGCATCCGGCAATTCGGCGCGTGCGCCGCTTCGCAAACCAATCGAACGCGTCGCATCCAGCGCAAGTGCTCGACCAGCGCCTTGGTGCAACGACCGGCGAACCCACCCTGAGCAACACGCGGGGCGCCTCCCGAAGGAAGCGCCCCACACGTGCTGGTGATTGTTCAGACGAGGATCAGGCCGTGGGCGGCTTGGCGCCGAACAGCTCGGTGGCCTTTGCCAGTGACGCTGCAGCATCGATGCGTCCCCATCCGGTGTTCGGATCGAAGCCGGGCGCGTCGACGTCCACCGCGCTCTTGGCGAGCACTTCGCGAACCTGCTCGGCTGTCAGGTTCGGGTACTTGCTCAGCAGCAGCGCGACGATGCCGGCGACGGCTGGGGTGGCCATCGAGGTGCCGCTCATCTTCACGTACTGGTTGCCGGACTTGCCCGCGCTGATCACGTCCACGCCGGGCGCGGAGATGTCGGGCTTGCCGATCGGGTTGCCGTTCGGGTCCTTCACCTTCGAGGGGCCGCGGCTCGAGAACGAGGCGACCTTGTCGTTGATGTCGGTCGCGCCGACGGTGATCGACTGCGCGTACGAGCCGGGCGAGCTCACCGTGCCCGCGCCCGGACCGGAGTTGCCCGCTGCGACGATCGGGATGATGCCCGCCGCTTCGAACGCCTTCCACGCGTCCAGGTACGTCAGCGACGCGCCGTTGGAGCTTCCCCAGCTGTTGCTGACGATGTCGGGAGCCTTCGTCGGGTCGGCGCCGGTGCCGTCCGACTTCGTCGGCGCGAGCATCCAGCTCAAGCCCTTGAGGATCGTGGCGGTCGAGCCGGAGCCGCCCGCGGTGAACACCTTCGTCGAAATGAACTTCGCGCCGGGCGCCATGCCGGTGAGGTGGTCGGGCGTGCCGCCGACGCTCGTGCCGGCCACGTGCGAGCCGTGGCTGTGATCGTCGTACGCCTCGGTCTTGCCGTTGATCGGATCGTAGAAGTTGTAGTCGTAATCGAACGTGCCGTCGGCCTTCGTGCCGCGGAAGTGCGGCTTGAGCGCTTCGTGCTGCACGTTCGCGCCCGTGTCGACGATGCCGACCACGACGCCCTCGCCAGTGGAACCGGCCGCCCACGCGCCCTGCGCGTTGACCTTGCCCACGTTCCACTCCACGGCCTTGTCGGCGGCGGGACCCGGCTCGAAGCGAGCGACCTCGCCCTGCACGATGTCGTCGAGCTTCACCTCTTCGTTGCGCACGATGCGACCGAGCTCGGTCAGGCCCTGCAGCGCCTGAAACGCGGCGTTGGCGCGCGTCTCGTCGACGTTCAGGATCAGCGCGCCGGTTCCGGCGGCGAAATCGTAGCTGCGCACGAGACCCTGGCCGCGGAGCGCGTCGAGCTTCGGAACGAGCGTGGCCTGCACCGAGCGCTCCGCGTCGCGCATCGCGTTCCACGCGAACGACTTGCGATCGACGCGCGTGGACGCCGCGAGCGCGGGCGCGAAGTTCGGTTCTACCTTCATCGACGCGACATACGTGCGCGCGCCGGACTCGAGATTGACGAACGGCATGGAAAGCCCCCTCCCAGGGATCGTGCGCCATCCTCCCAAGGTGGCGCGTGAACGCGCCGACGCTAACAGGTCCGTCCCGCTCGCGCCCATGAACCCGTCGCCAATTTGTTCCAACATGTATGCCAAAGTGGCGACGAATCCGACGGGGCAGGCGCGTGGATATGGAATCGCTACCTGCCGTGGGGCAAGTTGGTAGCATCGCCGAACCGTGTGGGTCACGAGCTCGTGGAGGTGAGCGCTCACGCGGACCCGTCGTCAGGAGGGCGACGGGACTCAACGACCAAGGAAGGTCCCTGTCATGCCAAACGCCCTCGTGGTGGGTGGCTACGCCAGCAGCAAGGCCGGCGAGCGCACCTACATCGCCCAACTCGACGGAACCGCGGACTTCGCCCGCCCGTCGCTGATGCCGCGCGGCACGGACCGCAAGGCCGCCGTCGTGACCGAGCTCACGCGCGTGAACCAGACCGCGATGCAGGGCGTCGCGCCGGTGCTCGACGCGCTCAAGGCGCAGGGACTGCTCACCGAGTACACCGTCAACCCGCTCTCCAACACCGTCACTTACAACGTGCCGGAGCAGCGCGCGAACGAAGCGTGGATCGCGATGAATTCCGTGGCCGGAATCGCGCACATCACGCGTGATCGCGAAGTGAAGCTGATCGCGCCCGTCGACGTGAAAGCAGGCGCGGAGGTCCTCATGACCGTGCCGTCGCCGGTCGAGCTCGCCGACGGCACGACGGTGGAGTGGAACGTCGATCGCGTGAACGCGCCAAAGGTGTGGTCGCAGGGCTACACCGGCCAGGGCGTGACGGTCGGCGTGGTCGACACCGGCATCGACGTGAACCACCCGGCGATCAAGCCCGCATACCGCGGCACGAACGCGGACGGCACGTTCAGCAACGACTACAACTTCTTCGACGCCATCAAGGGTCAGAAGCAGGCGTACGACGACAACATGCACGGCTCGCACGTCAGCGGCTCGATTGCGGGTTCGGCAATCGAGGGCCATGCGGCCACCGGCGTCGCGCCGGGCGCGAAGCTGATGGGCGCGAAGATCCTCAGCGCCTCCGGCAGCGGCACGCTCTCGGGCGTGATGAAGGGTCTCGAGTGGATGCTCGCGCCGACCGACTCGAACGGCCAGAACGCGGACCCGTCGAAGGCGCCTGACATCATCAGCAACAGCTGGGGCAGTTCCAACGGAAAGGACGAGTCGTTCCGCAAGCTGCTCCAGTCGTTCCTCGCGGCCGGCATCGAGCCGGTGTTCGCGGCGGGCAACTCCGGGCCGCGCGCAGGATCGCTCGGCTCGCCCGGCTCGAGCCCCGAGGTGATCTCGGTGGCGGCAACCGACAGCGCCGACAAGGTCGCGTCGTTCTCCAGCCGTGGTCCGAGCCCGGTGAAGGGCGCCGACGGCAGCGATCGCAAGCCCGACATCTCGGCTCCTGGCCACCAAGTCGTCAGCACCGTTCCGGGCGGCGGCTACAAGTCCCTGAGCGGCACGTCGATGGCCACGCCGCAGGTGAGCGGCGTGCTCGCGCTGCTGCTGAGCAAGTACAAGGACCTCACGCACGACGAGATCGTGAAGGCGATCACCACGTCCGCGCGAGACATCGACGCGCCTGGCTACGACTACAACGCCGGCTACGGCCTGATCGACGCCGAGGCCGCGATGAAGGCCGCCGACGCGATCGTGGCGGCACGCGCGCCCAAGCCCTGACGCTCGGCGCAGCGACCAGAGTCGAATAGGCGAGGGCCCCGCAGGTGCGCGGGGCCCTCGCTGTATCAGGACGTCGTCGGGGGCGAGCGAGAAACGCTCGCAACTCCCGGTCGGCGCGAATCCGGTGCATCCCGTCGGGCGGGGTGGGTGGGTTCGGGTGGGCTGCCCGACGAGATCGATCAGCTCCGGTGCGCCGAGGTGTCCTCAGGGTAGTGCCGACATCGGTTCGCTTCTCGTCTCACCTGAGCGGATTCGACCATGCCGCACACAATGCAACTTCATTGCCGCACGCGACGTAGAATCCGCTGCGATGAACAGTTCCGAACACCCCGCCGGGTCCCATCCCGAGATCGCCGACGTCACCGTGATCGGCGGCGGCCCGTCCGGCCTTGCGGCCGCCTACTACGCCGGCCACCGCGAAGCGAGCGTGCGCATCGTCGACACGCTTCCGGAGCTCGGCGGCCAAGTGATGGCGATGTATCCGGAAAAGCACATCTTCGACGTTGCCGGTTTCCCGAAGATCAAGGCCAGCACGCTCGTCGAGCAACAGGTCGAGCAGGCAATGCAGTTCGATCCCGAAGTGGTGCTCGAAGAAGACTGCCGCACGCTCGAGCACATCGACGCCCCCGACGAGCCATCTGGCTACTTGATCAAATTGTCAGGCGCGAGCGGTCGCGAATACGTCACGCGCACGGTGATCGTCACGGCCGGTCACGGCGCGTTCGAACCCCGCAAGCTTCCTGTGGACGACGTCGACGAGTGGAACGGGCGCGGGCTGCACTACCTCGTCAAACGCAAGGCGGATTTCGTCGGCAAGAAGGTCGTGATCGTGGGCGGCGGCGACTCCGCGCTCGATTGGACGCTCGGGTTGCAGGACGTGATCAGCCACCCGCTCACGCTCGTGCACCGGCGCGATCGATTCCGCGCGATGGAGCATTCCGTCTCGCAGATGCGCGAGCTCGCCGGGCACGGCAAGGTGAACTTGATGGTGCCGTGCGAAGTGACGCAGATCCACGGCAACGGTTCGGTGAACGCGGTGACGATCACCAACAGCGACGACGGCTCCGAGCGCGTGGAGGAGTGCGACGCGCTCGTGACGCTGCTCGGCTTCAAGAGCGCGCTGGGTTCGATCGCCAACTGGGGCATCGAGTTCCACTCCAAGAAGGCGCTCGCGGTGGATCCCACGAGCATGGAGACGAGCCTGCGCGGCGTGTTCGCCGCGGGCGACGTGGCCGGCTACGACGGCAAGATCACGCTCATCACGATCGGCATGGGCGAGGCCGCGATCGCCGCCAACCGCGCGATCACGGTGTTCCGCCCGGAGGCGAAGGCGCAGCCCAAGTACTCCACGGAGTGAGGAAGCGAGTGGAGTGCCGAGCTTGCTCGAGCACTCCCGAGCGAGGAACTCCGCGGGCGCCCCACCGGGGCGACCACCGGAATAGGCGCGGCGGTCGCGCTCAACGAACCGTCTGCTGATGCACCGGGATGCCGAGCTTGCCGGCGTGGTAGCGAACCTGCCGGATCAACCGATCTTGCTGTGGCAGGCCCGCTTCGTCAAACGGGTTTCGCTTGATGCGAATCTCCGCGATGTCGTCGCGCGACGCGCCTCGGATCTGCGCTTCGATCATTCCCTCGTTGCCTGTCAATCCCGAGGACGTCAATGCGCTCTTGAGCAGCGCCACGCTCGTCTTGGCGTCGCGCATCCCCCCACCAAGATTCCCGGTGCGGTACATGCGCTCGGCAGCGACGTCCGCAAGGTTCTCCACTGCGCCCGGTTGCTGATCGACATAATCGAATTCGTAACTGTCGCCAGGCATCACCGTGGCACGCGCCCACGCTTCCGGCTTGAGCACGAGGCTCACCGGTCCGTAGTAGTCCACGCCCGTGTTGAGCCTGGGCTTCTTCGCTGGCAACGTGTCCGCGAACTGGACTGACCCGTACACGGTGTGTCCCGCGTCGACACCTTCGCCAAACAGCCCGAACCGATCCTCGGTCCGCTTGCGCTGGTTGTAGTCGTAGGGCCGCTTGTTCTCGGGCAGATCGAACATCGTCGGCATCGGCGCATCGGTCTTGAGGATCGACAGCGCGTTGTCGAAGCAACGGTTTACCTGGATCTTCGGATCCGGCAACTGCGACACGGCTTCGTGCACGAGCTGCTGGCCGCGCTGCGCGTCCGCGAGCGGCAATCCCTCGAGGTTCGGCCCGGCGAGCGCATACGCCTTCCCTGCCGCGAGCACGTCGGCGGGGCGCCGCCCTTCGGTCATCGCGGCTGGAGGAGTGGTGACGATCGCCGCCGGGCGGGGCGTGGGGTCGAAGACGAAATCGAGCGCTGCCATGCCCGGTCATCGCATCGACCTGACCGATGCACCGGGGAGCGCTGCAAGTGCGACCGCGCAGGGTCAGCGAGGTGGCCGCCTCGGCCCCGCGGCTACGCGACCTCGTTGCGTTGCTGAGCGGTCATGGCGCGCAGCGCGTACATCTGCACCATGGCGGCTTGGTCGATGGACGTCATCGCGCCCGCGGCGCGGTCGGCTTCGGTGATGCCGTACATGCCGAAGCCGTTGCGGTTGAAGTACCCGGTCTTCGGGTCGCGCGCGTCGTTCCACGCACGATCGAGATAGTCGCTGAACACCTGCTCGTAATCATATGGACGCGTCTCGCCGGATTTCGCGGGATCGATCTGGTCGAGCGCGAGCAGGTTCTCGAAGAAATTCGCGTTGAACGACGCCGGCTGCTTCCACAGCCCGTCCTTGTCCACCTTCTCGAAATACTCCAGCGTGCGATCGGCCGTGTGACGCGCACGATCCAAATACCGCTGCTCGCCGGTGAGCTTGAACCACTCGATGTCAGCGCCGATCGTCCACCCCTCGTTGTACGAGAAGACCGCCTCGCTCCACCCAGCCGTCTCGTTGTCGCTCATCACGTTGTCACGAACCAACCCCTCACGATCACCATCCCTCACACGAAGACGCGTCTCCTGGAACTGCTCGAGACGCTTCGCAAACGCCACGAACTCCTCCTTGCGCTGCGGACGACGCTCCGCCACCATCAACGCAAGCTTCTGGCCGGCCGTGATCGAGGTCGCGACGTAGGAGGTGCTGCCCGTGCGCCAATTCAGCCCGGTGCCGTCCTCCATCGACATCACGAAATCGACGACCTTCTCCGCCTTGTCGAGCGCCGCCGTGTCACCCGTTTGATCGTACTGCTGCACATAGTTGAGCCCGATCGCGGTGTTGTCGTCGCTGTAGTGCTCGTGCCCGCGCGGATCGAAGATCGGAATCGGATTGAAATCGGCTTGATAGCCCTTTGCCCACTCGTACTTGTCAGTCTGCTGATCGAGGGTTTCGACGATGCTGCGATCGCCCGTGAGCACCGAAAGATTGAGCGCGCCAGCCTGCACCTGGCTCTGGGACCACGCCGCCGCAATCGACGACCGATCCGACACCGTCGTTGCACGGTATAGCCCAGTGCCTGCCGAACTCGCGAGCCCGCCCGAACGGTCGGTTCGGTTGAGCGCGTTCCACGCGCTGACTGCGCGCGTGGCGGCTTGTCGTGATGTGACGTCGCTGGCACCGTGCGCCGCGTCCGACTCGAACAGCTGCGCGAACGGGGAGGACCAGCCGATCACGCCTGTTTGGATCGCGTAGGCAGCGCCCGCGATCAAGGCGAGCGCTGCGATGCCCACGCCGACTCGCGCGACGTTCTTGAGCGGCGCGTGGTTCGCGTGGTTCGCGAGGTTCACGAGCGGCGCAATCGACGGCTGCGCCGCCGGGAGCGAGCCCGATGGTCGAATCGGCAGCGGACGCATGGTCACGCGACCTCGTTGCGTTGCTGAGCGGTCATGGCGCGCAGCGCGTACATCTGCACCATGGCGGCTTGGTCGATGGACGTCATCGCGCCCGCGGCGCGGTCGGCTTCGGTGATGCCGTACATGCCGAAGCCGTTGCGGTTGAAGTACCCGGTCTTCGGGTCGCGCGCGTCGTTCCACGCACGATCGAGATAGTCGCTGAACACCTGCTCGTAATCATATGGACGCGTCTCGCCGGATTTCGCGGGATCGATCTGGTCGAGCGCGAGCAGGTTCTCGAAGAAATTCGCGTTGAACGACGCCGGCTGCTTCCACAGCCCGTCCTTGTCCACCTTCTCGAAATACTCCAGCGTGCGATCGGCCGTGTGACGCGCACGATCCAAATACCGCTGCTCGCCGGTGAGCTTGAACCACTCGATGTCAGCGCCGATCGTCCACCCCTCGTTGTACGAGAAGACCGCCTCGCTCCACCCAGCCGTCTCGTTGTCGCTCATCACGTTGTCACGAACCAACCCCTCACGATCACCATCCCTCACACGAAGACGCGTCTCCTGGAACTGCTCGAGACGCTTCGCAAACGCCACGAACTCCTCCTTGCGCTGCGGACGACGCTCCGCCACCATCAACGCAAGCTTCTGCGCGCCGGTGATCGAGTCGGCGACGTAGGAGGTGCTGCCCGTGCGCCAATTCAGCCCCGTGCCGTCCTCCATCGACATCACGAAATCGACGACCTTCTCCGCCTTGTCGAGCGCCGCCGTGTCACCCGTTTGATCGTACTGCTGCACATAGTTGAGCCCAATCGCCATGTTGTCGTCGCTGTAGTGCTCGTGCCCGCGCGGATCGAAGATCGGAATCGGGTTGATCTGCGGCTGATAGCCGCCGGTCCACAGGAAATGCTGCATCTGCTTGTCGAGCGTGTCGACGATGCTGCGATCGCCCGTCAGCGCCGACAGATTGAGCGCGCCAGCCTGCACTTGGCTGTGCGACCAGACCGACCCGGTCCGTGGTTCTTTGCCAGTGGTCGTGTCGCGATACAGACCTGACCCTTGCGGGCTTGGCAATCCGCCGTTGGGTTGGTCGGTCGTGTCGTTGAGCGCGTTCCATGCGCTGACGGCCCGCTCGGCGGCGGTGCGGGAATCGATGTCCTGGGCGCCCTGCGCGGCATCAGACGGAACCAACTGCGCGAACGGTGGTTCGAGGCCGACCAAGCCAATGCGCGCCGCGAATGCGGCTCCTGCCGCGATCGCGCCGGCGCCGGTCACCGCCGCGATCATGCCGAGCGTCTTGAGCGCCGGCTTGACGATCGAACGCGCCTGGTCGGGCACCGCGTTGGCGGCGCCGGTCGACGCCGTTTGCGCGGTTCTGCCAAAGGCACGCGCCAACTGGCTGGCCACGTCGTTGATCCACATCGTGCCGTCTTCCCCCAAGGCGGTCGCGATTGCTTCTGCCGGTATATCGCGGCAGCCGTGGCTGCGGTTTCAGGGGAATCTCCGTGAATCAGTCGCTTCGGCGACGCAACGTGGCCGCGCCGAGCACGAGCAGCGCGATCGCGCCACCGAAGACGATCACGAGGTCGCGCTGAATCTCGCCGGTCGCGAGATCGTCCCCGGCGGCCACGTGCTGGAGCGCGTCGAACGACCAGGTGAGCGGCAGCAGCGTGCTGATCGCGTGCAACACGTCGTTCATCTGCTCGCGTGGCACGAACAGGCCGCACAGCAGCATCTGCGGCAGCACGAACACGGGCATGAATTGCACGGCCTGGAACTCGGTTCGCGCGAACGCGCTGGCGAGCAGGCCGAGCGAGGATCCGAGCACGCCGTTACCGACGGCGAACATGAGCAGCAACCAGGTCGGACCGGCTACGTCCACGCCGAGCGGGCCGAGCACGACCGCGCCGGCGAGCAGTCCTTGCACGACGGCCACCAGCGCGAACGCGAGGCCATAGCCGAGCAGCAGGTCCGCCTTGGCGATCGGCATCGCCATGAGTCGCTCGAGCGTGCCGCTCGTTCGCTCGCGCAGCATCGTGATCGAGGTCACCACGAACATCATCGTGAACGGGAACAACCCGACGAGCATCGGCGCGATCGCGTCGAACGTGGCGCGGGCGTCTTCGAACACGTAGCGCAGCAGCACGATCAGCACCACCGGCATCGCGAGCAGCATCATGATCGTGCGCGGGTCCCGGCGAAGCTGGGTCAGCACGCGCGTGGCAACGTGTCTGGTGCGACGAACGCTCATGCTGGCGCACCTCCTCGACGCGCGCGAACCAGCCGCAGGAAGCACTTGTCCAAGTCGTCGCTGCCCCACGTCTCGCGCATCGCGTCTGGAGTGGTGACGTCGACGAGCACGCCGTCGAGCATCAACAGCAAGCGGTCGCAACGCGCGGCCTCGTCCATCACGTGACTGCTCACCAACAGCGTCGCGCCGTCGGACGCGAGCGTGCGAAACGTGTCCCACAGCTGCTCGCGCAGTTCCGGGTCGAGTCCCACGGTGGGTTCGTCGAGCACGAGCACGGCCGGATCGGCGAGCAGCGCGATCGCGAGCGACACGCGGCTACGCTGCCCGCCAGAAAGCGAGCCCACTACTCGCGTTGCCTGCTCGACGAGGTCCACGCGCTCGAGCACTGCGGCGACGCGGCGACGATCCACGTCGAGCATGGCAGCGAAGTAACGCAGGTTCTCGATGATCGACAGATCGTCGTAGGCGCTCGGCGATTGGGTCGAGTACCCCACGCGGTGGCGAATGGCGGCGCTGCCGCCCGGCTCGCCAAGCACCGTGACCGATCCGGACTCGACGCGTTGCACGCCCACGATCGACCGCATCAACGTCGACTTGCCGCAGCCGGACGGGCCGAGCAGGCCGGTCACGTGCCCGGCGCGCAGCTCGCAGTCGATGCCGCGCAGCACGTTCGCGCCGCCGCGCCGAACGACGAGGTCCCGCACTGTCACGACTGCGGCGTCAGACACGCGCTGGCTCCCCGCGACTCACGAGTGCGTCCATCGCTGCTTGCGCGCCGTCGCCGGCGAGGAACAGATGCTCGATGTTGCGCAGGCGTCCAACACGGCCGACTTTCTCGCCGTGGGGGGAGTGGATGCCGATGCGCGCGCCGACGTAGCGATCGTGCTCGATTTGCAGCTCCGCCCACTCCCCGCGCGAGTCGAGCATGCGCCGAAGCTCCGGCGCGGGAACGTGCCCCTCGTCGTTGAAGCTGATCAGGATCCAGCGAGCGTCGAGCGATTGCACGAGCTGCTCGAGCGCGGCGGCGGCGCGCACCTTGGAGTTGTAGTCGCTCTTTTCCGTGCGGCAATCGGCGCGCTTCATCGCGATGCCGTACGCCTCGGGCTCGTCGCCGCGCGCGATCGTCTCCCATACGTGGTAGTTGCCGCGATACGAGTGCTGGTTGTAGGGCGGGTCGAGGTAGGCGAGGTCGACGGGTCCGAGTTCGGTCGCGAGCTCGTTCGCGTCGCGGCGACTGACACCGCCCGCGGGGCCGGCCACGAGCTGTGGCATTCGAAGCTCGAGCGCGTTGGCGGCGCGCGGCGCCCACTGCTTGAGGTACGCCATCTGCACCCCGGTGGTGGAATCGACGCGGTCGGCGGCTTCGATCAGGCTGGTGAGCAGGATCGCGTGCTCGCTCTCGTTGGCGGCGACGCGGTCGATCTCGGCTCGGATCGCGTCGATGCGCATGCCGTTGGCGGGTTGGAAGAAGCGAGCCTGGCGGCAGAAGGTCTCGGTGACGTATCCGTCCACCCCGGGAAGCGCCTGCAGATGGGCGAGCGTCTTCGCGAGCCGCGCTTGGTCGATCGTGGCGGGATCCGCTTGGACGTAGCAGCGGGCGAACGCTTCGGAATAGGTCGCGAGATCGTTCGCGTGCACGCGCATGCCGGCCGCGCGCAGCGCTTGGGACACGCGGGTGGTGCCGGCGAACGCGTCGAGCGCGGTGTCGATCGGGCCAAGCTGCGCGACGACGCGCATGATGTGCGGGATGAGCTTTCGCTTGGATCCAAGGTACTTGATCACGTCGCGCGATTGTAGCTGCGCGAGCGGGGTGGCATGATCCGCGCGATCACGCACTTCGGAACTAGGGAGACGACGATGGCGACGTTCGACGGCACGCTCACCTACGTGGGACACAGCACGGTGCTCATCGAGACGGGCGCGGGAACGCGCATTCTCGTGGAGGCGTTCGTCGACAGCTGCCCCACCACGCCCGACGCGCTGAAGGGCGACGGGCTCGGCGAGCTGGATCTGATCCTGATCACGCACGGGCACGTGGACCACAACGCAGACCTCGTCTCCCAGCAAGCGCGCACGGGCGCGACGGTTGCCGGAATGGTGGAGCTGATGGGTTGGTTCGGCGCGCAGGGCGTGCCCGCCGACAAGCTGATCGATTTCAACAAGGGCGGCACGATCGAGGTTGCAGGCGTGCGCGTGACCATGGTGGACGCCAAGCATTCCGCGAGCGCGCCGGACGGCAGCTATGCGGGCGAACCGGCAGGGTTCGTGATCGCGCTGGAGAACGGCTACCGCATCTATCACGCGGGCGACACCACGGTGTTCGGCGACATGGCGCTGATTCGCGAACTGCACGCGCCCGATCTGGCGCTGCTGCCGATCGGCGATCACTACACGATGGGGCCGCGGCTCGCCGCGAAGGCCGTGGAGCTGCTCGGCGTACAGGACGTGATCGGGATCCACTGGGGCACGTTCCCACCGCTCGTGGGGCGGCCCGCGCAGCTCGCCGAACTGGTTGCGTCGCGAGGCGTGCGCGTGCATGCGCTCGAGCCAGGCGGCGTGTTCACGGGCGCGATGGTTCCCGCGTAAGTTCAGCGCGTGGAACGCCGGCGCCGGCGCGCGGCGCGCAACGCGATGCCGCCGGCCACGGCGAGCAGTCCGATGCGCGTGGAGCGGCGCTTGTGCAGCGGCACGCGCACGCGCGTGGTGAAGCGCAAGATTCCCCACCCTTCGACCTCGGCGAGCTTGCGCAGCGCCTTGTCGGGGTTCACCGCGTAAGGGCGGCCGACGCTGCGCAGGAACTCGGCGTCGGTGATCGAGTCCGAGTACGCGCTGCTCGCCGCGAGGTCGATGTCGTGCTCGGCGGCGAACGCGCGCAATCGGTCGCCCTTCGCGTCGCCGTGGTTGGCGACGCGAATCTCGCCGGTGAACTTCCCGTCCACCACTTCCATCTCGGTTGCCACCGCGCCGTCGAGACCGAGCAGCTGCGCGAGGGGTTCGACGATCTCCTGCATCGTGGCGCTCACCGCGTAGACCTCGTCCCCTTTGGCGCGGTGCTGTTCAATTCGGGCGAGCGCTTCCTCGAACACCATCGGCCGCACGCGACGCTCCAGTTCTTCCTCCACCGTTTGCACGACGAGGTCGCGATCCCAGCCGGCCATCAGGTCGCGCACGCCCTCGGTGTAGCGGTCGAGCTGGTCGTGGTCGCTGCCGCGCGCGGCGAACGACAGCTGGATCAGCAGCGTGCGGGCGAGCTGACGCGCGGTGAGCAGTCCTCGTTTGCGAAGCGGTTGGGCGAGGTGCAGCCCGCTCGCGCCAGCGAGCAGCGTGCGATCCACGTCGAAGAAAGCGGCGGTTCGAGGCGACATGGCGTGCAGGATAGCGGGGTGGGGCGTCAGAGCATCGCGAGCGGGGTCTTGATGCGGTCTGCCGGCGCGGTGGGCGGCTCCGGGAACACCGGCTTGCGCGCTTCGATCGCTTCGGCGAGCTCCACGAAGCAGTCGGAGATCGCGCCGGGACCCGCTGCAGCGATCGGGATGCCGCTGTCGCCACCTTCGCGCACCGCCGCGTCGAGCGGGATCGTGGCGAGCAACGGTACTTGCAGTTCGTCGGCGAGCAGACGACCACCGCCGCGACCGAACACGTTCGGGCCGTCTTCGGGATCGCTCATCGTCTCGACCACGCCGAGCACGATCTGGTCGAGCTGCATCGCGCTCAGAGCGCTGCGGCGCGCGACGCTCTGAGCGGCGTGCTGCGGAGTGGTGACGACGAGGGCCTCCGCGTTGGGCAGCAGCTGTCCGAGCGAGATCGCGACGTCGCCGGTTCCGGGCGGCATGTCCACCACGAGGAAGTCGAGCTCGCCCCAGTGCACGTCGCCGAGGAACTGCTCGAGCGCGCGGTGCAGCATCGGTCCGCGCCAGATCACGGCGGCGTCCTGGTCGAGGAAGAAGCCTATGCTCATGATGCTCACGTCGTGCGCCACCGGCGGCACGATCATGCCGTCCACGGTGACGGGCTTCTGGTGGATGCCGAGCATCGTCGGCTGGGAGTAGCCGTACACGTCCGCGTCCATGATTCCCACGCGGTGGCCGCGCTGCTGGAGCGTCACCGCGAGGTTCGCGGCGATGGTGCTCTTGCCCACGCCGCCCTTGCCGGACGTCACAGCGATCACGCGGCACGTGCGCGGCAGCGCGATCCCAGGCGAGCGATGGCGCCGATCGCCTTGCAGCTGGGCGCGCAGCGCCTCGCGTTGGGCTTGGTCCATCACGCCGAACTCCAGCTCGACGCGCTCCACGCCGGGCAGGCGTCCGACCGTGTCGTCGAGCTGCGTGCGGAAGCTCTGCTTGAGCGGGCAGCCGGGCGTGGTGAGCAGGATGGTGACGTGGGCTGTGCCGTCGTCGTCGCACGTGGCGGCGCCAACCATGCCGAGCGTGACGACGTCCTGTCGCAGCTCGGGGTCTTGGACGCGGCGAAGCTCGGCGAGCAGCTGGTCGCTCGTGGGGCGCGAAGTCATGAGTTGCTCCTATGTCAAGCCAGGGGCTTGTTCTGCCGCGAAATCGCGGATGAGGGCGGTGTGGATTCGGCGCGTGATCTTGCGTTTGAGCATCCTCAGTGCCTCAGTCTTTGTCTTGCCGCG
>JBDHZF010000045.1:0-19309 GCA_039811765.1 Thermoleophilia bacterium | reverse complement strand
CGAGCGACGTATTAGTGCCCGCCGCGAGTTCCGCGCCGGCGATCGTGCCGTCGGCGACGATCGTCGAGTCCACGATGTCCGTCGCCAGGTCGCTGCGCGTGATCGTGCCCGCCGCGATCTTCGCGCCCGTCACCGCGTCGTTCGCGATCTTCGGGGCGGTCACAGCGCCGGTCGCGAGGTCGGCCTCGCCAATCGTGCCGTCGACCACGAACGCGCCGTTGATCGCGTCCGCCGCGAGATCCGCCGCGGTGATCGACCCGTCCGCGATGTTCACGCCCGATACCGCGCCGGCCGCGATCTTCGCACCGGTCACCGCGCCGTTCGCCAGGAACGGCGTCGTCACGCTGCCCTCGACGAGCGTGCTCCCCGTCGGCATCGACGAGCGCAGCACGTCGAGCGTGCTCGCCGCGAGGTCGGTCGCGGTGATCGACCCGTCGACGATGTGGTCGCCCGTCACCGAATCTTCGGCGAGCTGGTCGCGTCCGATCGCGTCCGCGGCGATGTCGGCGCGATCCACGGAGCCATTGCGGATGTCGCGTCCTTGGAGCGAACCGTCGCGCACGTCGATGCTGCTGACTTGGTTGTTGGTGATCTGGCGCGTGCCGACGGAGCTGTTCGCGAGGTTGCTCACCGTGATCGACCCGGATTTGATGTCGCGTCCGGTGAGCAGGTATTTCGCGGCCATCGCGGACGGCGCGCCGATCGCGAGCACGCCCACGAGCGACAACACGAATACGCGCTGCGCACGTGGCGCATCGCGCAGAAGCTGTCGGCATCTGTCGAGGATTGCTCGCATGTGTCGTCGAATGCACTGCCCCCGGCGTGCATTCTTCGGCCCTATCGGCAGAAAAGTTCCTGCACCTTGAGCCGAGCCGCCGTCGTGGGCCGAATGACCCGCACATTCATGGGTTTCGGCAGGTTCTGGCAAGGAATCCGTCTCAATTCCGGCGGATTGTGATGATAGGCCCTTGAATCTCGGCACTATTGCCGGCAAACGTACGCAAAACACCCGTTTGCCGGCAACAGTTGGTCATCGCGCCTAGAACACGGACTTGGAGCAGCGCGCGACCACGTGCGTGTTCGCCGTTCTCGACTGCAACCGATTCGCGGGCGCGTTCGACAACCCGGAGAACACTTGCGCGTTCGACGGGGACCTCGGCGCGCACGACGATGTCGGGGACGACGATGACGGTTTCTGGAACGGGCGCCACGCCCATGCCGATGCACATGCACGACCATGCGGCCATGGGCGGCGACACGACGTCACCGACCGCCGCCGACGCGCCCGCGACCACAACGCCCGTCTCCAAGGCGCTGCTGTACGGCGGCATGGCCATCGCCGGCGCCGGCGTGCTCGGCGTGCTCGGATCGATTCCCGCCCGCTCGTTTGCGTCCTCGAAGGCCGCCACCGTGATGCTCGGCGCGGGCCTGGGCGTCGCGGTGCTCGGTTTGGGCGTGTCGCTCGCGGGGCGTCACCAGATCGACGCCGCAGTGGCGGCAAGCAAGCCCGGCAAGCTTCCCGGCGGTGGAACGACCACCTCCGACGCTGCGATTCCGGCCACGGTCACTGGAGCCAGCGGCACGCTCGACGGCGTGTCCAACCAAGCGACGGTCCCGAAGGTCGAGCTCAAGACGATCGCCAAGGATCTCGGGCAGCTCACCCAGGTCACCAGCGCGCCCGGCGACGACGGCCTGTGGCTCGTGGAGAAGTCGGGAAAGCTGCTGCATCGCGACGACAGCGGCAAAGTCGAGACCCGCCTCGACATCTCCTCGCTCGTCGCCAGCGGTGGCGAACAGGGATTGCTCAGCGTGGCCTTCCACCCCAAGTTCGCGCAGAACGGCCGGCTCTTCGTCGACTACACCGACACGAACGGCGACACGCACGTCGCGGAGGCGCACGCCGACCGCAACGGCACCGTGGACCCGGACAGCCTGAAGGACCTGTTCACCGTCGACCAGCCGTACGCGAACCACAACGGCGGCCAGCTGCAGTTCGGCCCGGACGGGATGCTCTACGTCGGCATGGGCGACGGCGGCTCGGGCGGCGATCCGCAGGATCGAGCGCAGGACCTGGGCTCCAAGCTCGGCAAGATCCTGCGCGTGGACGTCGACAACCCCGACGAGGGCAAGAACTACGGGATCCCGAAGGACAACCCGTTCGTGAACACGCCCGGCGCCGAGCCGGAGATCTACGCGACCGGCGTTCGCAACCCGTGGCGTTTCTCGTTCGACAAGAGCACCGGGGACCTGTGGATAGGCGACGTCGGCCAGAGCCAGTGGGAAGAGGTCGACTACGCCCCGCGCGGCCAAGCCAAGGGCGCGAACTTCGGCTGGAACGCGCGCGAAGGCGCCGCGCCGTTCGCGGGCGGGTCCACGAAGACCGCCCCCGGAGCCACGATCGATCCCGCGTTGCAGTACTCGCACCAGGAGGGCGCGTCGATCACCGGTGGCTACGTGTACCGCGGCAGCGACGTGCCGGCGCTGAAGGGTTGGTACGTCTACTCGGACATAGCCAAGGACACGCTCCGCGCGATGAAGGTCGAGAACGGCAAGGTCGTTGGTCGCGCCGAGATGCCGGGCGGACGCACGTACACCGTGTCGTTCGGCGAGAGCCAGAAGGGCGAGCTGTACGCGGTCACGCTCGGCGGCGAGCTGGCCAAGGTGGTGGGCGCGTCGACCAGCGGCACGCAGGCCACCACCGCGCCCACCGCTCCGTCGACCACCGCCGGTTCGACCCTGACGGAGATGACGGTCCAGAACAACATCATGCGCTTCGACAAGGACGAGTACCACGTCAAGGCGGGCGAGCACACGTTCCGGCTCAAGAACACCGACACGAGCGGCATGCCGCACAACGTCGGCGTGCAAGGCGACGGCATTCGCATGCAGATGAGCGACTTCGCCTTCCAAGGCGACACCGTCGAGCTGAAGGTCGATCTGAAGCCGGGCACGTACGAGTTGTTCTGCGCGCCGCACATCGGCTCCGGCATGAAGGCGAAGCTCGTCGTCGAGGAGTGACGATTCGCCGCGCGCGTAGGATGCGCGCATGGCCGGTCCCACCACACTGCACGTGACGTACGGGGACGTGCTCGCCGACGCGCTCGCGCGGATCGACCCCGACCCCGAGCGCCACGTGCTCGTCGTGCGCGAAGCGCTGCGCGACGGACCCGTCGTCGACGTGACGATGGACGAGCTCGACGCGTTCGTGGACGTGCGCGCCCGCCACTTGGCACGCGCTCACGGCGCCGACGAGTCGCAGGTCGCGGCCGAGCTCGGCGAAGCGTGGACGCGGATCGCGTCGCATCCGGGCGACGTCGTCCTGCACGTCGACGCGGATCCCTGCGTCGACTGCGCGGCGTTCTTGGCGGCGGCGCTGCGCGTGCTGCAGGACGCCGCTCGCGCGCTCGCGCGCTCGGCAACCGGCGTGTCGATCGCGCGTGGCGGCGATCTCCGGGCGGCTGTGGAGCTGCGCCCTCGAGACGTCGCCGCCGGCGCCGGCGCGTGGCGGATGCTCGCCGCGGGCGACGTCGCAGGGCTTCGACTCGCGGCCCGAGACCAGCTCGAGAGGACGGCGCCCGGCGTCATCGCCGATCTGCCTGAGCTGCTCGCTTCGCGGGGTGGATCGTGAGCACCCCGCCGGTGGAGCCGCGCTTGCACGAATCCTGGAAGCGCGCGCTCGCCGGCGAGTTCGAGCAGCCGTACATGGCGCAGCTCAAGTCGATGCTGCTCGCCGAGCGCGCCGCGGGCCGCCGCGTGTTCCCTCCGGGCGGGCAGATCTTCGCGGCGTTCGACCACACGCCCCTCGACGCGGTGCGCGTGGTGATCGTAGGCCAGGACCCCTACCACGGACCCGGCCAGGCGATGGGCCTCGCCTTCAGCGTGCCCCGCGGCGTGGACGTGCCGCCGTCGCTGCGCAACGTGTTCACGGAGATCGAGACGGATCTCGGCGCCCCTCCTTCGTCCCATGGCGATCTCACCCACTGGGCCGACCAGGGCGTGCTGCTGCTCAACACGTCGCTCACCGTCCGCGCCCACGAAGCGGGATCACACGCAGGGAAGGGCTGGGAGCGGCTCACCGACGCCGCGATCGGCGCCGTTGCCGAGCAATGCGCGCATGTCGTGTTCTTGCTGTGGGGGCGTCACGCCCAGTCCAAGCGCGCGCTGATCGACGAGGATCGTCACCTCGTGCTCGTCGCGCCGCATCCCTCGCCGCTCAGCGCGTCGCGGGGCTTTTTCGGCAGTCGCCACTTCTCCCAGGCCAATGCGTACCTAGCCGAGCACGGCGCGGATCCGATCGACTGGTCGCTCCCGCAGTGAATGCGGTAGGCTGCGCTCCATACGGAGAAGTGGCCGAGTGGCTGAAGGCGCCTCCCTGCTAAGGAGGTACATGGGGTCAACCTGTGTCGAGGGTTCGAATCCCTCCTTCTCCGCTTCGATGGCGGCTCCCCGCGTGGAGGGGTGCCGGAGCGGTCGAACGGGGCGGTCTCGAAAACCGTTGTGGTCCTTGGGCCACCGAGGGTTCAAATCCCTCCCCCTCCGCTCATCGGGGAGCCGCCGTCGAATCCTGTTGTCGCACCCCCGAACGAGGACGCTCCCGCCATGCTGATCGCGCCGTCTCCCGCCGCCCCCATCGTTACTGGAATGGGGCTCGACACCCCCGCCGGGCAACTGCTTCGCCGCAACTCGCGCGACATCATGTCGCTGCCGGGCGTGGGCTCCGCTGGCGCGAGCATCGACGAGCCGAACGTGCTGCGCATCAACTTCGCCGACGCGAGCTTCGCGCGGCTCGGCGACAACGTGCTGCGCGACACGATCGACGGTGTGAAGCTCGTGATCACGTCCACGAAGCCGTCCACTGATCCGATCGAGTGGTGGGCCGACAGCGCCGACCAGCTGATGAACGCAGTGTGCGCGATGCCTGGCGTGATCGATGTCGACGCGTTCCCCGAGCACGGCATGCGCTATGCGATCTTCAAGACCGCCAGCCCCGCCGCGAGCGCGCGCCTGAAGCCGCTGATCAACGACAAGCTCGCGAGCTACATCGTGAGCTGGTCGCCGCTGCCCGCGTAGCGATCACAGCGGCCAGATCAGCGGCACGAGCAGCACCGCGACCACGCCGAACCAGATCAGCAGCGGCAGGCCGAGCTTCCAGTAGTCGCCGAAGCGGTAGCCGCCGGCCGGCTGCACCATCAGGTTCGCGGGCGTGGCGATCGGCGTGAGCAGCGACGCCGCCGCCGCCACGAGCACGATCGTCTTCCAGTTGATGCCGTCGTAGGCCTGGTCGATCGTGATCGTTCGAACCAGCACGAGCGCGATCGCGGCGATCAATGTAGCGACGGCCGCGGGCACGATCCCCGTCACCAGCAGCACGACCATGCCGGCGAGCACTGCGAGCGCGCGCGTGGAGCCGGGTCCGAGCGGCAGCGCCTGCCGACGCACTGCGAGCGGTTCGTCCACCACGAGCGCCTCCTGCGCGTCGATGCCCGATTCGAGTTCGTCCCATGTGCCGCCCAGCAAGACGGTGTCGCCCGCAAGGAGCGTCGTGGTGCGTTCGGGGTCCACCGGCACGCCGCCGCGTCGTCGTCGAGGTAGTAGCGCGACAGCGTCTCCCCGTGCAGCGACAAGTCCCGCATCTGCGCGTTCGCGCGACCGCGTGGCAGCACCCGCGGCCCGAGCACGCACGTGATCAGGATCGTGCCGGCCAGCAGCGGCAGGCCGACGAGTCCGAATTCCACGAAGCGCAGCTCGCCTGCGCCGCTCGCCGCCAGCTGCTCGTTCACGATCAGGTTCACTGGGGTGCCGGTGAGCGTGAGCATCGAACCAGCGTGCGCGGCGAACGCGAGCGGCATCAGCATCTGCGAGGGCTCGTCCACGCGGATCGCCACGAGCACCGTCATCGGCACGAGCGCCGCGACCGCGCCGTTCACGCTGATCAGCGAGGTGAGCGCCGCGCAGAGCGACATCACGAGCACGAGCGTGACGGTGCGTCGTCCGCGAGCGAGGTTGGTCAGTCGTTGCCCGGCCCAGCTGGTGACGCCGGTGATGTCGAGCGCTTCGCTCACGACGAACAGCGACGCGATCATCAGGATCACCGGGTCGCCGAGTCCTGAGCTCACATCGGCGTAGTCGATCACGCCTGTGGCGGCGAGCGTCAGCGCGCCGAGCAGCGCGACGAGACCTGGCGCGACCACGTTCGACATCATCAACGCGACGATGCCGGCCAGCACGGCGTAGGTGATCGAGGCGTCGCTCAGGGCGCAGCATCCCCTGCGCGGCGAAGCTCCAGTTCGGCAAGTTCGATGTTGATCGACGTGTCGACCACCGTTTCGACGTTCGCCGAATTCGTGCCGACCTGGGCACCGGGGAAGATTCCGCGGAAGGGCTCCATCACGCGATCGAGGCTGCGGTAGACGAAGTCGGTGAAGCCGGCGTCGGGATTCGCGCCGAACAGGCGCAGCAGGAACCCGATGCCGAGCAGCACGAGGTCCACGAGCAGCCAGATCGAGGCGACGAGCGCGACGATTCGTCCCACGCGCATGACGGTTCGCAGGGTGTTGTTGCGCGTCTCCTACCCGCGATCGCGTGGGTATGATCGCGGCATGTCCGCCGACCAGCAATCTCCCGAATCCAAGACCCCGCCGACCACGATCGCCAAGCGCGTCGTGTTCGTGGTCGTGCTGGCGTACTTGGTCGCCCTCGTCGCGATGAACACCGACGAGGTTCGCGTGAACTTCGTGTTCTTCGACGCGAAGACGCCGCTGGTCGTCGCGCTCGTGCTCGCCGGCGTGCTCGGCGCGATCCTCGGCTGGGCGCTGTCGATCGCCCGCAAGCGCCGCAAGGGCTGATCCGCCGCGTCGGCAGGCCGCGTCGAGTAGTTCTCCGCACGCCGATGTGGCTGCACGCTCGTGCCGCACACCCCGATCCGTTCGACGATCGGGGTGAAGGAGGTGGTCGAGATGGCGATCGAGATCACGAAGGTCGACGGCTGCACGTGCCCGTGGTGCGGGGCCAACGACGTGCGGCAAGTTCCCCCGGCTGTTCAGGAGCCGCCCGCGATGGATGCCACGCCGGCCGCGACGACCACGGCCGCCACCACCACGACCGGTGCAACGCCGACACCCGTGGTTCCCGTTGGAGCGAACATCGTGGACGCGATCTGGTTCGACGATCCGTTCCTTGCGTGACGAAGATGCGTGGCACCGGCACGATCACGTTTCCCACGCCGGCGTGACGCCGGCGCCGCATGGCCGTCGCCTCGCGCTCCCTGCAGGATCGTCATCTGCGAGACGCATGGACACGTGTCCGAGTGGTTGAAGGAGCACGATTGGAAAATGCCCTGGCGTGCTCGCCCGCTTCGCTCCCCATGAGCCGATTCTTGGCTTCGTAGCGTGGTTTTTCTGCAACTCGGCGTGTGCTCGACGACCGCGACGCCCGGACGTTCGGATGCGGCCTGAGGCATCTGCGTGCGGGGACGGTGGATCAGTGATCCAGCCGAGTGGCGGGTCGGGGTCAAGGTGTTGCCGGGTCGTGTCGATGGGGTACAGTAGAGGCAAGACGACGGCCCCGGATTCCCTGCCACGAGTCACCGGGGCCGCCATTTGGACTAGCAAGGTGCTACGTACGTGCCGCGAGCAGCACGAGGGCTATGAAGCCCAGTAGCGCGCAGATGCGTGTGATGAACGCATCCATGCTTGCCACCTCCTTTGGGAGTCGCCCGGTCGCCGTGTGCGATGTTGGTACACCCGTGGGCGTGTTGGCAGGCTCCTACTCGAAGGCACCTTCTACGGTAGTTGCGTGGTCGGACTCCGCTACACGCAGCTACCCGGATTTCCCAGTGAGGTCGTTCACGTCGATGGGGCCGTGGGGGAACACGACGGATGCCCCCGGTGTCACCCAAACCGGGGGCAGTCCCGGATCAGGATGGATCAGCGCGAGGCGAGACTGCGCGCGTCAATTGAATCGTGGTTCGTTGTTGCTGCGGTCTGCGA
This sequence comes from Thermoleophilia bacterium, assembly GCA_039811765.1. Lineage (GTDB taxonomy): Bacteria > Actinomycetota > Thermoleophilia > Gaiellales > SKUG01 > JAGQUL01. Next base: position 11,321 of record JBDHZF010000045.1, on the reverse strand, counting down.
TACAGTGGGTACGAGGCGTTGCGAGAGGAGCGCGCGGGTCATGAGCAGCGACGACACGACGAAGGCGTTGGAGCCACCGGTTGCGGCGGCCGAAGTTCGCGTGGCGACTGATGAGGAGTTCGCTGCGTATCGTGAGCGGACTCGCGCGCGTCGTGAGCAGGCCATGAAGGACGGCCACTTCGACATCGAGACGTATCGCGAGCGGAGTGGTCGATCACGCCGCGCCTTGTAGTCCTCAGTGCCGCTCATCTCGATGAGATCGCCGCCGAGCATGGATGTGCGATACCGAAGCCCGGCGCGTTCTACATGCTCGATGAGGCACCGCACGTGCTGCTGCCGAGTATCCCCGATGCTCCGGAAGGTGTGTACGCGGATTGGGTCGTGTACGTTCTTGCTGCCCTTCGATCGCTGAGCGCGAGCGAGCGGTTCGCGTTGCTCGTGGATGCTACCGAGACGATGCTGGAATTGACGTTCGGTGACGGTCTCGATCCTGACGCGGCGGACGTGCTGGCGGGCGACCTGTTCGAGGCGTTCGAGCTGCTCACGGTGGTCCACGACCGGCATTAGGCGCGAAGCGCGTTTCTCATGGCGTTCGTGCGCGCTGCTCGCATGCTTTCCCAGCGGTGACGAGGCGAGGATCTGGAGGTGTCATGGCAGGGGCCGATCACGAGATTCGGGGCCGAGGCGACGTCGGAGATACGCAGGGTGCAGCGAGGGGAAGCCGCTGTTGCGACCCGCGCGATCCGTTGCAGCGCGTTGGTGTGATCGACGTGGACGATCCGAAGCTCGCGAAGTACGCGAAGGTCGTCGAGGAGCATCCGGAGTTGTTCGACATCGCGACGCGCGCGTCCCGATCCAAGCGAGCTACGAGGTCGAGTTGACCGCCGAGCAGGTCGATGCGCTCACGAGCGGCCTCGCGGCCGCGTACGAGTTCGTGGTCCTTGATCGTGACGAGCACACCGCTCATGCCGCGCTCGTGATGGCATTCATCGATGCGGGTTCGACGTGAACGCACGCGACCGCATCACTGAGGGCGAGGCCGAGCCGGGAGTCATGCACAGAGGGTAGCGACGCGAGTCCTGCCATTACTGTGCGACTCCGGTAATGCACGAGGCTGGATCAGCGCTCGTGCTCCCGCCGGTCCACGGCGTGGTCACGGCCTCGTTTTCCCTGTAAGCTCCACGCTTGCGAGACACATGGACACGTGTCCGAGCGGTTGAAGGAGCACGATTGGAAATCGTGTATGCGGTGTTGAACCGTATCGAGGGTTCGAATCCCTCCGTGTCCGCTGACGACGGCCCTTTCCTGCGGGAGAGGGCCGTTGCTGCGCTTGCCCCCCGCCCAAGCTCGCGGATCGGGGTGCGACGCGTCTCGTATTCGCGGAAGCTCGCGACGCGGTGATATCCGCGACCACGGAGCTGACGCTGCTGCATGACGTGGGCGCGTGGGGCGTGGGGCACAACGTGCCGCTGATCCAGCGAAACGCGACGCGCTCGTTGACGGAGGGCGTCGCGTTTCGGGAGGCCGACGCGGCCGTGGGGCGAGGGTTCAGCTCGGACCGCGAGCGATTCGTCTTCGACAAGCTGGTCGAGGCCGATCACATGCCGCGCATCAACGACTGATCGCGGGCGCGACCAGCCACTGCGGCGTGAGCGCGCCCCAGTTGCCTTCCGCGTCGCGGCCGCGCACGTAGACGAGCGTGCCGGCGCCGCCGGAGATGGCGGACGTGTCGCCGACCACGCGCTCGTCCATCGAGTCGAACGAGCCGTCTGCCGCCTTGAGCGCGATGCCCGTGCCGGGTGCGGCGTTCGGATCGAGCACGATCTCCGCGCCGGAGAGCAGGTCGCGGCCGTTGCTCGCGTCCGACAGCGCGGCTGTGAGCTGGCGCGTCACCGGATCGATCGTCACGCCGGTCGCGTCAGGCCCCCACACGCGCTGGAACGGAGCGTCCGCAACCTTCGTCGCGTAGGCGAGCACCGGCATGTTCTCGTCCATCGTCTTCTGGAACTCGACGTCCGACTGATGGAACGAGGAGCCGGTTTCCACGGTGAGCGCCGCGGCGCCGACGGTGGCGTACGCGTAGTCGATCGTCGTGCCCGACGTGGGGTACAGGCCGATCGACTGCACGGGCGTGTAGCGGTTGAACGTCGTGAACTTGCGCGCGAGCGCCTGGAACGCCTCGTGGTCCTTCGTCGGGGCCTTGGTGTCGCCCCACGGGAACAGGTTCAGCTTCGAGTAGCTGTGCCAGTCGATGAAGACCTGCGGCTTCTCCGCCTTGATGAAGTCCTGGATCGCCTGCGTCTCCACCTCGCTCGCGGCCGACTTGCCGTGGTAGATGTCGCTGTTCTCGTTGCTGCTGGAACCGGCGGTTCCCCAGTGGAAGTCGAAGTTGCGGTTCAGGTCGACGCCCTTGCGAGGATCGCCCGCGGACGTGCTCTTGCGCTGCATCAGCGCGCCGCCGGGCTCGCCGGTGTAGCCCTTCTCCACCACGGCGTGCCCGTCCGGGTTGGTGATCGGCAGCAGCACCACGCGTCGCGTGTTCAGCGTGGCGGTTGCTTCCGGGTCCACGCCGTACCCCTCGAGCAGCTTCGTGGCGTACGCCATCAGCATCTCGGGGTTGGCGATCTCGCGCGCGTGGATGCCCGCCATGTGGAACGCCATCGGGCGGCTCGCGCTGCCGGCGCCCTTCGCGGTGAGCTCGATCGCAAGCAAGTCGCGGTCGGCCTTGCCCGCGGCTTTCTCGGCGCTGTCGCCGATGTCGCGCACGGTGACGAGGTCGGGGTACTTGGCCTGCAGCTCGTACATCGCGGCCTTCAGCTGCTCGTAGCTGCGGAAGTACGACGGGGCGCGGCTGCCGACGAGATCGTCGGTCGGCTGGTCCTCGGACATCTCCGCGCGTCGCGCCGCCTCGAGGCGCTCGCGAACGACCGCGGGATCGTACGGATCGACCAGCGCATCCGGCGCAGGGGCGCTCGGGCGAACGTTCGGCGACGTGCCAACGGAATTCAACGGGGTGAGCTGCATGCGGATCCCTTCCCTCCAGCGAGTACGCGTGCGACTGGCGGAAGCTACCACGTTCGGACCAGCCATCTGCTACGCTTGCGCTTCATCCCGGGCGTATAGCTCAGCGGGAGAGCACTCGCCTCACACGCGAGGGGTCACTGGTTCAATCCCAGTTACGCCCATCAACGAGCCCTCTGCATAGCAGAGGGCTCGCGTCGTTTTCGAGCGCGATCACCCGAACGTGAACGCGTAGGCGGCGACGCCTTCGGGCACGTCGATGCGGATCGTCGAGTCCGCGAGCGTGTCGCTCGAGCGCAGCGTGTACAGGCGCTGCTCGTCGATCGGCTGCGTCGCGTCCGAGCCGTTGGAGCCGCGCTCGCCGTCGTTCACGTGGATCGTCGCGCCCGTCGCGGCTTTCGTGGTCGGGCCGAGCACCAGGTGCACGTCACCCGCCCGGTAGTGCATGACGATCGACGCGCCGGTGCCCGCCACGATGCGCTCGCCCTCCACGGTCCACTGCCCGTCGAGCGCCCACTCGCCGTCGTCGAGGGTCGACGCCTTCGGTGCGGCGTACGTGGCCTGCGTGTCATGACTCGTCGCTCCTCCGGCGAAGTGCTGCGCGCGCTCGTACCCCAGGTACGTCTCCTGTGTCTGCGCGAGGTTGTCGTCGGGCGTGGGATTGGCGTGCATGCCCGACTCGCCCAGGCCCAGCAGCGAGCGGATCGCTTCCTCGGTCTGGTCGTAGTCGCCCTCGCCGAAGTGCACGTAGCGCACGCGCCCGTCGCGATCGATCAGGTACTTGGCCGGCCAGTACTGGTTCTGGAACGCGTTCCAGGTGATGAAGTCGTTGTCCATCGCCACGGGGTACTCGATGTCGTGCTCGCGGATCGCGGTGCGCACGTTGCCCTCGTCGTGCTCGAACTCGAACTCGGGTGCGTGCACGCCGATCACCACGAGCCCGTCCTTGGCGTACGAGGAGTACCACGACTTCACGTACGGCAGCGTGCGCAGGCAGTTGATGCAGGAGTAGGTCCAGAAGTCGACGAGCACCACCTTGCCTTTCAGGTCCTTCTCGGTGAGCGGCCGATCGCCGGGCGTGTTGAACCAGTGCGTGATGCCGGCGATCTTCGGCGCGGGGCCGTAGTCGTCGAGCTCGTCGCCCGAGCCCTTGTGCACCACCTCGAGCGCCCCGTCGTCGCTGCTCGACGAGGAGTGGTCGAGCGCGTCCTGCTCGAGGTCGGCCACGAGGGTGGAGGAGATGCCCGTGGAGCGCGAGAGCCAGCCGTTCACCTTCGTGTCGAGCCCGCCGGCGATCATCGCGCCGGTGGCCAGCAGCACGACGCCGGCCGTGAGCTGCACGGCGCGTGGGTTCACGCGCGTGCGCATGCGCGCAGCCACGCGGCGCCCGCCGAGCACGATCGCGAGCAGCGGGATGCTCATGCCCAGCGAGAAGGCGATCGCCCGGGCCACGTCCTGCCCGGTGGTGGTGCCGGTGGCCGACGCCACTGCCACGCCGCCGAGGATCGGACCCACGCACGGCGCCCACGCGATCCCGAGGCCGCCGCCCACCGCGACGCCCGACCAGAACCCGTCGCCCTGGAATCGTCCCCCGGGAGCGAGGCGCGCCGCGCGCGATGCGAGCGCCTCGAAGCGCCGCTCGAGCGGCGGCGCCACGAGCACGAGGCCGAAGCCGAGCAGCAGCGCGGCCGCGATCCAGCGCAGCGTGTCGGAGGGGATTCCGAGCGCGTCGACCAGCCAGGAGAAGGCGAGCAGCGCGAGCGTGAACGAGATCACAAGCCCGACCACGATGCCGATCGGGCGGCGCCTGCCGCCGCTGGCGCTGGATGCGAGGATCGCGGGCAGCAGCGGCAGCACGCAGGGCGTGAGCACGGAGAGGGCACCAGAGAGCAATGCGACGAGGAGAACGACCATGTGCTGATGATTCGTCTCCCGTCGCGCTTCGGTTCAATTGACGAAGCCGCTCGGCCCTCGCTCGTGGCGTCGACTTGTGCCCGTGGATCCGTGTTCGGCACCGACATGCCGGCGCAAGACGCGGGTCGTCGTCGCTGCCAGTCCCCTGATACGATTCCCGCGTCGCGCGTGGTCGAGGTCCGCGATCGTCGGCATTGATCCACTGGCATTCCCTGAACCGGGTCAGGGCCGGAAGGCAGCAGCCCTCAGGGGACCCTGCCAGGTGGGGAGTCGGCGATCGTGGGCCTGGACCACGCGCGGTCCGTGCGTGCCGATGGGGCGTGCATGGTGTTCGGCGTGCTGCGATCGCTGTCCGTCGCGGTGATCGTGACCGTTGCGATGATGCCGACCGCGGCCTCCGCATGGGCGGACAACCTCCACGATCCGGGAGGGAGTTTCATCCCTCCGACGCCGGTCGACGGGGTGCTCGACATCCACGGCTCGTCAGACGAGCGTGCTTGGGTCACGTTCCGCGACGACGCCGTACACGGCGCGCACGATCCCGAAATCCAGGTCGATGCCGGCTCGGCCACGTGATGCGATGGGCCGACCGGTGTCCACGTGCCGTCTCGCGGTGTCGATCTCGTACGGATGTCAGACGCCTGGGTCATCGCGTACTACGACGTCGACGGGGCGATCGGAACCGCAGCGGACGGTCCTGTGATCGAGCTTGCCCAGGGCCGGCTCGTGCTGTCGCTCGAGGCATCTGGGGGCGATGTCCCGTTGCGCGGGGCGTCCGAGCGACCGCTCGTCGTGCGCGCGCGTCACGTTCGTGAGCATGGGCGAAGGCAACGACATCGTGCGCGGCGGTCCCGGTGCGGACTACGTCGAGGATGGCCGAGGATCCCGCGACTTCGTGCTCGGAGCGGGCGACGAAACGGTCGACATCCCGGGTGGAACGGTGAAGAACGAAGGGCGGGTCGACGCCGGTTCCGACCAAGGGCAGGTGATCGCCGGTCCCGGGAATGATCGAATCCACCTGCCATACGGGGGCAATGTCGTGTACGCCGGTCCGGGCGACGACGACGTGCTGACCGGCAATGGGAGTGATGTCCTCGTCGGTGGTTCGGGCCGAGACTGGCTGTACTCCGGCGGGGGCGACGATCGCGTTTTCGGTGGAACCGGGAACGATGGTCTCTACGACGAGCCGGAGCGGTATCGACCACCCGCGCTGCGCGGAGACGACGTGATCAAGGTGCGCAAAGACATTCCGTTGGTGGACGCCGGGCGGGGCGACGACACGCTCTATGCCGAGCACCTGCTCGGCGGCAGGGTGAAAGGCGGCTCCGGACGCGACGCCATGGTTGTCACCGTCGATTCGAAAGCACGTCGCCCGGTGCGCTTTTCCTGCGGCACGGGCGACGATCGCCTCTTCGTGGGGCCGTATCGCTCGACGACGTGCGAGCGCGTCCACGTGTGCGACGGACACGTTCGTGACATGTGCGGAACGCTGCCGTGGGGCGACACGGGAGCCGACTACTTCCGCAGTTGGCCGGCGGGCGCGAGCATCGGTCGCCCGAGCCGATGGAGCGTGCTCATCTCCTCATGAAACGCTGATACGATCCCCGACGCATCGTGAATCACGCGATGCGAGGTGGACGGGAGCCCCCATGAGCCAGGCGCTGTATCGCCAGTATCGACCGCAGACGTTCGACGACGTGATCGGCCAGGATGTCGCGGTGCGCACGCTGCGCAACGCGATCCAGACCGACCGCGTGGCGCACGCCTACTTGTTCACGGGCACGCGAGGCACGGGCAAGACCACCACCGCAAAGCTGCTCGCGAAGGCGATGAACTGCGTGAACGGACCCACCGTGGATCCGTGCGGCGAGTGCGAGGAATGCGTCGCGATCGCCGAAGGTCGCTCGGTGAACGTGCTCGAGATCGACGCCGCGTCGAACACCGGCGTGGACGACGTGCGCGAGAAGATCATCGCCACGATCGGCTTCCAGCCGTCCGGCGGCACGCGCCGCGTCTACATCCTCGACGAGGCGCACATGCTCTCGGTCAGCGCGTTCAATGCGCTGCTCAAGACGATCGAGGAGCCGCCGCCGCACGTGCTGTTCGTGTTCTGCACGACGGAGACGCACAAGATGCCGGCCACGGTGCGCGACCGCTGCCAGCGCCTGGTGATGAAGTCACCAGGCACCGACACGCTCGTGCAGGTGCTGCGCCGCGTGTGCGACGCGGAGGGCTTCACTGCGGACGAACCCGCGCTGCGAGCAGTCGCGCGCGCCGCTGCGGGCAGCTTCCGCAACGCGCTCGGAATGCTCGAGATGCTCACCACCACGTTCGGCTCCACATTCGGACTCGACGACGTGTTGCAGCACCTCGGCGTGGTCGCGGAGGAACTCTTGTTCGACGCGGCGGACGCCGTCATCGACGGCGAAGCGGGCGCGATCCTGCGACTCGTCGAGCAGCTCGTGCAGGACGGCGTGGACCTCGACCAGTTTTCCCGCTCGCTCGCCGAACACCTGCGCTGCGTGTTGTTGCAGCTGCACGGGTTGGACCAGTCGTCGACGACCGGCGACCCTGCACGCCTCGTCGCGCAGGCCGAACGCGCCGATGAGCGTCGCGTGCTCGCCGCGATCGATTGCTTGTCGGACGCCGCCACGCGCATGCGCGTGGGCAGCGATCCACGCATTGCGATCGAGACGGCGCTCGTGCGCGCATGCCAGGGACTCGGCCTGCCGCTGCTCGCGCTCCGGCTCGCGGCGCTCGAGCAGGGCGCTACCGGCGGGTACGGGCAGCCGATCGGCGCGGCACCTGCCGCTGCGCCGCCGAAGCCCGCTCCCGCGCCGACTCCCGTCGCCGCCCCGAGCGATCCATCAGCTGGCGCGCACACCGGCGCGAGCGGCAGCCACGACGTGCCTGAGCCGATCGACGCTGACGCGCTGACCGACGTGACGTCGTGGTGGCCGCAGGTCGCGCAGCGAGTCGCGCAAAGCCCGGCGCATCGCCCGATGCTCGTGCAGCTCACGCCGGAATCCGCGGACACGAACTCACTCGTGCTTCGCCCCGGCGCGCCTGTGCCGATTTCGGCGAAGCTCAAGGAGGCGCTTGCGACCGCCACGTTCGAAGTGACGGGGCGCAAACTGAAGGTCGAGGTGCTCGACGCCGCGGCCGCGCCCGCGAAGTCCGGCGCCACGCAGCCAGCGCCAGTCGTGCCCGCGCCAGCCGCCGCAGCTCCGGCGACCGTCCCCGCCGACGATGGCATCGCGAACCTGATGAGCGCGTTCGACGCGACGCCGGTGGCTGCGGACGAGCAGCCCGCCGAGTAAGCTCCAGTTCAGCCACGACGATCAGGAGATCCACATGGACATGCGCAAGCTCATGCAGCAGGCACAGCAGATGCAGCAGCAGGTTGCTGCCGCGCAGGAAGCGTTGGTGCACGAAAGCGTCGAGGCGAGCGCCGGCGGCGGCATGGTCGTGGTGCAAGCCAACGGCACGGGCATCGTCACCAGCGTGAAGATCGACGCCGAAGCGGTGGACACCGACGACATCGAGCTGCTCGAGGACATGGTGCTCGCGGCGGTGACGAGCGCGCAGCAGCAAGCCAAGGAGCTCGAGGCGCAGCGCATGAACGCCGTCGTTCCCGGCGGCATGGGCGGCATGCTGCCCGGCATGTGAGCCGATGAGCGCCAACGGATCAACGGGGATGCCCGAGAGCCTCGATCGGCTCGTGACGGAGCTCGCGCGCCTGCCGGGCATCGGTCGGCGCACCGCGCAGCGTTTGGCGATCCACATCGTGCGCGCGGATCCGCAGCGGTCGATCCAGCTCGAGCGAGCGCTCGCGATGGCGCGTGAACGAATCGTGCGCTGCGACACGTGCTTCGGGTTCAGCGAGACGCCCACGTGCGCGATCTGTCTCGATCCGCGCCGCGATCGTTCACTGCTGTGCGTGGTGGAAGAGCCCACCGACGTGCTCACCGTGGAGCGCGTGGCCGAGTTCAACGGTCGCTATCACGTGCTCGGCGGCGCGCTCAGCCCGCTCGAAGGCGTGACGCCGCAGGACCTCACGCTCGCGCAGCTCGACGCGCGCATCGAAGCAGAGGGCGTCACCGAGGTGCTCGTCGCCACGAACCCCACGATGAGCGGCGAAGCCACGGCCTCGTGGATCGCCGATCGCCTGCGCGATCGCTGTCGTGTCACTCGTCCCGCCGCGGGGCTTCCCGTTGGTTCCGACCTCGAGCAAGCCGACGAACTCACCATCGGCCGCGCGTTCAGCGGTCGACGCGATCTGAATTGAGATGGGCGAATTCGCGGGCGGTGTACGCGCCGAGCATCGCGACGAGGGCGATCGCCGTTGCAAGCAGGATTTCGGTCATGATGACTCCCTTGGGTCGATCTCTCGTGGTCTGCCAGAGCATCGCCCGTTCGTGTCGCCGCAACGTGAATCGCGCGCAAGGTTCGTGTAAGAATTGGCGGCAGCTTCAATCCCACCAAAGGATTCGCATGACCAGCTTCCGATTCGTCGCCGTCCTGTGCGCTGTCGTAGCCGCGCTTGTCGCGATCCCGGCCACCGCATCCGCCGCGTGGACACGCGTGTCCGAGCACGACGGCTCGAACACCGACGAGGTCGGTGTCGTGCGCGGCACGGACGGCGTGCTGCACGTCGCGTATCGCGATTCCACTAGCTCGCTCGTGAACAACTTGCGATATCGCACGCTCTCGGCGAACGGACGCACGTGGTCAGCGCCGAGCACGATCGTCGGGCCATGGGTGGGACTGACCAACCCGGATCTCGAGTTCGTCGGCAGCTCGCTGCACGCGTTCTGGGGCGGGCAAGGCACCACCGATTCGGGCGATCCCACGAACACGGGTCAGGCGTGGGACGCCACGCTCGGCAGCGGCGGCTGGACCCGTTCGGCGACGCCGCTCACGTTCCGCCAGTCGCCGTATGCCTCGTCGCAGATCTCCAGCGCGGTGGCGAGCGACGGCACGCCGTGGATCACGTGGACGGGCACGAGCCTGCTGGCCGTGCACGCGGGACTCGCCACGGGCACAGCCGACGAGACGAACTACTCGGACGGTTGTTGCCAGTACGCGTCCAACATCGCACGCGACGCCGCGACCGGCGACCTGTACATGGTGTGGAGCTCCAACGTGACGAACGAGAACGGCGCGTACGCACGCCGCGTCGCGCCCGAGCTTGGCGACGTGACGCGTCTCGCGTCGGCTGCCGGCGCGACCGCGACCGCGGGCCGAAGCCACAGGCTCGCGGCCGCCAGCCGCACCACAGGAGGCGTCTACAGCGCATACTGCGACACCTACCCCAGTTGCAGCCGCCTGCGCGTCGCGGGCACGAGCGGTCCATCGCTGACGCTCCGACTGAAGCGCGACGCGCTCAGCGAAGCGGTGTGGACTGCCGCCGCGCCGAACGGGCGCATGTGGCTCGCATGGGGCGACTACGACGGCAAGACGTGGGCCGTTCGATCCAACAAGGCGCTCACCCGCTGGGGCGCCGTGCGCGCGCTCGGAAAGGTCGGCGCCAGCACGACCACATGGAACCTGAACGCCGACGGATCGACCGGTCCGCTCGACGTGCTGCTCAACGCGACCGCGCCCGCGGGCACGTTCGTGTTCCACCAGCGCGTGCTGCCCGGCCTGACGCTCACGCGCACGTCCACCACGACGGACTCGATGGGCCGCAAGGTGTTCACGCTGCGTGCCAACGACGCCGGTGATGCAGTGGCGGGCGCGGCGGTCACACTGCGCGGCACGCGCCTCACCACGAACGCGAACGGACTCGTTCGCTTCGTCGTGCCCACATCGAGCGGCGCGCGATCCTCGGTCGCGACCGCGACGAAGTCGGGCTATGCGCCTGGGAGCGTCACGCTCCGCGTTCGCTGACACACCGAAGGCTCTGACACGATTGGGTGCACTGACGCGACACGCCAGGCCGCGTCAGTGCACCCAATCGCGGCGCATCGGGTAGCCTGCACGCGATGGAGAAGACGAGCAGCTATCAATGGCTCGCGCGCGCGACCGACGACGTTGCGCGCGCGAACGCGCGACCGATCGTGGTGATGAAGTTCGGCGGCACGAGCGTTGCGGATGCCGAGCGTCTCAAGCGCGTCGCGCGTCGAGCGGTCGCCGCGCGCGAGGCTGGCAACGACGTGGTCGTGGTCGCCAGCGCGATGGGCAAGTCCACCGACCAGCTCATCGATCTCGCCAACGAGGTGTCGAGCGCGCCGAACGAGCGCGAGATGGACATGCTGCTCTCCACGGGCGAGCGCATCTCGTGCGCGCTGATCGCGATGGCGGTGCACGACCTCGGCCACAGCGAGGTGTCGTTCACGGGTTCGCAGGCGGGTAGCATCACCACACCAGAGCAAGCGAACGCG
>JBDHZF010000044.1:0-19633 GCA_039811765.1 Thermoleophilia bacterium | reverse complement strand
GCACGATTCCGTGGGCGGGCTGCGACGGCAGCACGACGAACCTCGTCTGGAAGTACGGAAACGCCGCCACACAGCGAGCTTTCTGCGACAAGACGACTGGAGCGTTCTCGTTCACGGTCACCACCGGTTCGTCGAACCGGTTGATCACCGTGTACTTCGACGCGCCGGGCCAATCGGCGACGGGCGGAGCGGTGACGTACACCCGCAACCTGAACTCGACGGCCGCGATCGCCGGTCTGCAAGTGGTGCAGCGCCGGGTGATCCTCGAATCGCGATCGACGACCGACATGGCGATATCCGCCACCACCGCGTTCGACAGCGACGAAACGAGCGGCATCATCCCGATCGCCGATCGCACGGTCGTCTCGGGCTACGAGCTGCACATCGCGGCCGGCGAGACCGTCTATTTCGACCAAGACGTGACAACGCCGAAGCTGCACGTTCCGAGCACGTCGACCGTGCACCAGGATCATTGGCTGAGCCTGCGCGAAGGGGGAACGGGCGACTGCTCGGCCGGCCCGCCGCACATGCGTCCGCTCTGCATCGACCCCGGCGGCGCGTTTCTCTCGAACGAGATGGTGGAGCTTCTGGTCGACGCGAACACGGTGATCGACACGACGCCTACGTACGCGTGGATGCGGCTCGACGCGTACAACGCGCCGAACGAACAAGCCGATTTCATCGTCGGCACCACAACCGGGCAGACGCTGAAAGTCGCGCACACGCTGTGGACATCGGGCTGCTGGTGCGACGGCCACACGTCGGTTGACGGTTCCACATGGGATCCGAATTGGCAGCTCGGCCGCCTGGTCGTCGGCCACGATTCGACGATCGTGCAAGACGGCGCGGGCACCATGCAGCTCACCGGCGAGATGCACGGCTCAGGCGTGGTTGACATGCCCAACGTGAACGTCACGATCGACTCGACGCTCGACCGCTCGCAGCTCGGTCCGGGCGCCGACCATTACGGCGGCGACTACGGGCCGACCCCGCAGTGGGACCTCGGCTCGCTGACGCTCCGCAGCAACGAGGACCGCACCGGGTATTCGCGAACGTATGACAACGGTGGGGCCGCCGACGAGTTCGTGTTCGCATACCAGTGGGGCTCCGACACGCGCGGCGTTGGCTCGACGTCGACGAACGGGGGCGACTGGTTGTTCGAATCGATGACGGGCACCGTAGTGACGTGGAACTCGACTGGATCAACGGCTGACGCCGCTATCGGCGCCGCCCTCTGGTACGACGGCTCGACACATCGCTCCGTCGTGGTGGGCAACACCGCGCTCAACGGCGGCGATTGGGCGATCCGGATATACAACGAGGACGGCACGACCTATCCGGCGTTCAACACCGCGGCGAACGCAGGCGAGACGATCGTCAACGGCACGCGAACGTGGAACTCCGGCGGCAGCGGCGCGGACTCCGCGATGATGGTCACCGTTGGCGAGAACCGCTCCGGGCAGACGCGCATCTACGTGTTCGGCAACGGCGCGATGAACGGCGGCGACTGGGTGGTGCGAAGCTACGATCCGACCACCGGCGCGCTCGACCAGCAGTACACGTGGAACTCCGGCGGCGCCCAAGTGGACGTGATGCGCACGTCCCAGCAGTCGATGTATGGCGACTACATCGCGCTCGGAGGCAGCGCTGGAACGAACGGCGGCGACTTCGCGATCCGCACCTTCAAGATCTTGGGCACCGACGCGGGATGGGTCGATTCGCGACCCGGACCGACGGGCTGTTCAGACGTAACCGGCGACTGCACGATCGACACGGGTTGCCAACATGAGGGCATTCCCTGCTCCGTGACATGGAATTCCGGCGGCACGACGCCCGATGCCGTCACCGCGATCATCGCGCCGGGCTACACCGAGAATGCGAGCGCGCACTCGGACGATCCCGACAGCGGCGTCACGACGTGGTGGTGCGGCGGGTACGTTGCCGGCACCACTCAACCGGGCGCGACCGACGACTGGTACGCCGCGCGGTTCTGCTGGGGCGGAATCGACCCCACGTTCGGCGGCGGCGCGATCACGTGGGATTCGGGCGGACCCGGAAACGACGTTCCCACTGGCATCGTCTCCTACAACCAAGAGCTGCTCCTATACGGAAAATCCGGCGCGGCCGGCAACCCGTGGACGATGCGGAGGTGGGACTTCGACGGCGTGCTCGACCAGACGTTCGGCACGAACGGCGCGGTCACCGGCGCCGCGGGCGACCATCGCAACGCCGCGTACGGGCTGTGGGACGCGGACGACGGCGGCGGTCAGTTCCTGATGGTCGGCAACACGGTGGCGAGCGGGGGTGGCGACGCACTGCTCCAGGCCTACGACTTCGACGGCACGGTCGCCGACGGCTCGACCGCCGGCGCAACGATCTTCCAGCCTCGCACGGGCGAGGGCGGAGTGGGGCCGACGATCAACGTGCACGGCGATCTCGTCGTGGGCTCGGCGAGCGGCGACCAAGCCCGCCTCAACGTCGACAACTCGGACACGAACTTCGTGGTGGATGGGGACGTGCGAGTGGCTGCGACCGGCATGCTGCGAGCGTCGTCCACCGCCCCGCTGAAAGTCGGTGGCGACATGGTGCTCGACGGATCCTGGCTGCCGCAGGGCGGGACCGTGGAGCTGGCGGATTCGAGTCGCACGTCCGCGTTGACGTACTCGTCGCCGCGCACGTTCGGCACGCTCGCGGTGGCCACGCCGGCGAAGCGCGTGACGCTTCCCGCCACGACCACCACGGTGACCGCGCTGCAGGTGAACGGCGCGGCTTGCGCGACGCCGGTTCGATTGACGGGAGCTGGCGTCTCCACGCAGCTGAACGCAACCACGCCGTCCGTCGATTACGCGAAGATCACCGACGTCGTCGGATCCGGGATCGCCGCGACGCACTCGTCGGGTTCCGGGGTGACGACCGGGTGGACGATCACGTCCAACGGATGCGGCGCCGCGGACGAGACCGCGCCGCGCGCGCTGCAGACTGGCAACACCGAGGCGCAGACCGGCGCTCGACACGCAATCGGGATCAACACCGACACGCCGAAGCTGTCGTGGATCAACACCGCGTCCACGGCGATCGACAAGCAGGGCGTTGAGGTCGCGAACACGTTCAACGACTCGACCGTGCGCAACCTCTGGCACGCGGATGCCAGCGGTTCGGGCACGTCGGCGGACGTGGCGGTCGGCGCGACCGGGTGTGGGGCAATGACCCGCTCGGCCAGCGCGAGCTGGGTGTCGTCGGGGCGCGCGAACTTCGGCAACGCGTTGCATCTCGCCGGGACCACAGCGTCGTACGCGCAATCCGCTTCTACGTGCGCGCTTCCGTCGTCATACTCCGTTGACTTGTGGTTCCGCCTCGACCCCGCCGCGTCGTGCACGGGCGCGGAAGGAACGTATCCCGCCCTCGCCACGACGACGAGCAAGTCGTTCTGGCTGCGACTCGACTGCACGACCAATGGGCCGAACTTGCAAGCCTGCGTCCGTCACGTGACCAACGACTTCTCGTGTTCGATCGCGCCTGCCTCCATCGTTAACGATCATCGCTGGCACCACGCCGCGCTCGTGCTCGATGGACAAGCGCACTCGGTGATGGCATACCTCGACGGGCGCAATGGCTATGGGTACGGCACGAGCAGGTACGCGACCAATCGAACCCCGAACATCGCAGCGGCCAAAATCGAAATGGGATGCAGCTCGGGATGTTCCAACGTGCTCAACGGAGAGGTGGACGAGCTTCGCGTCCGAACGGGCCTATCCACCAGCGACGACATGCGCGGATACGTTGGCACCGATCGTCCACATGGATCGCCCATGTGGGATTCCGATCCCGGTGGGACAGGTGCCTTGATCGCGACATGCGCGGTTGGCGCGCGCTGCGCGGACATCACGTATGCCGGGTTGCCGCTCGTGAAGACGTACGCGCGATACTGGGCGCGGTCGCGATACATGCTGCAGAGCACGACCACGTGGACTGCATGGAGTTCGCCTGATTGGTTCGACGTCGGCGAGGCGGTCTCGATCTCCACGCCGTCGACCGTGAACCTCGGTTCGATCGTCGCTGGCGAGGACGTGCTCAAGCAGGCGTCGATAGCGATCACGTCGTCGAGTCCGTACACGTTGGTCGTGCAAGATGGCGCGAACACCGATGGCGCCGGCAGCGGATTCGCGCAGGTGGGCGACTGGTCCGGCACACCCGACGCGCCTACTACGTGGGGCGTCGGCGTGACCGGAGGATTCGGCCTGACGCTGGTGTCGGTGAATGGCGCGAAAGACTCCGTCGCGCAGAACCAATGGGGCAACGCGACCACGCTCGGCACGTCGAACCTGAAGTTCGCTGGCCTGCAACGCACACAGACCGGAACGATCTACGCATCCGATGCGGGCACCGCTGGCGATACCCTGCTGGTTGGGTACCGGGTGAATGTGCCCACGACCCAGAAACCGGGTCACTACACCAACCAGCTGGTGTACACGCTCGTGCCTCGCCCGTGACGAACCCGCGCGCTGGCGTATGATCGGCGGCATGACTACTTCCGCGCCTGAAGCACCCGTCGACGTCTGGGGCCTGACCGAGGCCCAGCAAGAGATCCGCGAGCACGCCCGTGGCGTGGCACGCCAGTTCGTGGCGCCGCGCGCGCACGACATCGACGCGACCGGCGAGTTCCCGACTGACATTCGCGAGCTGTTCGCCGAGCAGGGCTTGTTCGGGCTGCCGTTTGCCGAGGAGCACGGCGGCACGGGCACCGGCTCGCTGGCGCTGATCATGGCGATCGAGGAGATCGCGAAGGTGTGCGCCACGAGCGCGCTGCTGATCGCGGTGCAGGAGCTCGGCTCACTGCCGATCAAGCTCGCCGGCACCGACGAGCAGAAGCAGCAGTGGCTGCCGAAGCTCGCGTCGGGCGAATGGCTCGCCGCGTACGGGCTCACCGAGCCGGGCTCGGGGTCCGACAGCGCCGGCATGCTCACCACCGCCGTTCGCGATGGCGACGAGTGGGTGCTCAACGGCGGCAAGCGCTTCATCACCAACGCCGGCGTGGCGGACGTGTACACCGTCTTCGCCAAGACCGATCCGGAGGCTGGCCACAAGGGCATCAGCGCCTTCATCGTGCCGGCCGACGCGCCCGGCTTCTCGGTGGGCAAGTACGAGAAGAAGATGGGCATCAAAGGCTCGACCACCGGCGAGCTGTTCTTCGACGATTGCCGCATTCCCGCCGCGAATATCCTCGGCGAGCCGGGCACTGGCTTCACGCTCGCGATGCAGGTGCTCGATCGCTCGCGCCCCGGCGTGGCGGCGCAGGGCCTGGGCATCGCCGAGGGCGCGATCGAGTACGCCGGCAAGTACCTGCTCGAGCGCGAGCAGTTCGGCAAGCCGATCGCCTACCAGCAAGGCTTGCAGTGGATGCTCGCCGACATGGAGACGCAGACGATCGCCGCGCGCGAGCTGCTCTACCGCGTGGGCCACATGATCGACGCGGTGGAGGCCGGCGGCGGCGTCGATCGCGCCACGCTCACGCGCTATAGCGCGATGGCCAAGCTCGCGTGCACGGATGCGGCGATGAAGGTGAGCACCGACGCGGTGCAGATGCTCGGCGGCTACGGCTACGTGCAGGAGTACCCAGTCGAGCGGATGATGCGCGACGCGAAGATCACCCAGATCTACGAGGGCACCAACCAAGTGCAGCGCATCGTGATCGCGCGCAACCTCTTGGCGGAGCTCGAGCGCACCGAGCCCATTCCGTTCTGATCCACGCGCCGCTCAGGCGCGTGACGAGGCGGTCCGCTTCGTGATGCGGTGCTTGTTCGGCGTGGCGGTCGCCGGAGCAGCAGCGCGCTCTTGGCGCAGCTCGACGAGCGTGCCGATCCACCACGGATCGCGCGCGACGTACGCGATCGTGGCGTACGTGCCGAAGGCGGCCACGATCGCGAACACGATGAGCGCTGGAAGCATGTCCTGGATGCGTTTGGCGGGAGTCATGCACTGCATGTGAACCCAAGCCACGCAGGAACCCGCGCGGTGCACGGCGAACGCATGCGTGTATGGACACGCAGCTGCAGCTTCCGATTCGCAATGCCGGCCTCTTCAGCGCGCTTCGGCGCTTCGTGCTCGCGGCGTTCGAGCTGCTCGCGGCCGATCGCGACGCGGGCGCCGACATCTCCTTCAGCGTCGAGGCGCACAAGCAGCTGAAGGAAGGCGATGAGCGGCGACCGTTCTACGAGTACCGGCCAATGACCGAGCGATTCGTGCTCGATCGCCTCGAACGGATATGGGAGCTGACCGAGGCGGACGACGCCGCGTGGACCGTGGCGAGCGATCCCGCATGCGCCACGTTCCTGCGTGCGGGGCGCAGCGACGCGACGATCGAACTGCAGCTCGTCGCGCGCGCGGAACTGCTCGAACCGCTGCTCGTGGCGATGGCGGAAGCCACGCCCGACTTCGAGCTCGACGAAGCCGCGCTGCTCGAGCACTACCAGCGCTTCGAATCCACGCTCTACTCGACCGCGCGACGATATGTCGCGGTCGCGCCGATGTGGGGCGTGAAGCTGCCGTACGGCGATCTCGAACTCGCGCCCGGCGTGACCATTCGGCACGTGGATCCGGAGTGGTTTCGCATGGAGTGGCCGGAAGCCGCGCAGCTCGACTGGGGAGAGCAGGCACACGACGGCCTGCCTTCGATCGTGCTGCAGCTCGAACGTCAAGTGCAGGAGGACGACGACGAGACCGCGATCGATCCGCTTCGCGCGATCGTGGACGTGACGAGCGCGATCCGTGCGCTCACCGGCGGCAGCGTGACCGCGGGACCGCTCGTGCTCGAACGCTTCGACTGGCGCGCGCTCGCGCCGAAACCGGTGCCCGCAATCGCCGCGCGCCGCGCCGGGCAGCTGCCGAGCAAGATCGACGCGACGGTGGCCGCGCAACTGCCGAAGGCCGTACGTCGGCTCGCCGCCGATCCGGACAGCACGCTGGCGCGCGCGCTCGAACGCTTCCAGCTCGCCGCCACCGCGCAAGGCATGGCGTCGCTGCGCGCGGTGTTCGACATGCTCGTGGAGATCTACGCCAGCGAGCGCGAAGTGGGATCCGCCGCGCTGCGCATGGCCGTGGTGCTCGGCGCGGGCAGCCCGGAGCGTCGAGCGTTCATCGACGCGATGCAGCATGCCGCCAGCGCGATCCGCGCAGGCGTTGCGGCCGGCCCGGAGACGGCGCGAGCGTCGCGCGTGCTCTTCGCTGCGCTGCGCGCGACGATCGCCGCCGGCCTCGCCGGCGACCTTCCCGTGACCAGCTTGCAGGCGTATGCCGACTCGATCATCGTCGGCGAGCTCGAACGCCGCCAGCTCGGCATCGCCGCGCTGAGCCTCGACCTCGCTCGTGACTGATCACGGCGACGGGGCGGGCTTTCGTCCCTTGAGGATGTCGTTGATGCGCTTGGACTCGCGCACTGCCGTGTCCTGTGCGCGCTGCGCCGCCGTGCCGATCTCTGAGGAGGTGAATGCAGTGCCGTCGGCGTGGCGAATGCCGATCGCTCGTGCGAACGCAGCGTTGGATTTCGCGCTGCGATAGTCGTGCCCGATCGGACTTGCCATGTCGCCGGAGCCGCGCGCGATCGACGTGGTCACGTCGGACACGTGCTGCATGAGCGACACGCCGGGCGTCCAGCGTCGATCCTTCGACATCCATTCCGGGCGCTGCCACAGCAGATTCACCGCCATGCGTGGCACGGGATCGTCGACGTGTCGCAATTCGACGAATCGTGCCTTCGCAATCTGTTCCTCGCTCATCGCAGCGAACTCGTCGAGCGTTGCACGAACGTGGAATCCCTCCGGGAGCGTCGACGGATCGAGCTTGGACAAGCGGATGGGCGCGCCGAGCGTGATGATCTTCGACAAGCCGAGCTCGTCGAGGATGCCGGTTCCGTGCTGCTTCAGGAGCGTGTCGAATTGCAGGCCGCCGAGGCTGGTGGCGAATCCGATTCGGGTCGGTCGCGCGCCTTCCGGCATCTGCTCGACGCGTGCCTTGATCGCCTTCGACGTGGCGATGAACGCGTCCAGCGCTTCGTCCACCTTGTCGAGACTCTGCACGGACGGTTTCGCGCCGTACTGCGCATCGATCGTGGCGGTGCGCACGAGCTGCTCGCTCATCATGATCGGCGCGGCGTTCAAGCCACCCATTCCCGTGGGCGAGCCCTCGATGATCAGATCGACCACGGGCTTTCCAGCGTCGTCGAGCGCAAACGCGCCTTGCTGCTCGAACGACCGAAGCCCGATCATCGCTCGCTGGTCAGCGGTCAGCTTTCCGGTTGCTGGCAACCCCAGCGACGCGCGCAGTTCGGGCGCGTCGAGGCGGTGCGGCACGACGGTGCGGATCGCTGACGCGCCGTGCCCGTCGGTAATGCGAGATCCGAGGAACACTTGCGGTCCGGTCGTGAGCTTCGAACGAGGGATGAGTTCGTTCAGTCCTTTGCCGAGCGCGTCCATCTGCTCCGCAGATCCCGCGAGCAGCCGCTTGTTGCGCAGGAGCGTGACGAGCTTGCGGCCGCCGGTCGCGCCCACGCCGACCACCGCTGCCGCGCCGATCCCGATTTTCGCGATGGTGGGCAGCGCTGGCAGGAAGTGGCCGTCGCCATCCTGATCGAACGCGCCATGCGCGGCATCGAGCGCCACGCCGATCCCGCCGGTCGTTGCGAGCGCGATGCCCGCGCTGCTGGCGATCTTCGCTGGCGTTGCATGCAGGCGCCAGCCAACGAGCGCGACGCCGAGACCCGCCACGCCGACAGCGACATGCGATTGAAAGCGGTCCAAGGGAGTGGCGGCATCGACTCCTCGAGCGATGCCTTCGCCGGCAAGGCCCGCGACCGCTCCAACTGCGGCCGAGCCTCCGAGCACCATCGGCCTCAGCGCGCCGTTCGGGTTGGTCATCGTCGGGCCGATGCTGCGCGCAGCGGCGATCGCGGCTGTGGCCAGCGCCACTTCGCCCATGCCCGCGTTCGCTCGTGTGCGAGCGTCATTCGTCATCGTCGCGGATCATCCCCCTGAATCGCCACCCTGCCGATCCTTCGAGTTCGCGACGCCGATCGTTTCGCGATCAGGACGCGCCTGCGAGATACGGCGCGAGCTCGCGCAAGCCGTCCAGATCGCTCACCAGGCGCGGGAGTCGCGGCACGGAGATCGTCAGCGCGTCGCCGGTCGCGACGGCCAGCTCGTCGAGGCGCTCGCCATCGCGGTTGGCGAGTGCGGCATGATCCTGCTGCGCCGCGACGATGCGCTCGGCGAGCGACACGTCCACCCCATCGAGCTGGTCGAGTTCCTCCACGGTCACAGCGCGACCGGCGGCGTTCGGTTCGACGCGATTCGCCACCGTGCCGACGTACCGATAGCCGCGCGCCTCGAGCTGTTCCCAGAACGCGACCGCTTGATCCACGCTCTCGCGCTCGGGACTCGTCACCGCGAGGAATCCCGTGCGATCGCTTCCGAACATCCGCTCGACGATGCGGATGCGCTCGGTGATCTGCGCGTAGATGCCTTGCATGGACTCGAAGAACTCGGCCGTGTCGCGCAACATCTGCGCACCCGTGATCTTCTCGAGCACCGCGAACACCGGCCCGCCGCTGCCGCCGATCGCTTTCAACCCGAGCCGGCCCATCTTCGCGCTGGGCTTGACGAACCAGCGCAGAGATCGTCCCTCGAGAAAGCGCAGCATGCGCTGCGGTGATTCGAGCAGTTCCACCGCGTGCGCGGCGGGCGGGGTGTCGACCACGATCAGGTCGTACTTGCCGCCGCGATCCAGCTCGTACAAGCGTTCCAAGGCCATGTATTCCTGCATCCCGGCGGTGGAGCCGGAGACTTGCTGGTACACGCGATTGGCGAGGATGCGCTCGCGTTCCTCGTCGCTGGACGCGGCCTCCGTGACCAAGCGATCGAACGCGGTCTTCGGATCGAGCATCAACCCGTGCAGGCTGCCGCCGCGCGCGCCACCTGGCGGCAGCTTGACCGCTCGCTCGCGATCGTCGAGCTCGTTCAACCCCATCGCCTGCGCGAGGCGCTTCGCCGGATCGATCGTGAGCACGCACACGCGGCGACCACGCATTGCTTCGTCGAGCGCGATCGCCGCGGCGATGCTCGTCTTGCCAACACCGCCCGAGCCGCACACGAGCAGCACGTCGAGACGGTGCAGTCGCTTGCCCAGTTCGTGCGCGCCGTCTCGTCGTCTGCGTCGTGGGGCGCTCATGCTCGTCCCGCTCGTTCGGCGTGGACGGCGGCTGCGACCGCGGGTCCGTTCTCGGCGCCGGCGAGCTGCTGGTGCAGCAAGTCCTGCCCGGATTGCGTGAGCCAGCGCGCGAGTCCCGCCACGTGGTCGCGGCCGAGGCGTGGCGCGAACATGTAGGGCAGCAGCCCGGTCGGCACGTCGAGATCGGCCTCCAGTCGTTCCCGCTCTTCGGCCTGGTCCGAGCAGCGAAGGTGCTCCCACGCCACCGTGTCGAGCGCGTGGCGCACGTCCTCGTCGACCTTCGCGTTGCTTGCAAGCGACTGCGACAGCTGCGTTTCGTCCTCGGTGAAGCGATCCACGAGCAAGCCGTTGACGATCGCCGCGCACACGTCGACCTCGCGTTCGGCAAGCTGCGCACGCAACTCGAGCGTCTCGGTCACGGGGAGCTCTTCGGCAAGGGACACGAGGACGATGCCAACCTGCTCGGGGTTCTTCACGAACGCGTCCACCGCGCGAGCTTCGCTGCTGATCGGCCCCACCGGGAACATGCGCGCGATCACGCCCGCCATGCCGAGCAGGCCCAAACCGTGGCCAGTGGCGGGCGAATCCACCACGATCGCGTCCCATCGCGGGTGTCCGCGATCGTCCGTTTCGCGCGAAAGCGACCAGAGCTTGCCAAGCACGAGCAGCTCGCGAAAGCCGGGCGCGGCCTGCGCGAATTGGTCGATCACCGGATTGCCGACCAATCGATCGGCGACGAGCTTCACCTTCACGCGCATGCGCGCGTACTCGCGCAGGGCATCGCTGAGCGTGATGCGCATGCCGGCGAGGTGTTCTGCCAACGGCACGGGTTCGTAACCGAGTGTGCGATCGCTGAGCAGCGCGGCCGCGCTGGCTTGGCCTTCGATCTCCACGAGCAGCGTGCGCGCGCCCGCGTCGCGCCAGGCCTGCGCGAGCGCAGCGGACACGGTGGATTTGCCGACGCCGCCCTTGCCGGTGACGAACACCGTGCGGGGCGCAAGGCCGAGCGGGAGCAGGTCCTCATCGATCTTCGGTCGTCGGGCCATGGCGGCGTCAGCCTACTCCCGGTCAGAGGTTCTCGCGCTGGAACGTGCCCACTGCGAAGCCCATGCACGCGAGCGCGAGGCCGCTCGCCGCCACCAGCCCCCAGCCGATGTCGGCGCTCCACCACTCGCCTTGGAACATGTCGCGCAGCGCGTCCACCACATGGCTCACGGGATTGACGTCGGCGAGCGTCTGCAACCAGTCCGGGCCGAAGCTCATGGGCAACAGGATGCCGCTCAGCAGCAGCAGCGGCGGACCGATCAGGTTGAGCATGCCGATGAGCGGCTCTTCGTCCTTCGCGATCATCGCCACGCCATATGAGAGCGATCCGAACGACAGCGCGAGCAGGATGACGAACACGAGCCCGCCGACGGCTGCTTGCACGGTGAGGTCGAGACCGAACGGGATCGCGGCGATCGTGAGAATGGCCGCTTGCACGGCGAGCGTGGTGGCGTCGCGCAGCACGTGCCCGAGCAGCAGCGCCGTGCGGCTGATCGGCGACACGCGCATGCGATCGAGCACGCCGTGGCGAATCTCCTCGATCAGTCCGAAGCCCACGTACAGCGTGCCGAAGATGCCCAGCTGCACGATCAGGCCCGGCACGAAGAAGCGCCACGAGTCCTCCGACGGGAAGCCGGGCGTCTTGGTGACCTGCTCGAGCAGCGGACCGAACAGCGCGAGGTACATGATCGGCTGGATCAGCGCGAAGAACAGCCACATCGGCATGCGCAGGCTGAAGCGCATGTGGCGGCGGTAGATGATCGAGGTGTCGCGAACGAGTTTCATGGGAGGTCAGTCCTCGTCTCGGAGGGATCGGCCGGTGAGCTGCAGGAACACGTCGTCGAGGCTCGGGCGGGCGAGCTGCACGGACGTCACGCGTGTTCCGTTGGAGTCGAGCTCGCGCAGCAAACGGGGAAGTTCCTTGTCACCGTCGACCACGGCGGCGCGAACCGTCGAGTCGTGTACTTCCACCGACGTCGCGGTGGGAAGCAGTTCGCGAACGCGTTGGTGGGCAGTTCCCACTTCCTCGTCCACCTCGATGGTGAGGAGGTCGCCGCCGATGCGTCGTTTCAGCTCGTCTGGCGTGCCTTCGGCGATGATCTGTCCGCCGTCGATGATGAGCACGCGGTCGCAGAGCGCGTCGGCTTCGTCGAGGTAGTGCGTGGTGATGAACACCGTGGAGCCGTGCTCGTCGCGCAGGTTGCGCACGTGCTGCCACAAGTTCGCGCGCGACTGGGGATCGAGGCCGGTGGTGGGCTCGTCGAGGAACACGACCTTCGGGGCGTGCACCATGCCGAGCGCCACCTCGAGGCGGCGACGCTGGCCGCCTGAGATCTCTTTCACGAGCTTGTGCTGGAACGCGGTCAGCTCGAATTGCTCGACGAGCTGATCGGCGCGGCGGATCGCCGATGTTCGATCAAGTCCGTACAGCGCGGCGTTGTCGAGCAGTTCCTCGCGCACCTTGGCAGATCGCTCGCTGCTTTGGCCTTGCGCGACGTAACCGATGTCGCGGCGCACGCCTTGTGGATCGCGGCGCAGATCGTGGCCGGCGATCGTCGCGCTGCCCGCCGTGGGTTCGATCAGCGTGGTGAGCATGCGCAACGTGGTGGTCTTGCCGGCACCGTTCGGGCCGAGGAATCCGACGATTTCGCCGTCGTTGACGTCGATGTCGACGCCCTGCACTGCCTTCACGTCCCCGGACTTCGAGTTGAACGTTCGCGCGAGCGCGCGCGTGGTGATCATCGTCATCGGGCGGACGATACCGCATCGCCGTCGATCGTCCACCGCGGCTCCGAGGTCTGTTGATCGGGCCATCGATGGTCCGCTCAGCGAACCTCGGCGCCGCGACGCGGACAAATTGCCTGCAACCGTTGGCACGTGCAACGCGATAGACGGGTGGAGCGGTGATTCGGCCGGGCAGGTGTCCTGCCCGAACGCGCCGGACCGCGGGCCCGCGGGGATGCGGGAAGGGAGCGAGACAGTGACACACGCATTTGGACATTCGGGAGGCCACGCGCAGGCCCCGAGCTTTGGCCAGCCGCCGAATGCGGCCGTGCCCACGCCGGGACTGCCGTCGAGCCCCATGGCGGCCGCGCAGCACGCGGCGCCCACGCAGCCGGTCGCTGCCGCGCCCGCTCCTGCTCCCACGCCGACTCACACCCACACGCCCACGCCGGACCCCGTCGAGCAAGGGCCGATCCAGCAGCAGGCGCCTGCCCAGACGCACTCGTTCATCCCGCAGCAGCAGGACCCGTACGGGCCACGCTTCGTCACCAACGAGCAGAAGAAGCGCTGCCGGGTGATCTGCCTGTCCAACCAGAAGGGCGGCGTGGCGAAGACCACCACGACGATGAACCTCGGCGCTGCGCTCAGCGAGCTCGGCAACAAGGTGCTCGTCGTCGACCTGGATCCGCAGTCGAACCTCACGATGAGCTTCGGCATCGACGTGGAGGCGCTGCCCAAGTCGATCTTCGACGTGCTCGTCCACAAGTACCCGATCGAGCACATCATCCAGACCACGCCCGAGTGCGACATCGCCGTGGCGAGCATCGATCTCGCCGGAGCCGAGCTCGCGCTCAGCAGCATGATCGGCCGCGAGCGAACGCTCGAGAAGGCGCTCGCGTCGGTCAAGAACGACTACGACTACATCCTGATCGACACGCCGCCGAGCCTCGGCCTGCTCACGGTGAACGCGTTCACGGCCAGCGACGAGGTCATCGTGCCCGTCCAGGCCGAGTACCTCTCGCTGCGCGGGCTCGTGCAGCTGGACAACACGCTGCAGGTGATCCGCGAGCACCTCAACCCGCGGGTGCACATCGGCGGCGTGCTGATGACCATGTACGACGGGCGCACGATCCACAGCCGCGAGGCGACGGAGCTGCTCGAGAAGACGTACGGTGATCGGGTCATGAACACGCGGATCCGCAAGACGATCCGTCTCGCCGAGGCGCCCGTGCAGGGCTCGTCGGTGCTGACGTACGAGAGCAATGGAAAGGCAGCCGCGCAGTATCGCGAGCTGGCACAGGAGGTCGTGGCACGTGTCGAACAAGCGGTCTAGCCTGAACGACAGTCCGCTCGCGCAGCTGTTCGCGACGACGGATCAGCGCGGTGGAACCACCGATCCCGGGGCGACGAAGCCTGCGCCGGGACCGATCATCACGCCGGAGCCGAAGTCGGACGCCGACGCGGCATCGGCCCCGCCGGCCGCTCCCGCCGCATCGGCCCCGCCGCAGAGCGCGGGCACGGCGGCGAGCGGATCGCACGTGGCGCCCGGCCTAGCCGACGCATCGACCTACCTCGCGGTGATCCGCGTGGTCGGCGTGGGCGGCGGCGGCATCAACGCGATCGAGCGGATGATGGAGTCGGACGTGCGCGGCGTGGAGTTCGTCGCGATCAACACCGACCTCCAGCAGCTGGAGATCAGCAACGCGCCCGTGCGTCTGCACATCGGCAACGAGCTGACCGGCGGGCTGGGATCGGGCGCCGACCCCGAGGTGGGCAAGGCTGCCGCGGAGGCGAGCTACGATCACCTGCGGCACGTGCTCAAGGGCAGCGACATGGTCTTCGTCACTTGTGGCGAGGGTGGTGGCACTGGCACTGGCGCCGCGCCAGTGGTGTGCCGTGCGGCACGCGAGCTCGGCGCGCTCACCGTGGCCATCGTGACCACGCCGTTCTCGTTCGAGGGCTCGCGCCGCCAGCGCAGCGCGGGCGCGGGACTCGACGAGCTGCGCAAGCACGCCGACACCGTGATCGTGATCCCGAACAACCGCCTGCTCGAAGTGCTGCATCGCGACGTGAGCATGGTGGAGGCGTTCCGCGTGGCCGACGACGTCCTGCGCCAGGGTGTGCAGGGCATCACCGACCTGATCACGATGCCGGGCCTGATCAACGTCGACTTCGCGGACGTGCGCACGATCATGGCGGAGAGCGGCAACGCGCTCATGGGCATCGGCTTTGGCACGGGCGAGACGAGGGCGAAGGACGCCGCGCTCAGCGCGATTGGATCGCCGCTCATCGAGCAGTCGCCGCAGGGCGCAGGCGGGATCCTGCTGTCGATTTCCGGCGGCGACGACCTGACGCTGCACGAGGTGACGGAAGCCGCGCGGATCATCCAGGAGAGTTCCGCGCCGGACGCCAACATCATCTTCGGCGCTACGGTCGACAGCCGTCTCACTGGCCAGGTGTGGGTGACGGTGGTGGCGACCGGCTTCGGTCAGAAGCCCAAGCCGTCGATCGAGGCGCCGTCGAGCACGGGACGCCTCGGCGGCATCCTGCGCGGCGGCTCGCGTCGCAGTCCAGACGCCGCCGGTGGCGACGACGACGTCGACATCCCGGACTTCCTCAAATGATCGCCGCCGCGACATGCTCGCTCGTGCTGTTCGCGGTGTATGCGACGGCGACGCGGATCGCGCGTGGTCGCGCCGTGCGCATGCTCGAACCCGTGTGGTTCGGCGCCGATGGTTTCGGCGACTCTGGTTTCGGCGACGCCGTCTCGGGCTGATCCGCGCCCAGCCGCTGCGCGCCACCCGTCCGCAATTTCCGTGAACAGTCGGGACAAATTGCGGATGCGTGCCCGCGTCAGCGGTTCGTTTCCGCAATTCGTCCCAACTGTTGGGAGCAATTGCGGATCGGCCGTCAGCGCGTGGCAGCTTGATTCGCTCGTCGGGGATATGCCGTGACGATCCGATCCGAGGCGCGATCCCAGATGACGCGCATGTCGATGCCCCGCCAGCGGCCGTCGAGCAAGAACGTGTCGTTGCCGTTTCGTGGCCGCGGCAACCCGATCGCGCTCGACTGCACGTGCCTGGCTCCGTCCACGACGTCGGACACGGTCCAATCCGGTGGGAACATGACGGAATGCTTCGGTGCGAGGCCGTCGGCGCTCAGTTGTGCTCGCCAGGTGCGGCCAGCCGTGGGCGCTTCAGTGACGCGAGCGCCGGAATTGCTCACTCGCGTCACGTCGAAGATGCCGGCGCGCCCCGGGCCGGGCGCGACGTGTAGTCCCTGGATCGTGCCGTCGACGACCGCGCCGTGAACGAGGTGATCGAGATCCATTCGAAGGGCGTCGCGCACGAGGTTCTCGGACGCGCCGGGGCCGAGCAGCGCGCGCGTCTTGGCGATCAATTCGGACTCCGCGGCGCGCGTTGCGGCACGCGCGATTTGCGCAATGGCGGGCATCGGCACGATTCCTCGTTCGGCGTGGCTCGCCGCACCCTCCACGGGCGAGCCTGCCTCGAGTGGAACACCACATGGCGGATCTCGCAAGGGGGATGCGTTCGAGCGAAGCGCCCGTGCGATAGATTGACGCCATGCAGCAGGTGGGAGCGATCGCGACGGGGCACCAGCTGAGCGCGCGCGTCGGCGCGCAGATCCTCGCCGACGGCGGCAACGCGGTGGATGCCGCAGTCGCGGCCGCGTTCGCCGCGTGCGTGTGCGAGCCGACGCTCACCGGGCTCGGCGGCGCCGGATTCGCCACGATCCACATGCCCAGCGGCGACGATCACTGCTTCGATTTCTTCGCCTCGGTTCCCGGCATCGACGGGCAGGTGGACATCGCGGGTCACCCCGTGCCAGTGGACGTCCTCTTTGGCGCGACGACCCAGACCTTCCATGTCGGGCCAATGTCCTGCGCGATTCCGGGGTTCGTGAAAGGCGTGCTGCACATGCACGGCCGCTTCGGCACGATGCCGCTCGAGCGGGTGCTCGAACCCGCGATCGAGCTGGCGCGCAGCGGCTTCGCGCTCCCGCCGCAGCAAGCGTACTGTCATCACCTGCTCACGCCGATCCTCGTGCGAACCGCCGAAGGCAAGCGCGTGTTCGCGCCGGCCGGGCCGATGCTCGTGGCGGGCGACCACTTCGCGCAGCCGGAACTCGCGGACACGTTCGAGCTGCTCGCCCGCGACGGCGACGACGCGTTCTACCGCGGCGATCTCGCAGCCGAGATCGTGCACTGGAGCGAAACCGAAGGCGGCCTGATCACGCGCGCCGACCTCGAGCACTACCAGGTCGTGGAGCACGCGCCGATTCGCGGCACATGGCGTGGTCGCGAGTTCGTCACGCCACCGCCGCCGAGCGCGGGCGGAGGGCTGATCGCGTTCGCGATGCGCGTGCTCGAACGCGCCAACGGCGGCCCGGGTGGTCCTCCGCTCAACGTGGAAGGGCATGACGGCGCGGCGATGCTGGTCGCCGCGATGATCGCCGCGAACGGCATTCGCGGCAGCGAGTTCGATCGCTGGCTCTACGGCGGCATCCTTCCGGAGAAGCTGTTCTCGGAAGAGGCGATCGCGCGAGGAGACGAACTCTTCGCTGCGGCCGTCGACGGACCGAAGGGGCGATCGTCGCGACTAGGATCGACCACGCATCTGAGCGTGATCGACGCGGGCGGCTGCGCGGTGTCGATGACCACCACCACCGGGTGTGGCTCGGGCGAGTTCGTTGGCCGCACAGGCATTCACCTCAACAACATGATGGGCGAGGAAGACCTGCTGCCCGTGGAACACGTGCTGCGCCCGGGAGAACGGCTCACGAGCATGATGGCCCCCAGCATTCTGCTCGCCGAAGGGCGGCCGATCATGGCCGCCGGCAGCGCTGGATCGAATCGTTTGCGTGGGGCGATCATGCAACCGATGCTGCGCGTGCTCGAATCGCGCCTCGCCGGCGTGGAAGGTACCTTGCAGGAGCGGCTCGACGGCGCGGTGCAGGCGCCGCGACTGCACGCCGAAGGCGGGGTGGTGCAAGTCGAGCCGGGCTATGCCGACGCGGCGCTCGACGCGCTCGAAGCGCGCGGGCACGAGCTCAATCGTTGGCCCGGCACGAACATGTTCTTCGGCGGCTCGAACTTCGTCGCCGTGGACGAGGACGGCACGTTCGCCGCTGCCGGAGACCATCGCCGTGGCGGCGGAGCATCCATCGCATTCGACGACGGGAGCGTGCAGGCGCCATGACGCGATCGCAATCCGAGCGCTTCGTGCCGAAAGCCGCGCTGCGCGACCTGCGGCCGTACGAGCCGGGCCTGTCCGTGGAAGCGCTGCGGCGACGGATCGGCGGCGACCGACCGATCGTCAAACTCGGATCCAACGAGGGGCCGTGGGGGCCCTTGCCGGCAGCGGCAGAAGCGATCCGAACGCACGTCGACGGACTGAACCGCTATCCCGACGGCGCGTTCCACGACCTGCGCGCGAAAATCGGTTCGATGGTCGGCGTCGATGCGTCGAACGTCGTGCTCGGCAACGGCGCCGACTCGATCCTCGTCAACCTGTCGCTCTCGATGCTCGAGGCAGGGGACGAAGTCGTGTTCGGCTGGCCGAGCTTCATCACGTACCCGCTCAGCGTGCGCAAGGTTGGGGCCGTGCCCGTGCAGGTGCCGCTCGACTCCGAGTGGCGCTACGACCTCGACGCCATGCTCGACGCGATCACCGATCGCACGCGAATGGTGTACGTGTGCAATCCCAACAACCCGACGGGCACGTACGTGGACCGCGCGCGACTGACAGCGTTCCTCGACGCAGTCCCGTCGAACGTGCTGTGCGTGATCGACGAGGCCTACCACGAGTACGTGACCGCCGACGACTACCCGGACTCGATCGCCGAGTTCTTCGTTCGCGACGGTCGCCCGAACGTGATGACGTTGCGCACGATGAGCAAGATCTACGGCCTTGCCGGCCTGCGCGTGGGGTGGGGCGTGGGTCCCGCGGAAGTTGTGCGCGCGATCGACACTGTACGCGGGCCCTTCGAGATGAACGCGCTCGCCAACGAAGCGGCGCTCGCGAGCTTCGACGAGCGGCACCTGCTCGCCGAGCGCGTCGCCGCCAACGAAGCGGGGCGCGACGCGCTCGCCGCGGCGCTGCGCGACGTGGGACTCGAACCGATCCCTGGCGTGGGCAACTTCCTGTGCGTGGCGCTGCCCGACGGCATCGATGGTCACGTGGTCGCGCAGCGGCTCGAAGACGTGGGCGTGATCGTGCGGCCACTCGAGATGTTTGGCATGCCGAGCGGCGTGCGCGTCACAGTGGGAACGCCCGAGGAGACGAGCATCGCAGTCGCGGCGATCCGCGACGTGCTGCCCACGCTCGTCGGCGCCTGATCACGCGGCCAACCCGCCATCCTGCTGGGGTGGCTGCGGTTGCGCCTGCGGTTGATGGTGCTGCTCCCACTGCGCCTGTTGCGCTGCTGCCTGCGCGCAGTAGG
The DNA here is from genome assembly GCA_039811765.1 of Thermoleophilia bacterium. GTDB lineage: Bacteria > Actinomycetota > Thermoleophilia > Gaiellales > SKUG01 > JAGQUL01. The sequence goes on along the minus strand of JBDHZF010000044.1, from coordinate 184 downwards.
CCTGCCACTGCTCTTGGGTCCAGCCAGCGGCCGCGGCTTGTTGGGCGGCGGGATCGGTCGCCCAGTGCGTGTCGGTGATCTGTTGCAACGCCCACGCTTCCGCCTCGCTGCGAGCTTGCGGCGCCACGGGCACGGCGTCGGGCGCGGCTGGCGTCGCCGCCGACTCTGGCGCGGGCGCCGCGGC
>JBDHZF010000043.1:0-19662 GCA_039811765.1 Thermoleophilia bacterium | reverse complement strand
ATACCGACCCGGCCCCGCGACCTCCTGAACCTCGGCCGACGACGACTTCGCCGCCACCGGCCCGCGCCGACCGCGCACCGCTCGACTACGTCACGCCGAGATACTCGGACACGCTGCTAGCGGACGGTGTTGGCAGCACGACTTGATTGCCGCGGGACTCGACGATCCTGACGATTTGCATCCATCATCTAGGATCCCCGCCCATGGAGACCGTCACCGAAGACTCACCGATCGCCGAACTCGAACGACGCGCCGAGCAGGCGCAACATCCCGGGTCGGAACGTTCCGTCTCCCGGCAACGCGAACGCGGCAAACTGCTCGCGCGCGAGCGCGTCGACCTGCTGCTCGATCCCGGCACGTTCGTGGAGCTCGATCGCTTCGCTCGCCATCGCGCGCACGGCTTTGGGCTCGAGGACGATCGCCCCTACGGAGACGGCGTGATCACCGGGCACGGACTCGTGAACGGTCGTCGCGTGTTCGTGTTCAGCCAGGACTTCACTGTGTTCGGGGGGTCGCTCGGCGAGGTGTTCGCCGAGAAGATCGTGAAAGTGATGCGACTCGCCGCACAGAGCGGCTGCCCCGTGGTCGGCCTCAACGACTCCGGCGGTGCGCGCATCCAAGAGGGGGTGGTCTCCCTCGCCGGCTACTGCGACATCTTCTACGAGAACGTCCGCAGCTCGGGCGTGGTGCCGCAGGCGAGCGTGATCCTCGGTCCGTGCGCCGGCGGCGCGGTGTACTCGCCCGCGCTCACCGACGCGGTGTTCATGGTCGAGGGCACCTCGAACATGTTCGTGACCGGCCCCGACGTGGTGAAGACCGTCACGGGCGAGGACGTGACGATGGAGGATCTGGGCGGCGCGAATGCGCACGCCTCCAAGAGCGGCGTGGCGCACGTGGTGGCACCGGACGAGGAAGCGGTCATCCAAGACGTCCGAGCGTGGCTGAGCTACTTGCCGCAGTCCAACGCCGAGCAGCCCCCCGTCTACGCCTGCTCGGATCCGATCGACCGCGACTGCACGACGCTCGACGCGCTCGTTCCGGACAATCCGAACAAGCCCTACGACATGCACAAGGCGATCGACGAGGTGTTCGACGCAGGCTCGTTCTTCGAGATCCACGACCGGTGGGCCAACAACATCGTGTGCGGCTTCGCCCGGCTCGGCGGACGCAGCGTGGGCGTCGTGGCCAACCAGCCCACGCACCTCGCGGGCGTGCTCGACATCGACTCCTCGACCAAGGCCGCCCGCTTCGTGCGCACGTGCGACGCGTTCAACGTGCCGATCGTCACGTTCGTGGACGTGCCCGGTTTCCTGCCGGGAACGGATCAGGAATGGGGCGGCATCATTCGCCACGGCGCGAAGTTGCTATACGCGTACTGCGAGGCGACGGTGCCCAAGCTCACCGTGATCACGCGCAAGGCGTACGGTGGGGCGTACGACGTGATGGCGTCCAAGCACACCGGCGCCGACTTCAACCTCGCGTGGCCTTCGAGCGAGATCGCGGTGATGGGCGCCGAAGGCGCGGTGAACATCCTCTATCGCCGCGAGCTCGCCGACGCGCCGGACGCCGACGCGCATCGGGCCGAACTGATTGCGGAGTATCGCGACCGATTCGCGAATCCGTATGTGGCCGCCGAGCGCGGGTACGTGGACGACGTGATCCGCCCACGCGACACGCGACGCGCGCTCGCGGGCGCGCTCGACGCGCTCGGCACCAAGCGACAGCTTGGCCCGGACCGCAAGCACGGCAACATCCCGTTGTGAGGACGCCTGCCAGGCCGAGGCGAATCAGCCGGCGCTGACGGGCGCGAGCGATTCGGCCACGCGCTCGAGCTCGTCCTTCGGCAGCGGCGCGGTGAGCGTGTACATGGTCGCGCCGTCGCGCCACCACAGCCGGCCGCCGCCGTACTCGCCGAGCGAAAAGTGCGCGGGGTGCCCGGACACCGTCGCGTCGCTCTTGCTGCTCGTGCCGCACTCGTAGCCGAACGGCTCGGAATCGTCCCAGCTGCTCTGGAGCACGGACGCACCCGTTCGGGTCGTGAAGTCGAGCGTTTCGAGCCCGCGCCGCCACTGCGCGGCGAAGACGTTGGCGGAACCGTTCAGCGATCCTTCCGGGCCGAACACCCCACCCTTCTTCGCGAATCCCGTGCGCACGAGCGAGAAGCCGTCCGGCAGCGCGGCGGGCATCATCACGATGTACCGCACGCCCATGGCCGCGATCGCGACGGGCGTGCGCGCAACGAAGCCGTCGCTGCGCGACGAGTGACGACCAGCGAACGTGAACGGGGGCATCGCGCCGCTTGCGCGGCTCATCCGCCGGATCGCGATTCGACGGTACAGCTTCCCGCCGCGAACGTTAGTCGACTGCAGCGGCATGAACGTGGCCGGGTCGAGTTCGACCGTGCGCACGCCCTTGCGGATGCCGGCGCAGTCCACCGCCGCGATCGGCATGGACGCGCGCAACACGGTGCGTCCATCGCTGCGCGTGACCCGCTTGAACACGTGCTCGCCGGACCGTTGTCGAGTGATCAAGGGCCATGATTCGTCGAGCAGCAGGATCTGCAAGTCGCCCGTCCCATCCGGCGCGACCGAGAACGCGTTGCGAACGGTCAACCCGTCGGCGAGCGCGCCTACCCTGCCAGTGCCGTACGTGGTCGTTCCCGAGTTGAAGTCGGCGATGTTGACGGTCATGCCCGCGCCCACGTGCCACGGGTCGATCGATCGCACGCGATTCGTGCCACGCCATTGCACGAGCATGTCCCGAGGCAGCGAATCCTGGCGGTACGAAACCACTGCGCTGCCCTGATCGAGCTCGACGCTCGGGCGGAAATCAAGTCCGGTCGGCACGACTGCGGCCTGCGCCAATGGCGCGGCGATCGCGGTGGCCACGACGACAATTGCGAGGACGAAAAGTCGCTTCGTGAAGTTGATCATGCGTCGATCCTCGCATGCCGGCACGATGCGCTGGCGGTAGGCTCCCCACGATGAACGACGTCGACTATTCCACTCCCCCGTTCCGCCGCGTGCTCGTGGCCAACCGCGGCGAGATCGCGATTCGCGTGTTTCGCACGCTGCGCGAACTCGGCATCGCCTCGGTGGCGATCTACTCCGACGCCGATCGCGATTCGCTGCACGTGCGGCATGCGGACGAGGCCTTCGCGATCGGCGGCAACCTCCCCACCGAAAGCTATCTGCGCCAGGACGTGGTGCTCGAGGTCGCGCGCCGCGCGGGCGCGGACGCGATCCATCCCGGCTATGGCTTCCTCGCCGAGAACGCGGAGTTCTCGCGCGCGTGCGAGCGTCAAGGAATCACCTTCATCGGTCCGAGCGGCGACGCGATCGACGCGATGGGCTCGAAGACCGCCGCACGCGAGCTGATGCGAAACGCGGGCGTGCCGATCGTTCCCGGCACCACCGAGCCGATCGAGGATCTCGAGGACGGCTGGAAGGCCGCCGAACAGGTTGGATTCCCCATCGCGATCAAGGCGCGCTCCGGCGGAGGCGGCAAGGGATTCCGCGTCGCCGTCACCAAGGACGAGTTCGCCGCGGCATTCGAAGGCGCGAGCCGCGAGGGCGCGCGCTACTTCTCCGACGGCGCGGTGTACCTCGAACGCTACTTGCACGATCCCCGACACGTGGAAGTGCAGCTGCTCGCCGACGCGCACGGCACCGTGATCCATCTCGGCGAGCGCGATTGCTCGGTGCAGCGCCGTCACCAGAAGCTGATCGAGGAAGCGCCGGGACCGCACGCTGCCGACGTGGAGTACGAAGCAGCCCTGCGCACGAAGCTCGGGAAGATCGCAGTGGACGCCGCGAAGGCCGTGAACTACCGCAACGCAGGCACGATCGAGTGCCTGCTCGACGAGAGCGGCGAGCCGTACTTCCTCGAAATGAACACGCGCGTGCAGGTGGAGCACACCGTGACCGAGGAAGTCACCGGCGTGGACATCGTCGCCGAACAGCTGCACATCGCGGCAGGCCGCCCGCTGCGCATCGCGCAGGAGGACGTGCAGCTGCGCGGTCACGCGCTCGAATGCCGCATCAACGCCGAGGACGCGCGCCACGATTTTCGCCCCTCCTCCGGCACGATCACGCGCTGGTCGCAGCCGAGCGGTCCAGGCGTTCGCGTGGACGCCGGTTTCACGACTGGCAGCGTCGTCTCGACGTTCTACGACACGCTGCTGGCGAAGCTCGTGGTGCATGCCGACAGTCGCGACGCGGCGATCGCGCGCATGCGTCGCGCGCTCGACGAATTCCACATCGACGGCGTGGAGTCGCTGATCGATTTCCATCGCGCCGCGCTCGAACCGGACGGCGATTTCGCCCGCGGCGGCACCTGCCGCGACCTCGTCGCCGATCCTGCGCCGGCAATGGACGCGCTGCCAACGCCATTCGGTCGAGGCGTCGCGTCCTCCCCCGCGCCGGTCGCCGATCCCGCCGAGCTGCTCATGGAAATTGACGGTCGCCGCTCGATCGTGAAGCTCCACGATCCGCTGCGCGCGCTTCCGGAAGCGCCTGCTGTGCGCCCTCGAGGCGCGGGCGGCGGGGCGGAGGCGGGTGAAGTCACCGCGCCGATTCCGGGAAACGTGCTGCAGGTGCTTGTGGAGCCGGGCCAGGTCGTGGCTGCCGGCGAGGTGGTGTGCATTCTCGAAGCCATGAAGATGGAGAACGAGATCGCGTCGCCAGCAAGTGGAACGGTGGACGCGGTGCGCGTGGAGCCGGGCGAGTCGGTCGCCGCTGGTCACGTGCTGGTGAGCGTCGCCGCTGGCGGCGACGGCTGACACGAATCGATCAGTTCGAGTTGGACGACGTCAGCGCGGAAAGCTGGCCGCTTAGCCAGCTGCTTTGCGACTGGAGTTTGCCAAGCATCGTCTCCATCGACGCGAACATGTGCTCGTAGTACTCCTGGCGCTTCGCGAGGCGCGTGTCTTGCTGATCGATCTGCTGTTGCAGTCGCTTCGACGACGGGTCGAAGTTGTAGGTGAACTTGTCGGCGATCTGGCCGGTGACGGTGAACGCCTGCTCGCTGATGCGGCGCACGAAGCCGTCGTCGTCGACGATGCCGGTGCCGCTCGTGCCGACGTTCGTTAGCAGCGACTGCACGCGCGCGGGATCCGCAAGGAGCGCGGTTTCGAACGCGTCCGCGTCGAAGTTGAGTTGGCCGTTCGTGGAACTCGAGCCGATCGCGAAACTGGTGGTGACGCCGATCGACGAGAGCAAGCTGTCCGCTCCCGACGCGCCCGAGTACGCGTTGCTGATCGTCTGACGCATCGTCAACGCGACGTTTGCAAACTCAGAGTTGCGCGCCATCGGCCCCTGCAGGTACTCGGCGAGCGTCGACGGGCTGGCGACGCGGCTCTCGCTCTGCGTCTTCTGGTAGACGTAGCTCTGCACGGCGTTGTAAGCGTCCACGAACGTCTTCATCTTCGTGGCGACCGCGTCGGCCCACTTCTCGTCCTGCGTCGAACCGGACGCGCCTTGGGCGATCGTGAGCGTCGTGCTGGTGGTGCCCGACAAATTGAGCGTCACGCCGCTGATCGCGCTCGTGATGCCGCTGTTCGTCGCGCTCGTGTTCATCGTGCCGTTCACGGTGAACTTCGCGTCCTGCGCCGCTTGCGATGTCGTGAAGCCAAGCTGCGACGCGGTCGCGCCGGCGCTGGTGACGGTGAAGCCTTCACTTGCGCCAATCCCGTTGGAACGTAGTTCGATCTGGCCTCCGCCGTTGAGCAGCGCGGTCACGCCGATGCCGCTCGTGGCATTGATCGCGTTGACGATCGCTTGCTTGTCGGAACCCGCGGCGATCGCGACGTTCCACGATCCCGAACCGTTCGCGATGGTCAGCGTGTCCGCGGACGCGCCGCCGTTGGACGCGGCGGTGGTGGTCGAGGAACTCGCGCCCGCTAGGGCGTTGAAGTTCGGCAGCGACGTGCCAGCGGCGTTCTTCGCCGTCAGCGACATCCCCGTGAGCTCGCTCGACGTGCCGGCCGCGGTGGTGACCTGCAGCTGTCCGCCAACCCACGCCGCGGTGGCGCCGTTGCCAACGGTGGACGCGACCCAGTTTGCGAAGTCCGTGAGCGTGGTTCCGTTGCCGCCGTTCGCCACCGTGTTCACCTTGAACGCGGCGTTCTGCGTAATCCCGTTTACGGTGTACTGCATCGTGATCGTGGAGTTGGTGTTCAACCCGACCGCGCCACCAGTCTGTGTGCGGAGCGCGGTGATCGCCTCGTTGCCCTCGACGACGTTGTTGTTGCCCTCGTAGAACGCCCCGGTCGAGCGCACGCCGCTGGTGGCTGGAGCAAGCGAACCGCTGGACGTGGACAGCTGCCCCTGCGCGAGCTGGATGACGTTGAGCGCGTACGATCCGGCGGTCGGCGTGCCGGTGACGCTGGCCGCGACCCGAGAGGGATCGCCGGACGTCGCGGTCCACGGATCGGTGGACGCGGTCACGGAGTTCTTGTCCCACGTCTCGATTCGCAACAGCGCGTCGGCCGCGGTCTTGAGCGTGTTGAGCTTGGTCTTGAGGTCGGTCCATGCCGACTTGCGGGTGTCGAGCAGCTGACTCTGCCACTGCAGCTTCGTCTTGGTGTTGCCCTCGATGGACATGAGCTGAGAGACGATCGTCTTCGTGTCCAGACCGGACGCGAGACCACCTACCGAAAATGTGCTCATGCCGTTGCCTCCTGCATGTGGCGCACGGCCGCCCCTGACCATGCCTGAGCTGTATCGGATCGAACCGCCGCGAACTTGAGCGGGGCGTTTCCAGAAGACTCCACAGCCTGATCGACGAGAATTCGACGCGTCGCTGGTTGCCATATCGACCATTCCGGTGCACGCTGGACGCACAGGACGTCGACCAGCTCAGGACGCGGTCGACCTGGACAGCGAATCGTGGGGGGACGATCAGATGACTGTCGCAAGCACAGGCGCGGTGGGATTGCCACCGGCAGCCGGAGCCACCAGCGCCGGGGGCACGATGTCCACGCCGCCGAGCGGCGCACCGACTACAGCCGCTCCGACCGGAGGCGTTGGCGCACCGGTCAGCGCGGCCGGCGCGCAAGCAGCGAACGGCGTGGCCGGCGGCGGCGCTACCGCAGCGACTGGCGCAGGCCAAGCCGCGGTTGGCGCGGCGACCACTGCCGGAGGTGGCCAGCTCAGCTCGGAGCAGATCGCCGCCCTCATCGACGCGCTCACGAAGCTGATCGAGGTGCTCAACCAGCTCGTGGCGGCGATTCAAGCGCAGCAGGGTTCGACCGGTGGCGGAGGCCCCACCGACAAGGGCAGCGGCGGACCGACCGAGAAGGGCAGTGTTGGCGATCCCACGCAGACGCCCACCCAGACGCCTGGCCAGACGCCTGGCCAGACGCCCGGGCAGAAGGACGCGAGCGGCGGCGGTGTGCCGACCGCTCCGACGACGTCGGCCGGTGGTTCGACCACGCAGTCGCCCAAGGAAGGCGACGCGAATCCGGCGAACCCGAGCCAGCACTGGAAGCTGATGACTCCGGGCGATCCGACGAGCGGCATGTACATGTAGCTCGCCGATCGATCGCTCGACGCTTCGAGGGCCGCACGCGCACCGTGCGGCCCTCGCGCGTATTTCGGCCCCGGAAGCGCGATGGTGGTAGTCTCGGACGGCACTGCCGAACGAGAGAAAAGGCACCATCCGCATGGATCTCTACGAACATCAGGGCAAGGAGCTCTTCGCCCGCCACGGCGTGAACGTCAGCGCCGGCAAGGTCGCGTTCACGCCCGAGGAGGCCGAAGCCGCGGCGAAGGAGCTGGGCGGCCAAGTGGTCGTCAAAGCACAGGTCCATGCAGGTGGACGCGGCAAGGCCGGTGGCGTGAAGCTCGCCAACGACGCAGCCGACGCGAAGGCGAAGGCCGAGGGGATCTTGGGTCTCGACATCAAGGGCCACGTCGTGCGTCGCCTCTGGATCGAGGACGCGAGCGACATCGATCGCGAGTACTACTTCTCGATCAACTTCGATCGCACCGAGAAGGCCGTGCTGCTGATGCTCTCCACCGCGGGCGGCATGGACATCGAGGAGGTCGCCGAGAAGACCCCCGAGAAGCTCGCCACGATGCACGTCGATCCGGTGTGGGGCCTGCGGCCGTTCCAAGCGCGCCAGCTCGCGTTCCGCGCGAAGGTCGACGCCGACGTTCGCAACAAGGTCGTCGCGATGATGCTCCAGCTCTACGACGCGTTCGTGAAGGAGGACGCGATGCTCGTGGAGGTGAACCCGCTGCTGATCACGCCCGAGGGCGAGGTCAAGGCGCTCGATTCCAAGTTCTCCGTGGACGACAACGCGCTGTTCCGACACCCGGACATCGCCGCGATGCGCGACGTGCACGCGCAGGATCCGCAGGAGCAGATGGCCCATGAGAAGGGCGTCACCTACGTGAAGCTCGACGGCGAGGTCGGAATCCTCGGCAACGGCGCGGGCCTCGTGATGAGCACCCTCGACGTGATCGAGCAGGCCGGCGGCACGCCCGCGAACTTCCTCGACGTGGGGGGCGGCGCCACCGCCGAGGAGATCGTCGCGAGCTTGGAGATCATCCTCTCCGACCCGAAGGTGAAGTCGATCTTCTTCAACATCTTCGGCGGCATCACGCGCTGCACCGAGGTCGCCCAAGGCATCATCACCGCGCTCGAGCAGCTGGACGTCAAGGTGCCGATCGTGGTGCGCCTCGACGGCACCGCCAGCGACGAGGGCCTCAAGATGCTTGCCGACGCGAACCTCTCCAACGTCTCCATCTCCGACACGATGCTGGGCGCCGCGGCCGAGGCCGTGAAGCTCGCCACGGCAGCCGCCGTCTGACCCCCGAAAGGAAGCACTGATCTCATGGGCGTTCTCGTTGGCAAGGACACGCGCCTCGTCGTCTCGGGCATCACCGGGCGCGAGGGCTCGTTCCACGCACTCAACAACCGGAAGTACGGCACCAACGTGGTGGCCGGAGTGACCCCCGGCAAGGGGGGCCAGGATGTGGAAGGCATCCCGGTGTTCGACACGATCGCCGAGGCCGTCGATGCCGAGCAGGCGAACACGAGCATGCTGTTCGTGCCGCCGCGCTTCGCAGTCGACGCGATCTACGAGGCCTGCGACGCGGGCGTCGAGACGATCATCTGCATCACGGAGGGCATCCCGGCCCACGACATGCTGCTCGCCTACCACTACGTGCAGCAGTCGGGCGCGCGCCTGCTCGGGCCCAACTGCCCGGGTGCGTGCACCGTGGGCGAGGCGAACGTCGGCATCATGCCGGCGCACATCTTCACCCCCGGCTCGGTCGGGCTGGTCTCGCGCTCCGGCACGCTCACGTACCAGCTCGGCAAGGAGCTGAGCGACATGGGCATCGGCCAGTCCACGATCCTCGGGATCGGCGGCGACCCGATCATCGGCACCAACCACCGCGACGCGCTCGCGCTGTTCGAGGCCGACCCGGCCACCGACATGATCGTGATGGTCGGCGAGATCGGCGGCAACGAGGAAGAGCTCGCGGCCGAGTTCATCTCCGAGCACGTCAGCAAGCCGGTGATCGGCTACATCGCGGGGCTCACCGCCCCCGAGGGCAAGGCCATGGGCCACGCCGGCGCGATCATCAGCGGCAACTCCGGCACCGCGCAGAGCAAGGTCGCCGCGCTCGAGGCAGCCGGCGTGCGCGTGGGCAAGAACCCCACCGAGGTCGCGAGGTTCGTGGCCGAAGCGCGGGGCGTGGCCACGCCAGCCTGACCGGTCATTCGCAAGTTCGATTCCAGCAGGGGCGTCGCCTTCGGGCGGCGCCCCTGTGTGCGCGCCACCCGTCCGTCGCGCGCCACCCATCCGCAATTTCCGTGAACAGTCGGGACAAAATGCGGAAGCGTGCCGAGGGCCGCACATTGCATCCGCAATTTCCGTGAACAGTCGGGACAAAATGCGGATGGGTGCAGAGGCTTGCGACGGACGAGGATGAAACGGGCGACGTGTTGCCTCCGATGAGTCGACACATCGCCAATTCACGGTCGGGACGCCGCGGCGAATTCCATGAGATACGGGACAAGGGACGGGACATGTCTGCAATCGGTTCTGGAAACGCACCCATCGGCGGGAGCGCGCGCAGCGTCAACTATCCAACGGGTGGTTCGCGCGAGGTGAGCGACAACATCGCCGTGCGCGAAAAATCGGACCTGATCGCGTCCGACCCGAAATACGATCATCGAACGGCATGGTTCGCTGGCATTGGCGCGGGAGTCGGCACGCTGGTCGGCGCGGGCGCGGGCGCGGGCGTCGCATTGCTCGCTCGCCAACTGGATTCCGGCGCGAAGAGCGCGGGCGCGCTCGGCGCGATCGCGGGCATGTTGCTCGGCGCGGTCGCCGGGTATGTCGGCAGTAACATCGGCCTGCCCACCAAGCCAAAGCTCGTTTCGGACCTCACCGCGAAGGCAACCGATTTCGCTGGTCGCGAGCGGCCCGCACTGCCTGCCGCGACCGACGCGCCAGTCGTGGACGAAACGCCCGGCATCGGCGTGGAGCGACCCGGCATCACTGGCTCGAACGCCGGATTTGGCGTGGAGTTGCAGAAGGAATGGGTGGAGCGCCTCGGCAACAGCACGACGACGCGCACCAATACGAACGGCAACCCGACGATCACGATCGGCGACGTCGACAACTCGGTGCACAAGTACACCGACGTCGTAGTGCGCCGCACTGTCGACCTGAATCCGCTCGGCCTCGGGCGCGTGCTCTACGACCCCAACGGCTACGCCTCGATGGACGACGCGATGAAGGCGTTCGACGGGCGTCACGCCGTGGCAGTCGTGCACGACGGCGATCGTTACTACCTCGCCGACTTCGACGCGCAGGAGTACACGGATCTGGGGAGCGGATCCAACAGTCTGATGATCAGCGATCCGCGAGTGAGCGCGATCATGGTCAACAAGGGTGTCTACTACCCGAGCAACCTCAAGATCGGCACGCCCGCGCGCGACGGCGTGGATCCCGGATCGAAGGCCAGCCTGTTCGTGTTCGCGCACGATCAGGACGTGCCCCAATCGATCCCCAGTTCGGTGACGGGACTGACCGGCCAGTCGATCGGATGGTACGACACGAACGAGCCAGATCGAAAGGACAGCGTTCGCGACACCGACGACGTGCGCATCGAACGCGTCTACGGCGCCGTGGACGAGTACGGCGGCCCGGGTTTCGGCTCCAAGGAAGAAGCGATCCAATTCGCATCCACTCAAGAAGGCAACCAAGCCGTGATCGATGGCGGACGCTACTACTACGTCGCCGACGTCGAGGCCGACGAATCCCTTGCGAGCCTCGTCGGCGAGAAGGACACGCTCCAACGCGGGTACGACAGCTCCTACCACACGACCTACCACGGCACGCGCAGCGCCATCGGTGGATACGTGCACGGGCTTCGCACCACCGACGCGTCGACCAAGATCGTCGCCCTCGAGGACGTCGGCGGCCTGTACGCGCCCGTCGGCGATTGGTGGGTGCGCACGCGCGACGCCGAGTGACGTCAGCGTTTGCTGCCGAGCAGCCAGCTCACGCTGGACTGGCTCGGCAGCGAATCGATCGGTCGCGCGAGGCTACGAGCGGCGATCCACGGCGTGGCCGCGCGCTGGAAGGTGCGCAGGTCGCCGCCGAATGCCGCGGTCATGGCTGGTTGCGATTGACCAAGCCTGGCGGCGCCGTCGGCGCCGAGGCCGAGCAGACGGTGGGCACGCGCGGCGAGCGGTCCGCGGCTGAGCAGCACCGCCGGTTCGACCGGCTGCGCGCCTTGCAGGAACAACGGGGCCTTCGTCGCGCGACGCGACGTGACTGGCGAAGTCGTGAGCGTGGTCGGCTGCACCGATCCTCCCGGGCGGTGCGCCATGGGGGCGCATGTGGTCCATCCCAACCGAGCGCGGTCCCACACCGCGGCTTGGTTGGCTTTATCCTTTCCGTTGTACGACGCGATCCTGGACCCGTCAAGCGCTAATTCGCGAATCCGTGAAATCGATCGAATTCCGCGTGCTGATGCGGGTTTGCGGGCTTGAGCTGCGGGTTAGGTTGCACGCATGGACCTCATCGCCTTCGCCCGTGGAGTACCGGCCCCCGAGATGTTGCCAGTGGACGACCTGCGCCAGGCCGCCAGCCGCGCGTTCGCTCACGACACCACCCCGCTGCTTTCGTACGGCACAGGCGCGGGGTGGGAGCCGCTGCGCACGCGGCTCGCGCAGCAGCACAGCGTGGATCACGACCAAATCGTGATCACCACGGGATCGCTGCAGGGCTTTGCGCTGCTCGCGAGCGTGCTGGCGTCGCGCGCACGCTCGGAGGGTCGAACACCGCGCGTGATCGTGGAACGTCCGACGTACGATCGTCCGCTCCTGATCTTGCAGCGGGCGGGCATCGACGTGGTCTCAGTCCCGCTCGACGCGGACGGCGTTGACGTGGACGCGCTCGACCGGGAAATGGCTGCCGGCGCGGATCTCGTCTACCTCATCCCGACGTATCAGAACCCGGCGGGGGCAACGTTGACCGACGCGCGACGCGACGCGGTGGTGTCGTCAGCGCGCAAGCACCGCGTGTTGGTGCTGGAAGACGATCCATATGGTCTCCTCCACTTCGATCATCCAGCGCCCGCATCGATCTTTTCGCGGCGCGGGGACGCGCCAATCGCGCTCTCCGGCTCGTTCTCCAAGACGATCGCACCCGGCCTTCGCGTGGGATGGCTCGTGTTGCCCACCGAACTCGCGTCCGCCGTGGCGACGCTCGCGAACGACACGTACATCTCTGCGAGCTTCCTGGGCCAAGCGACGGTCGACGAGTATCTTGCTGCTGGTGCGTTCGAACCGAACTTGGAGCGCTCTCGAGGCATGCTCCGCGAGCGACGCGACCTCGTGGCGGGCGCGCTCGAACGTGCGCTTCCCGATGCGTCGTTCGTGCTGCCCGGCGGCGGATATTTCATTTGGGTGCGCCTGCCCGAGGGCGTCACGGGCAGTGCGTTGGCGTCGGTCGCCGCCGAACATGGCGTGAGCCTCGTGGCGGGCGGCGCATTCGGCACCGGATGCGACGATCACGTTCGCCTCGCCTTCAGCAGCCCGCGGATCGATCAGCTGGAGCTCGGCATCGAGCGCATCGCGAACGCGTGCCGCAGCCTCGCTGCGTCGCCTGTGGCGTGACGCATCACGACGACGACTGCGATAGCGACTGCAGACGCGCCGCGGTTCGCTGACGCACGCGCTCGACCAGCTGCTCCATCCCCGGCATCACGCACTGCATGGCGTGGGGCGCATGCTCGGCGGCATCGGCAATGAGCGTGCCCGACTCGGCTACCGAGGAAGAAATCCTAAGCTCCGCAACCGGGGTGCGACCTGCGGCGGCCGCGCGTCCCGCGCGAATCTCGCGGAAGGTTGGAAGCGATCGGGGCGTATGCGCGACCGCTTCGGGAACGGCGGTCGCGGTGATGGTGCTCGCGGGCGCGACCGGCACTCGTTCGCGGGCCTGCGTGAGCGAGAACGTGGATTCTGGAGCATCCGCCGCGAACGGTTGCGGCGATTGGGTGGGCGCGGAATCGATGGCGTGACCTGCGGCAAGCGGCGTGAGCGGCGGTTGCTCGACACGCTGCATCGCGGCGCGTCGACCACGCACGGGGCGCTTGTTTGCGCAGACGCCGTTCTCGGGACTCGCGAGCGCGCAGCTCATCTCTTTCCAGAACCAGCAGTCCTGGCATATAACAGCACGCTGACGCGCACCCTGCCCTGACGACACGACGAAACCACCACCCTCTTGGGTCGAACGAAACACAAATCCCACGGTCGCCGGGCAGGGAACGGTGTTGCTAGGGGAGTCCGTGCCCGGCACTCACCACGAGGAGAACTACATCAGATTCCGGAGTGCGGGAAAAGCCTTGTGAAACAGCAAAATCCCGCAAAGAGCGGACAAAAAGAATGCGCGCAGAGCTGTCGAAAATCCGACGCAATTCTGCTATGGAAGGCTAGCGCGCCGGTCGGACGCAGCCCTCCCGTCCGGGCTTGTTCGTCATTCGGCTCGATGCGAGCGCCGCGTCAGGAACGGTGTCTGCGCGGAGGTGAATTCTGGTTTCTCTGCCTCCATGCGCGGTTCGCGCTCGAGTGAGGTGTGCGCGTGATGAACTCCAAGCGCGGTGATCACCCACCGGCGCCCGCACAGGTGCTCAAGCGAGTCACGACGCCGAGGTTCGCGATGCGAGCGTCGCATCGTCGAGCTCGAGCAGCGCGACGGCCTCCGCCACGCTGCGCACGGGCACCACCGTGACACATGCAGTGTCGCACGCTTTCGTGATTGCCGCGCGCGCCTCCTTGGCGTTGGCAGCCGGCACCAAGAGCAGATCGCGATTCGCGGACTGCGTCGCGATCGCCTTCTGACGAACCCGGCCCACCGACAACACCGTGCCGTCCGGCGCCAGCGCACCTGTCGCGACCACTCGCCGCCCACGCAACAGATCCTCGTCGCTCAGCGAATCCACCAGATACAACGCGAACGCGAGCGCTGCGCTTGGGCCGACGACGTTCCCCGAGTCGATCGTGACGTTGCGCGGCAATCCCACCTTCAAGCCGATCGTCGAGAGCGCGACGCCGATCTCCGAGGCGTGCGTAGTGTCCCCGGACAACGGACTCACCGTTCGCACGGCGATCCGCATCGGCGTGCCTGCGCGCTGCACGCCGAGCTGGACGACCGTCCCCGGCTTCGCGGCTTGGATGATCCTCGCGGCCTCGACCGACGTGTCGATCGCAGTGCCGTTCACGCTCACGATGATGTCCCCCGGCTTGAGCAACTTCGCTGCCGGACCATCCTTCGCCACGGTCTCCACGGTCGCTCCCGATCCCGACCAGTGAGTCGGTTGCCCGGCAAGATCGAACGCGATGCCGGCCGCGACCTGCTTCGCCTCGTCCATCGAACGCACGTCCGTCGCCGATGGTCCGCCGCCCGACGGGGCATCCTTCGGCGCCGGACCGAAGTCAACGGATGGATCGGCAACGTCGAGCAGCAGGCGTTGCAGCAGGTTCACCTTCCGCTCGGTCACGCCGACCAAGTACAGACTTCCTTGCAACGGTTGAGCCGGTCGTCCCTCGACGGAGATCTTGCCGTCCAAGTCGATCGGCGCGTTGGGCGCGTAGGCGACCTCGCCCGTGGGCACGAACGCCAAGCCGACGCAGATCGCCGCGATCACGCCGATCCCGCCCAGCAGCTTCCCCCACAGCGGCACTGATCTCACGCTCGCACGGCCCCCTCGTCCCGTCTTCGACTTGTTCGATGTCGTACCCCGATTCGCCTGCCTCGGCACCCCGGTTCATCGTCGGACGCCAGCGGGGTATGGTCGCTGCATGCAATCGCTCCACGTACGTGTCGCCGAGGCGTCGGACGCCGCAGCGCTCCACGCCTTCGCCGCGCGACGGCCGCTCGCGTGGACCGACTTCGCCTCGATCGCCGCGCTCCAGCCGGACGAGCCGAAGGTGTGGCTCGCCTTCGACGACGCCGGCGCGGTGAGCGCGGCCGCGATCGACGACGGGCTGGCGATGAGCGTCGGCGGCGACGACGACGGGCTCGCGGCGATCGCTCGCACGGTGCCGGATGTGGATTCGAAGCTCGTCATCGCCGGTCGAACCGAAGAAGTGCGTCATTTCGTTGGCGCGGCCGGCACCGAGCCGCGCCGGGAACGCCCCGAGCTGTTCATGGCCGTCAAACGTGGGCAGCTGCGCTCGGAGGCGGAGCAGATTCCGTTGCGAATCGCCACTGATGCCGACCTGCCGATGCTCATGCGCGTGCGCGCTGCGGCGTTGTCGGAGGAATATGGCATCCCGGTGCCCGAGGATTCCGACTTGTATCGAGAACTGGCGTCGGCTGTGACGCGCGCGGTGTCGATGAACGGCGTGGCGATCTGGGTGGAAGACGATCAATGCGCGTTCACCGCGCAGTTGATCGCCAAGACGGTCGAGGCATCGATGTTCGGCGATCTGTACGTGGATCGAGGCCTGCGTGGCGCGGGTCGCGCCACGCGCGCGCTCACAGCGTTCTGCACCTGGCTGATGACAGAGAGCGAGCATGTCGTGCTGCGCGTGGGGCGCGACAACACGTCCGCTGTCCGGCTCTACGAACGCGTGGGATTCACTGTGGTGGACGAGTTCTGCTCCTCGCTGGGGGCGGACGCGCCGTGACCGTGTTCGCCGACGACGAGCTGCGTCGGATTCGCGAGCAGCTGCCCGCGATCCAACGCATCGCCTACCTGAACGCGGGAACGCTCGGCCCCCTGCCCGAACGAGCGATCGACGCGATGGCCATCGAGCGCGAGCGCGACGAACAGGTTCGGCAGGCGCCAGACCATTGGGACTGCCTGGTCGCCGCGCAGCAGCGCGCGCGCGTCGCGCTCGGCGCGCTGACGGGGACGTCCCCGGACCACGTCGCGTTGATGCACGCCACGCATCCGGGACTGAACGCGTGCCTGTGGGGCATGGAGCTGGCCGACGGCGACGCGATCGTCACCACCGACGAGGAGCACCCCGGGCTGCTCGTGCCGCTCCGGCATCTGCACGCTCGTCGCGGCTGCGACGTTCGCTTCGCGTCCTGGCGGTCGGACGACGAGGAATTCGTCGCGGCGATCCTCGCGCTCGTCGACGCGCGCACGCGGGCCGTCGCGCTCAGCCACGTCTCGTGGACGAGCGGTCGGATCGCGCCGCTGCGCATGGTGCGGGACGCGTTGCCGGACCACGTCCGGCTGATCGTGGACGGCGCCCAGTCGGCCGGCGTGCTCGCGATCGACCCTGCGGACGGCTGGGACGCGTACACGGTGAGCGGGCAGAAGTGGCCGTGCGGACCGAACGGCACCGGCGGCGTCGCCCTCGCCGATCCAACCGCGTGGCAGCCCACGTTCGGCGCGTACATGCAGGTGCGCGACCACGCCGACGTCGTGCACTCGGAGCTCGTCGACGACGGGCGCCGCCTCGAGTTCGCGCAGGAGTCGATCACGCCGCTCGCCGGATTCGCCGCGTCCGTTGCGTGGCTGACCCAGGACGTGGGGCTTGCTCGCGCGCACGCTCATGCGCGATCGCTCAACGAGCGCGTCCGCGCGCAGCTGCGCGACGGCGGCGTGCGCGGCGACCGGCTGCACGGCTTCGACCACTTGCTGTCGATCGACGCTCCCGGCGAGAACGCCGTAGCTGCGGTCGAAACGATGCTCGCGCGAGGCATCCTCGTACGTTGGCTCTCCCCCACGCGACTACGCGCGAGCTTCGGCTGCTGGAACACGCCGGAAGAAGCGGATCAGCTCGCCGAATCGATCGTCGAACTCATCGCTTGAGCGCGACCGTGCAGCGCGACACGCACACGAGCCGTCCTTGCTCGTCCTCGATGCGCGTGTCCCACACGGCGATCGTGCGACCTTGGCGAATTGGCGTTCCCGTCGCGCGCACGACGCCCTCGCGCACGGGCCGCAGGTGATTGGCGTTCACCTCGACGCCGAACGCCTCCACGTCGGCGCCCGCGGCGAGCCACGCGCCCATCGACGCGCACGTCTCGCTCAGCAGCGCGCTCACGCCGCCGTGCAGGAACCCGTACGGCTGGTGCACGCGCGGCCCCACCTCGAGCTCGAGCACGACGCGTTCGCCGGTCATCTCGACGACGTCGATCCCGAGCGCTCCGAGCACCGTGCGCTCGCGGATCGCCCGCATCTGCTCCTCGTGCGCGTCCATGCTCACGCCGACGCTCGCTCGACGACGCGGGATCGGTCGCGCCTGAGCTCGAACACCGGGCGATACATGTCGTACGCCGTCACCAGCGCGCAGAACGCGAGCACGAAGAACGACACGTCGAGCATCCGCAGCGACCCGTAGACGAATCGATCGACCAGCACGAGCGCGACGAGGTTCGCCGCGTAGCGCAACGCGAACGTTCTCGCGAGCGCCTTGCTCGCGAATCCACGACGCGCGAGCGCGAGCGATCCCGCGACGTTGGCCAGCACGAACGCCGCGGTCCAAACGACCAGCCGAAGCGGTTCGTCGGGCACGTGCGGCAGGATCGACGCGTACATCACCAGGAGCAGCCCGACCAGGACCGACTTCTCGAGCGACGCCTGCGACCACACCGACCCGTGCTCGGCCATGTACGCCCCGCGCTTGGCCGGCGTGTCGAGCTCCTCGGGGATCGGCGGCGCCACGATCTGCCAGCCGTGGTCGGGCCGTGGCAGCCGCGGACGCACGACCAGCCAGAACGCGAGCGCGAGCGCCGCCAGTCCGCCGACCACGACCGGGCCGAACCACGCGACGTCCTGCAACGCGTCGGTGAAGTCCAGCTGCGCGATGTGGATCCAGTACTCCTGCGGCAGCTTCACGAACACCCAGATCGCCGCGGCGACGACGATCCAGCCACGCAACGTCAAGCGCGTCGCGCGCCACCGGCTGCGAATGCCCTCGTGGGCGATGAAGAAGTACTCGAACGTGTTGGGGAACACCATCAGCAGCGCGCGGGCGCCGGTCAGCTCGAACGCGGCCGCGCCGATCTGGCGGTAGAAGAACAGGAAGCGCGACACCCCGAACGCCGGCATGCTCGTCCAGTTGCGCAGCGTGGCGATGTAGGCGACGCCGAGGTAGAACACGTCCATCGCCTTGTCGTAGCCCTGGTAGAACGGCGGGTCGAAACCGAACCACTGGAACACGGTCTGGTCGACCGCGTCCAGCGCCAGGCATCCGACGATCCCGGGCAGCGGCCAGCGGAAGATCGTGAACGGCAGCAGGAACCGCGCGGCGAGCACCACGCCGAACACGGAGACGAAGACAGGGTCGGAGAAATAGTCCATGCGCTGCGATCCTACGGATCGCGCCCGCGCCTCCGCGAACGCGATCAGGCCGCGACGAGCGACGCCATGCGCGTGTCGCGCATCGCCTTGGCGACGTCGGGCGCGTTCGTGATGATGCCGGACACGCGCGGGTCGTTCAGGTAGCGCTGGATGTCGGCGCGCTTGTCGACCGTCCAGATGCGCGTCGCGATGCCCGCGCCGGCCAGCGCGTCGAGGCGCGCGTTGCTGGCGAGCAGTCCGTCCATCGCGACGAAGTCGACTCCGAGCTGCTTCGCCTTGGCGACGAGCGCGCTCGCGGAGATCGGCCACGTGACGCTGTCCCAGTCGGGAAGCCACGCGGTGACGAGCACGCCCACTTTCGAATGCGGCGCGAGCTCGCGCAGCGCGCGCACCGAGTCGACGTTGAAGCTCATGTACTCGACCGCGTCGTCGCGCAGCTTGCGGCGAACGATCGACGCGATCTCCGCTTCGTACCCCGTCTCCTTCGTCTCGACGAGCAGCTTCGTGCGCCCGCCCGCGCCCGCGATGGCGTCGACGAGTCCCGAGAGCGTGCTCACCGGCTGGCCGTTCGGCAGCTTCGGCAGGTCCGCGTAGTTCGTCTCGCTGATCAGAGCGGCCCCGATCGTCGCGTCGTGGTGCAGCACGATCACGCCGTCCTTCGTGCGCCGCACGTCCGTCTCCATCACGTCGGCGCCGAGCCGTATCGCGCGCAGGTACGCGTCCGTCGTGTTCTCATATGGAGCGTTTCCGTCATGGTAGCCGCGATGGGCGATGACGTCGGTGAGCGAAACGCGTGAGGCGGACGAGGAAATGAGCATGCGCCGCCCATCGACGTGGTCCGGCGGAAACTGAAACCTCGAATCTTGCG
>JBDHZF010000042.1:0-20274 GCA_039811765.1 Thermoleophilia bacterium | reverse complement strand
GCTACATCTACATCAACGCCGCGCCGCATCTGATGTGGGTGCCGGCGCTCTTGATCGCCACCACGGTATTGGCAACCGTCGCGGTTGCCGATGGAGTTCGGGACGCGCTCGACCCGCGCGGCCAAGTGCACTAGGAGGACGATGCCGGGATGGCGCTGCTCGAGGTCAGGGACCTGAAAGTCCAATATCAGACGCGCGCGGGCGTGGTGAAGGCCGTGGACGGCGTGTCGTACTGGGTCGACGAGGGCGAGACGCTCGGCATCGTCGGCGAATCCGGGTGCGGCAAGAGCCAGACGTCGCTCGGCGTGATGCGGTTGATCAAGCCCCCCGGAACGGTCGCCGGCGGGCAAGTGATCTACGACGGTCGCGACCTGGTGCAGCTGCCCGACGACCAGATGCAGGCCGTGCGCGGCAACGAGATCGCGATGATCTTCCAGGATCCGATGACGTCGCTGAACCCGGTGCTGAAGATCAGCACGCAGCTCACCGAAGGACTGATCCATCACAAGGGCATGACGATGGAGCAGGCACGTGCGCGCGCGCTCGAGCTGATGCAGGCTGTGCAGATCCCCGCGGCTCGAGAACGCCTCGACGCGTACCCGCACCAGTTCTCGGGCGGCATGCGCCAGCGCGTGATGATCGCGATGGCGCTCGCGTGCAACCCGCGCGTGCTGATCTGCGACGAGCCCACCACGGCGCTCGACGTGACGATCCAGGCACAGATCCTCACGCTGATCAAGGAGCTGCAGGAGGAGTTCGGCACCGCGGTGATCATGATCACGCACGACATGGGCGTGGTCGCCGAGGTCGCGGACCGCGTTGCGGTGATGTACGCGGGGCGGATCATCGAACACGCCCCGACCGACGAGATCTTCGACCACCCGCAGCATCCGTACACCGAGGCGCTGCTCGGCTCGCTCCCGGCGCTCGACGACGAGGAAGACGCCGAGCGGCTCGAATCCATTCCCGGACTGCCGCCGGACCTGATCAACCCGCCCGAGGGGTGTCGATTCAATCCGCGCTGCAAGTACCGCACGTCGATCTGCATGGAGCGATTCCCTCCGATGATCGCGCCGGTGGAGGGCGACGACGAGCACACCGCAGCGTGCTGGCATCCCGCGATCGAGCGCGTGGACTTGGGACTGGTGCCGCGTAGGCAGGGAGGCATGGCGTGACTGGAACCATGGGCAGTGGCACGAGCAGTTCGGCGAAGCCGAGCACGGACGGGCCCGATTACTCGGCGCCGCCGATCCTGCAGGTGCGCAACCTGAAGAAGTACTTCCCGATCAAGAAGGGCGCGATCTTCGCCAAGCACGTCGGCGACGTGAAGGCCGTGGACGACGTCAGCTTCGACCTGTGGCCCGGCGAGACGCTCGGCGTGGTGGGCGAATCGGGGTGCGGCAAGTCCACGACCGGTCGCGCCATCTTGCAGTTGCACAAGCCAACTGCCGGCAGCGTGGTCTTCCAAGGTCAGGAACTGACGACGCTCAACAACCAGCAGCTCAGGCACATTCGTCGCGACCTGCAGATCGTCTTTCAGGATCCATACGCGTCGCTCAACCCGCGCATGACCGTGGGCAACATCATTAGCGAGCCGCTCGTGATCCACGGGATCGGCGACAAGAGCTCGCGTCTGCAGCGCGTGCGCGAGCTGCTCGACATCGTTGGCCTGAACCCCGCGTTCACGAACCGCTATCCGCACGAGTTCTCCGGCGGGCAACGCCAGCGCATCGGCATCGCGCGCGCGCTCGCGCTGCAGCCGAAGCTGATCATCTGCGACGAACCCGTTTCGGCGCTCGACGTCTCCATCCAGGCGCAGGTGATGAACCTGCTCGAGGACTTGCAGACGGAGTTCGACCTCACCTACATGTTCATCGCGCACGACCTCGCGGTGGTGAAGCACGTGAGCGATCGCGTCGCGGTGATGTATCTGGGGAAGGTCGTGGAACTCGCGGAAGCGGAGAAGCTGTACTCCGATCCGCAGCATCCGTACACGCAGGCGTTGCTCAGCTCGATCCCGGTGGCTGATCCGGAAGTGGCGCGCCGCAAGAACCGAATCATCCTGAGCGGCGACGTGCCAAGCCCCGCCAATCCGCCATCGGGGTGTCCGTTCCACGAGCGCTGCTGGAAGGCGCAATCGGTCTGCAAGCAGCAGATGCCGCCGCTGGAGATGAAAGACGGCGATCCGGGCCATCAAATGGCCTGCTGGTTTCCAGGGCCGGAGGGCGCGCCCGGCACGATCACGCCCGCGAAGATCGTGGCGGAGATCAAGGCCGAGCGCGAGGCAGCGAAAGCGCAGCGAGCAATCCGATCGAGCGGCACGGGCGGCGTCGACCCGAACACGGGGATGCCGCCGAGCGTCTGAGCGCGAGTTCGTCCTTTCCACTCCAGTGGCAACCTCCGGTCGTGCTTTCATCATCTATTGCCGGTAGACAGTTGAAGAACACGTGTCTACCGGAAACAGACGGCACCGACTGAATCCGTCGAGCGACCAGACCCGATAACCCGGCAGGGACCTGCGAGTCGGGGGGAGACGAGCCTGGTGCGAGTGTCGCCAGCAATCATGCGGACGGGAATTGCACTTGGCGCGGGCGTCGCCGTCGGCGCGGGCGCGACTGCGTTGTGGCAACGATCGCATGGCGTGCAGCCCGTCGGCGAGCAACTCGCAGGACTTGGCTACACAGCTGGTTTGGTCGGTCTGGGTGCCGCGGTGTTGGCTGCCCCCGCGCTGCTGCATTCGCGAACCCGCCCGCTCGCGCGAACGGTGATGGGATCGGGCGTTGCCGCAATCGCTGGCATGGCCGCGGGCGTTGCGGGCACGTCGCTAATCGCTGGACGAGCGCCGCGAGCGGTGCTTCGCGACGATCAGTTGCCGGAGCCCAATCAGACGAAGGCGAAGCAGATCGCCCAAACCGTGCTGGACCGCGTCGATCGAAACGCGAAGGACATCGTCCTGTGGTTGCCGGGCACAGGCATTCCCAAGCTCTCGCAGACGTTCGTCGAAGCAGTTCGAAACAAGGTCGGCGCTGGTGCGTCGCTCGTCGACTTCCCGTGCCACAACGATTTCGCGGTGCTGCAAGACACCGCCGATTCCGCCGAGGCGCTGCGTATCGTGCTGCGCGACCTCGACGAGCGTCGCACGCCCGGTCAGCGCATCCTGCTCGCCGGTGAAAGCCAAGGGGCGTGGTCGATCACCAATGTTGTGAACGAGCCCGAATTCGCCGATGTCGCGGACCGTGTCGCGCTCACGGGCAACCCCGGCATGAACGAGCACCAATACGATGGCGCTGCCACGGACGCCCGCGTGCGCGAGTTCACGAACGACGGCGACGTCGTGGCGCAGGACTACCACGGCGACGCGCAGATGATGCTGGACGGCGGCCTGCGCACGATGACTGGCGAACCGAGCAATGCGTGGCGCATCGTCGGCACGGCGATCAACAACGCGCCGGAGGCCGTGCCCGCGATCGAATCGGCCGTGCGAATCGCGGTCTTGAACGATTTCGCCAGCGATCCGCACAACTACGACAACCGATACCCGGAGGTTGTCGAGTACCTCGCAGGAGCGCCGCGCCCGTCCCTCGGGGGATGAAGACGCCGACGGCGCCCCGAAGGACGCCGCCGAACACGATGCGCACGAGTGGACTCGAACCACCACGGGCCGTGAAGCCCACCAGGCCCTCAACCTGGCGCGTCTACCAATTCCGCCACGTGCGCGTGAGGATGCCGCGGTCCCGCGCAGGCGGGACCGAACGAGAGAAGGATAGCATCCGACCCGATTGGGTACCATTGGGAACGTATGTTCGATTCATCAGTGCTCGCGCCCACGCTCACCGACCGCCAACAATCCGTGCTCGACGTGCTTCGCCGTCACGTCGCCGAGCACGGATACCCGCCAACTGTGCGGGAAATCGGCGAGGTGCTGGGCATGGCGTCCAGCTCCACCGTTCATTCGCACCTCGCCGCGCTAGAGCGCGCCGGCATCATCGAACGCGACCCCACAAAGCCGCGCGCGCTCAAATGGGGGCCAAACGCAGCCGTCGCGGGCGTTGAAGAGGCTGGTGTCGTCGCGGGGGCGATCGGCACCGCTGCGGGTGGCAACGTCGATGTCGACGCAAGCGTCGCAGTGCCGCTCGTCGGGCGCGTTGCCGCTGGCGCGCCGATTCTCGCCGAGGAGCACGTCGAACAGTACGTGCCCGTGCCACGCCAGCTCACGCGGTCCGGAGATTCGTTCCTGCTCAAGGTGCGCGGCGACAGCATGGAAGGCGCCGGAATCCTCGATGGCGATTGGATCGTCGTTCGACATCAATCGGACGCTGCGAACGGGCAGATCGTCGTCGCGCTGGTCGGCGACGACGAGGACGCCACCTGCAAGCGTCTCGAGCGTCGCGGCGACCGCGTGCTCTTGCACAGCGAGAACCCCGCGTACGCACCGATCAAAGCCGATTCGGTGCGGATCGCAGGCATCGTCACCGGCGTGATGCGCGCGCTGTAACCCGGCGACCGGATTCACTCTTCAGCTTGCTCCGCATCGTGCCGATGCGCGAGGGGTCCCACGTCACCCCACGCAGGAGCATGCCCACCATGCAGGATGCAGCCGACGCCACGATGCAGATCGTGGCCTTCACGATCGATGGCGGCGAATACGCTTTTCCGATCGAGGCGGTCAAGGAGATCATTCGATACGTCGAGCCGCAGCCCACCTCGTCACAGGTGCCGTGGATGCGTGGCGTGATCAACCTGCGCGGGAGCATCGTCCCAATCATCGAGCTCGGAAACCGGCTCGGTCGAGCGAGCGTTCAGCTCGATCCGAAGTCCGCCAAGATCCTGGTGCTAGAAGACGGCGAGCACACGGTCGGGGCGATGGTGACGAGCGTTGACGAGGTCCGCACGATCGAGCAGTCACAGGTGCAGCCGGCGCCCGTCGGCGCCGGTTCGGCGTACATCGAATCGGTGGTCACGGTCGACGAGCGGCTGATCATGCTGCTCGACGCACGACAGCTGCTCACGCTCGACACCGCGGTTCGCGCTGCGTGAGCGCGCTCCCCTCCCATGGGTCCGGCGCGCCATTGCCGCAGCTCGATTACGAGCGTTTCGCCGAGCTGCTGCGCACGCTCGCAGGCATCGATCTGCACCAATACAAGCGTCGTCAGATGGAGCGACGGATTCGATCCTTTGCGCAGCGACTGGGATACGACACGCTCGATGCGTACCAAGAGCGCGTTCGAGCCGACGCGGACGAACTCGACGCGCTGCTCGACCGGATCACCATCAACGTCTCGCAGCTGTTTCGCAACCCCGAGCAGTGGCAACGGCTCGCGGGCGACGTGATTCCGGAACTCGCGGCGGGCGGTCGCATTCGCGCGTGGAGCGCGGGTTGCTCGTTCGGGGCCGAGGCGTACTCCCTCGCGGCAATGGTTCGCGAAGTCGCCCCGAACGTGTCGCTGTCGATCCACGCCAGCGACATCGATCGCCGAATCCTCGCGGCTGCTGGTCGTGGCGAGTTCACCGACGACGACGCTCGCACTGCAAATCCAGCGGTGCTCCAGCGTCAGTTCGAACGGATCGACGGGGGTTGGAAGGCATCGCAGCCGTTGCTCGACGCCGTCTCCTTCGCGCGCGAGGACTTGCTCGTGCAGCAACCTCGGTCGAATTCGTACGACCTCGTGCTGTGCCGCAACGTCGTCATCTACTTCACGCCCGAAGCGCGATCCGCGGTGCACGCGATGCTCGCGCGGTCGTTGCGGCCGGGTGGGTTTCTCGTGATCGGCTCGACCGAGCGCATTGCCCAGCCGCTCGCCGAGCTCGGACTCGAACAGGTGTACCCGTTCATGTTCCGGCGCGTGGACGGCGAGGAGGTTCGCTGATGGACATGGGGCAGTACATGGGGGTGTTCGTGGCCGAATGCCGCGAGCTGCTGGAATCCCTGAACCTCTCGATCGTGGAGCTCGAACGCTCGCCCGATCCCGCGGCGACGATCGACGAGATCTTCCGCGTCGCTCATTCGTTCAAGGGCATCTCGTCCACCATGGGATTCGAGCGGATGGCGGGTCTCACGCACGAGATGGAGCACCTGCTCGACATCGTGCGATCGGGTGGGCGCGGTGTGGATCAGCAGCTCGTCACCGTGCTGCTCGAGTGTCTCGACATGCTCGAGCAATCGGTCGACTCGATTGAGCATTCCGGCGACGAGGGCATGGACCCCGCGCACCTGGTGACGCAGCTGCAGGCGTTGTCGTCGGGCGACGAATCCGCGACGTCCCCCAATGAAGAGATTATTCTCGATTCGGTTGTCGTCGCCGCCGACATGCTGCCGCCGCTCGAGTCCCTGCCCGAAGGCATCGCGTTGCTTCACGTGGCGGTGCGGATCGACGACGCGTGCGATTCCGCGTCGATTCGATCGTTCATGGCGTACTCGGCGGTCGAAGCGGTCGCCGAGCCGGTGTGGTCGCTGCCTGCCGCGGAGGATCTCGACTCGTGGGAGGAGCCGCGTGTCGACTTGCTCGTCATGTTCGACGACGAATCGCTTGCTGGCGAGATCACCGCCGCGCTCGGCAAGATCCCCGAACTCGCAACGGTCAGCGTCCAGCCGTACGGAGTCCCAGCCGCTGAACCCGCGATCTCGCCGGTTCAGCCAGCGCTGGTCGAGGTGGCCGACACTGCAGCGGCGCCCGCGCCCGCGCCCGCCCCCGTCCCCGCTGCGACCACGCCGTCGGTGAAGCAGCGCAAGAGCGGCACCGTGCGTGTCGACGCGGATCGACTCGATTCGCTGATGCATCAGATGGGCGAGGTCGTGGTCCACCGCAGCGCCGTGGAGCGATGCTTGCGCGAGCGCGATCTCGACGCGGCGAACGAGGCGATTCAAGAACTGCGTCGCGCGACCCAAGCGTTGCAATCCGACGTGATGCGCATGCGCATGGTGCCGGTGGAGACGGCCCTGATGCGAATGCCTCGCCTCGTTCGCGACCTGTCGGCGAAGCTCGGCAAGGACGTGAACCTGGAGATCACCGGCGCGGAAACGGAAATCGACCGATCGGTGGTCGACGCGCTCGGCGATCCGCTCGTGCATCTCGTGCGAAACGGGCTCGACCATGGCATCGAGACGCCGGCCGATCGCGTCGCCACCGGCAAGCCTGCGGTCGCCACGTTGGGAATCGGCGCTCGCCACGAAGGTGGAAACGTCGTCATCAGCGTGGAGGACGACGGGCGTGGCGTGGATCCCGAAAAGGTGCGCGCGCGAGCCGTCGAACGTGGACTCGTCTCGGCGGAGGACGCTGCGATGCTCGACGACGCCGGCGTGATCGAGCTGCTGTTCCTGCCGGGCTTCTCCACCGCGGACGTCGCAACCGATGTGAGCGGACGTGGCGTGGGCATGGACGCCGTTCGCGCGATGTGTCGCGAATGGGGCGGCGACGTGGAGATCGAATCCCGCCATGGCCTGGGTTCTATCGCCCGCATTCGCATCCCGCTCACACTCGCGGTGATGACGGTGCTCGTCGTGAAGGCCGGTTCGCGCGACGTCGCGATTCCGATCGATCGCATCGAACGCACGATTCGTCTCGCCGATTGCGCGCGCGCGGACGTGGGCGGCGCGCAACGCATGCTGCGACTCGACGGCGACGTGCTCGGCGAAGTGGATCTCGGTGGCGCAGTCGGGTACGGGCACGACGACGACGCGATGTACGGGGTGATCGTGCACGCGGCCGGCGGTCGCCGCGTCGTGCTCGCCGTGCAGGGGTTGGTGGGCGAGTACGAGGCCGTCACGAAACCTTTGCCGTCCGCGCTCGGCAGCGAGGACGCCTTCATGGGCGCGGCGGTGCAGGGCGATGGCTCGGTCGTGCTGATCGCCGACTGCGATTTCTTGATCGACGGCCGATCGGTGGCGACTTCGCCGTCGGTGGGTATGCAGTCGCCGGGCGAGGTGCGCGAGCTTCGTCCCGCGATCACGCATGCGTCGACGCGAGAACAAGAAAGGAACGTGGCGAATGGCTGAGTACACGGAGCTGCAGATCGACGCGCTTCGCGAAGTGGCCAACACCGGGTCAGGCCATGCTGCAGGCGACTTGTCGGAAATGCTCGGGCACTCCTTCGACATCAGCGTTCCCCGCGCCGTGGTCACCGACATCGAAGCCGCGATCGACTTGCTCGGCGGAGCGGGCGCCGAGATGAGCGCCGTCGCGATTCGCGTTGGCGGCGACGTGGAGGCGATGCTCACCGCGCTGTTCTCTCCGGACCAGGCCGCGAACTTGTGCATGCTGCTCGGCATCGACGCCGAATCCGAGATGGGTCAGTCGGTGCTTCAGGAAGTCGGCAACGTGCTCGCGTGCGCGTATGCGAACGTGCTGGCGGAGATGAGCGGGATCTCGTTCGACGTGCACCCGCCGGACGTGCTCACCGACATGCTCGGTTCGATCGTCTCGTCGCTCGTCGCGGCGACGACGATGGACATCGGCAGCGTGCTCCTGATCGACTCGACGATCGGCGTGAACGACGCCGACGCGCGAATGAGCGTGCTGTTCGTGCCGTTCGACGACGGCATCGAGCGCCTGCTCGAGCACTTGGGAGTTGCGTGACCCAATCGACCACCCAAGTTCGCGCGGTGCGCATTGGCGAGGTGCAGGCGCTCGAGCCCGGAAGCGTCGACCGGCTCGTTGCAGTCGGGCTCGGCAGCTGCTTGGGCGTAGCCGTGATCGACGAGCGATCCGGCGCGTGCGCGATGGCGCATGTGTTTCTGCCGGAGTGCCCGGCCACTGGGCCAAAGGCAGGCGCGGGCGACGGCACATACGCCGATCGCGCGATCCCAGCCCTCGTGGAGCGCGTCATGCGCGCGGCAGCCGGGGCTCGCCGCAGCAAGCTGTTCGCAGTGGTCGCGGGTGGATCGCAGATGTTCGGAGCGCGGCCTGGAAACGAAGTGGGGACCCGCAACATCGAGGCCGTCCACGCGGCGTTGCAGCGCGCGGGAATCGAACTGCGTGCGCACGACGTGGGCGGCAGCCGAGGCCGCACGATGCGCGTCGTCGGCGTGCACGTTGGTCCACCGAGCGTGGAAGTCAGGGTCGTTGGAAGCGAAGCTCGCGTGCTGTGGTCCGCAGGCGCGAACGAAGATGCAATGCAGCAGCTGGCTGCGTGAGTGGAGGAGAGACGAAGATGGCACGAGTACTCGTCGTGGACGATGCGATGTTCATCCGGCACATCATCGGTGACCTGCTCAAGCAGCACGGGCATGAAGTGGTGGGCGAGGCGGCGAACGGCGTCGAAGCCGTCGAGCGCTTCCGCGAACTGAAGCCGGACGTCACCACGTTGGACATCACGATGCCCGAGAAGGACGGCATCGCCGCGCTGCGCGAGATCCTCACGGAGGATCCGTCGGCGAAGGTGATCATGTGCTCGGCGCTCAAGGAGAAGCCGAAGGTGCTCGAAGCGCTGCAGGCGGGAGCGCGCGACTACATCCTCAAGCCGGTCAAGCCCGAGCGCGTGCTGGAAGCGGTCGAGAAGGTCTTGCTCTAGGGGGCACGGCGCGAGCGCCGCACGCATCTTGTAGATCGGTCACGATCACGAGATGCGAATTCCTGCAACCGAGACTCACGTGATCGCGCGGCTTCCCGTCGTGCACGATCGTGTGGACCTCGCTGCGCTGCGCGCGCAGCCTCCCGGGGCGCAGCGACGCGCGGCTGTCGTGCAGCGGATGCGCGAGCTGACACAGGCGGGAGCGACCCAGGCGCTCGACGCGCTGCGCCACGCGCTTGGCGTCGCCGGAGCGGCTGATGCGACCGTCGCGGTGCGGGAACTGCTCTGGGCCGATTCGGCTGCAGTGGTGGACATCGCCGTCGCGCCGGATCGAGTCGACGTGATCCGCAGCGTGCTCGGCATGGTCGGCGGACTGGAGCTCGCAGCCGAGCATTTGCCGGGCGGGCACGGCGACGCGACCCATCGGGCAGTCGAGCCGGATAGTCGCTGGTCGGTGCGCGCGCCCAGTGACACGGCGTCGCCTCAATGGTTCGCCGGCGAACTCGGCTTCACGAGCGCCGCGATGTCGGGACTCGACGGGCAGGGCGTCACGGTCGCCGTCGTCGACTCCGGGGTCGATTCGACCCACGCCGACCTGCACGACGCGCTGAGGCGTGGCGGCGTGTTCGACCAGTTCGGCCAGTCGATCGCGAGCGGACATGGCACCTTCGTTGCAGGCATCGTGGCGGGTGCGCAGACAGGGTTGGCGCCAGCGGTGACATTGCGTTCGTCGCGCACATACGGCAGCGAGTTCGCAGACCATCGCGGTTTCGATCCGATCGCTCGACGCACGCAGCGCATCAACGCGATTCGCGCGCTGCAGGACGCGATTGCGCCTGCCGACGGCAGCGCGGGCGCCGACATCGCGGTGACGAGCTGGGGCATTCTCGACGCCCCCGGCGTGCCCGCACGAGACTACGACCAGGCCATGGCGACGGCGGCCGCGGCGGGCATGGTCGTGGTGGCCGCGGCTGGCAACGATGGCGCGGCGGCCGATGGCAGCGGCACGATCTCGGTGCCCGCGCAGCTGGCCGACGTGCTCTCGGTCGGCGGCGTCGATCGGCAACTGCGCTGGCATCCGTCGGCAAGCGTTGGCCCGTCGCCGCGTCGCAGCGACGGTGCGCCGGACCTCGCGGCGCCGGTCGTCGACATCCGCTCGACGCGCTTGGGGGGCGGTATCGCCGACACGACCGGGCAGCCCAATGGCGGGTTTGCAGGCACGAGCGCAGCAGCGCCGATCGTCGCCGCGGCGCTCGCCTTGCTCGCGCAAGCTGTGCGCGACACTGGCTTTGCCGCGGCGCCCGATCTCGACGAAGTGCGTTCGGCCCTGCCGATGCTCGTGCGGGACGTGGATGCGCCCGGCATCGACATGCGCACCGGGCACGGCGTGATCGACGTGCGCGCCATCCGCGCCGCCGCGGAGCAGATCGCAGCTGGACGCGAACGGATCAGGCCGTGACCGGCGTGGCGAGCGCGCGCTCGATGAGCACGGCGAGCTCGGGGATCGTGCCCGTCGCATGCGCGAGATCCTGCTCGATCACCACACGCGGCATGCCGTAGACCACGCAGTCG
Organism: Thermoleophilia bacterium; assembly: GCA_039811765.1. Taxonomy (GTDB): domain Bacteria; phylum Actinomycetota; class Thermoleophilia; order Gaiellales; family SKUG01; genus JAGQUL01. The sequence continues at coordinate 9,195 of JBDHZF010000042.1, read as the reverse complement.
GATTCGTCCTGCGCCAGCACGATGCCGCCGGCCGCATGCGCGGCGCGTGCGCCCGCGAGCGCGTCGCTGCCCATCCCGGTCAACACAACGAGCACGACGCGAGCGCCGTAGGCGCGGACGAGATCCTCGATCGTCACGTCCGCGCGCGGCCGCAGCGCGCCGATCGGCGCGGAATCGTCGAGCCGCGCGATCTCGCCGTCGAACCGTAGATGCGTTCCCGCAGGCGCGACGAGCAACGTGGCGGGCGCGAGCCGCTCGCCGTTCGCCGCTTCGCGCACCGTCAACGAGCCCGCGCCGTCGAGCCGTCGCGCGAGCGGACCCGTGAACCCTTCCGGCATGTGCTGCACGATCACGCCACCACCGCCGACTCCGCTGCGACCCAACGCTGGTATCAAGTCACCGAGCGCGCGAGGACCGCCAGTGCTCGACGCGATCACCACGATCCGCGATGCGTCCTTGCCCGACCGCTCGCTGCGAGGCACGCTCATGCGAGGCGTCGTGGCGGTATTTGCCGAGCGAGCAGCGCGCTCGTCGCCGCTCGCCGCGGCGATCACCGCGTTTCGCAGTTGCTCGCCGAATGCGTCGAAACCGTCCGACGGTCGCGGTTTTGCAACGAGATCCGTCGCGCCAGCGTCGAGCACGTCGAGGGCGCGCTCCACGAGCGACGGCGAGAACGCGGACACCACGACCACGTGCACGGGCGATCGATCCGCGCGCAGCTGCTCGAGCGCCTCCAACCCGTTCTTGCCGGGCATCGACAGGTCGAGCGTGAGCACGTCCGGGCGCAGCGATTCGCACTGTTCGATCGCTTCGTCGCCGTCCTCCGCGGTGCCAACCACGTCGATTCGATCGCTGCGACTGAGCAGGTCGGACAAGAGCCGACGCATCACCGCGGAATCGTCGGCCACCACGACGCGGATCTTGTGCTCGCTCCCCTCCATCGGCAGCGAGACTATCCCACGAATCGGAAGGAAAACAGGACCGTACATGGCCTCAAGGGGCGGTGCGAGACGCCGATCTGCTCGGTAACGCCCATGTTTCCGTCCGAACTCACACCTGCGCGAGGGCTGCTCGTGGTCATGCTCGCGATCGCGCTCGGCATGGCCGTGCTTCAGGTGTTGCCGCCGGCTGCCCGAGGCGGAGCGCGGCCAGACGCAGTCGGCTTCAGCGCAGCCACCGCGTCGGCCGCGACCGTGCCCGCCACGTCTCCGTCGAACGCCACGCTCGTCGCCGATCCCGCCACGCCGACGATCGAGCGAACACGTGGCGGCGTTGCGTGCACAACGCCGCATCGAGTCGTGAACGTCGATCACGAGACCGCGATCCATGCCACGCCCGGCGGACGAAGCATCGCCACGCTGCCGGCCCGCAGCCGCTACCTCGACCAGCCCGTCGTCGCATGGGTGCAAGCCACCTCGGCGGACGGTCGCTGGGGGAAGGTCAGCATGCCGTGGAGCAAGCCCGTGACGCGCAGCGGCTGGATCCGCATCGACGGCATGCGCGGCGGCGTCACGCGAACGCTCGTCGTGTCGGACCTGTCCGATCGCACCATCACGGTCTACGAGGGCTGTCGTCCGATGCTCCGCGTGCAGAGCGCGATCGGGCGACCCGGTTCGCCGTCACCGACCGGTCGCTTCTGGGTGACGGATCGCGTGATCGTGCCCAGCGCGCAGCGGGCGTCGTTTGGCACGTTCGCGTTCGGCTTGTCCACGATCCAACCGAACCTGCCGGTGGGGTGGACCGGTGGCAACCAGATGGCCATTCACGGCACGGGAGCACCCGGCTCGATCGGGCAAGCCGCGAGCGCAGGTTGCCTGCGCGTGAGCGAGTACGCGCTCGGCCGTCTCAAACCGTATCTGCTGCTTGGCACGCCCGTCGTCATCCAGGCGTGATTCGAGTCCGCTCCGTTCAGCGAGCCGCGGTGAAGCGCGCCAGCGACAGCTCGTCCCAATGGATCATCCCGTCGGTCGCGACTCGAAGTCCGAGCACCCGATCGTTCACGTCCATGCGATCCGACGGCTGATACAGCGGCACGGCCGGCATGGATCCAGCGGGGCCGGTCAGCTTCTGCTCGAGCTGTTGGAACGCGGCGATGCGATTCGGCCACGCCAGCGAAGACGTCGTGGGCTTCGCGACGGCATCGTACGAACGGTCGCAATAGTTCGACGCATTCAATCCGGCATTCACGCTCGCGCACATGAACAGCTGATACCAGTCGTACGGGTCGGGGTAGTCGACGATCCAGCCTTGGAGCAGCATGTCGTTCGCAGCTTTGATCGGCGAGATGCCGGTGCCCACGGTCGAGATCTGACTGGTGCTCGTCGGTGCGAGCGTCACGTGGATTCCGATGTCGGCGAGCGAGCTCTGGACCGATTGGGCGACCTTCGTCGCGTTGTTCGAACCGGCGTTGTACACCAGTCGCAAGATCGTCGTGTTTGACCAGGTGCTCGAAGCGAGTTCGTTCGACGCCGCCGTCACGTTCGGCGTGCCGTCGGCGCTGAGCAACCTGGGCCCGCTCGTGCTGTCCGTGGAGCCGGGAACGGTTGAAGGAAGGATTGCGTTCAACGGCGTGCCATGCATCGTCGAAGCGATGCTCGCGCGGTTCACCGCAAGCGCGATTGCTCGACGAACGTGCGAATCCTGAAGACGCGGACTCGTGGTGTTCAGGTACAGGTATTGCGAAGCCATCGGCGCAGACCGTGTGGTCGTGAGTGGCGTTCCCATCGTCGCTTCGTCCTGCCCGAGGGCGTTTTGCACGGAGATGTCGAAGGTGCCCGCGCGCAGGCCTGCGCGAACGGCAGCAGCGGTGGTGAACGTCACGGTGACGCGAGCCGGTCGCTTCGGTCGCGCAATCGCGTATCTCGGGTTGCGCGTCGCCTCGATCGTTCGCGAACCACGCGACGTGATCGCATACGGCCCGCTCCATGCCGCATCGGTCGACTTCCACCACGATGCGCCGTGACGTTTGACCGCAACGCTCGGAGTCGGCGTGAACAGCTGCGATTGCAGTAATCGCAACACGGTTGGATCAGTTCGTTTCAGATCGATGCGAACGCTTTGCAGCGTCGGCGAGGACACCCGCGAAATCGCCGTCAGGAACGATGCGAAAAAGGATCCATGCGCTGTGCTTCGAGCGCGATTGATGCTCGTCGCCACATCGGAACCCGTGATCGGAGCACCGTTGCTCCAGCGAGCGTTCCGAAGCGTGATCATGATGCGACGACAATTGTGCGCCACGGTTGGTTGGCTGGCCGCGAGCCTCGGAACGAGCGTTCCGTCCGGAGCCAAATCGTACAACGGCTCGAGAAACAGACGCGACAGGTTGATCGAATCGGAATACGAGAGCAGCGGGGCGTCGAGGCTGCCGTTCTCGGCAGCGACCAAACCGACTCGCAACGTGCTCGTGGGTGTCGCGGTATACGCAGTCGTCGCCAAGGTCGTCGCGGCGATGGCCGACGACAACATGGAGATGCATCGGCGGAAAAAGCGCATCGCGATGAACCTTTCGAGGGGTGAGATTCCGGCAGAAGCCTCGTCGTCGAGCTTAGATCACGCGACCTCGCGCTTCGTCGCCTGCGATGATCCGCCCCATGAACCAAGGTGCGGGCAATCGAGGATCAGGTGGCGGCGGCGGTCGCCGTCGAGGCAGTAGCAGCGGCAACGCCGGCAAACCCGGCGGGCCTGGCAAGCCCGGCGGTGGGCAACGACGCGGACCCGGTGGCGGGCGACCCGGCCACGGCGGACCCGGTGGTTCCAATCAGCAGCAACCGCTCGAGATTGCAGTGCGCTCCACGCGCAACGCGATCAAGCGGCATGCCGACGGGATACGCGACGAGCAGACGAAGCTCGCATGCCGCAGCCTGCTCGTGGCGCTGCACGGCAACATGTCGGGCACGGCAAACCCCGGCGAGCTGCTCGGCGTGCTCGAGCAGGTCCAGCATGTGCTCCATGCCACGCGTCGAGACGATTCGCAGCTGCCCGTGGCGCTGCGCGCAGTGGTCGCGTTCGCGACTGACACGCCCAAGCGCCAGCGCGAAGTGCAGGAACTCGTTCGACTCGCGCTTCGTCACCTCTACACGCTGAACGCGGACTTCATGCCGCGAACCACGCGCGACGACGGTCGCTTCCGTTCGGACGCGGTGCTCGACGTGGTCGACCAGCTCGCCCAGACGTACCTCGACGACGCCGCGTTCGCGAAGCTGCAACGTTGAGCCGCCCGCGCCGGCCGGCGTGGTGTGTGAGGAGCGGGCCTGTAAGCCGGATTCTGTACCGCCTCGAGAGGCGGTGATGGCCATCCATCTGGGTCACGCGTCTCCACGTGCCTCGAGCCGCGACCCGGAGCTCGGCGGGCAGCCTCGTCGCTCCTGTTCGCGTTGCACCGGGTGGGGTTTGCCGAGCCGCATGCGTCTCCGCCTGCGCTGGTGCGCTCTTGCCGCACCGTTTCACCCTTGCCTGTGATCCGTTTCCGAACCCATCGGCGGTCTGCTTTCTGTTGCACTTTCCGTCGCGTTGCCGCGCCCAGGCGTTACCTGGCACCCTGCCCTGCGGTGTCCGGACTTTCCTCGACGAGCGATGTTGCCACCGCCCGCCGCGACCATCCGGCCCGCTCCTCACGCGCGCATCGTAACGCAGAGTGCATCAGACGGGGGAGCAGGTGCGATACCGTACGCCGCTGGCACAGCACCCGAAAGGCTTGGATTCATGCGCCACAACGACCTGCCCACCGCCCTCACGTTCGACGACGTGCTCCTCGTTCCCCAGCGCTCGAACGTGCGCAGCCGCAGCGAAGTGGACACCACCGGTCGGCTCACGCCGTCGATCTCGCTCGCCGTGCCGATCGTTGCGGCGAACATGGACACGGTCACCGAGTGGCAGATGGCGATCTCGATGGCGCAGGCCGGCGGCATCGGCATCATCCATCGCTTCCTCACGATCGAGGAGCAGGCCGCTCAGGTGCGCAAGGTCAAACGCGCGGAGAGCCACGTGATCGAGCGACCGTGGACGATTCGCGAGGACGAGCCGATTCGCAGCTTGCTCGACCGGCTCGCCGAGTACGGCGTGAACGGTTTGCCCGTGGTTGGCGACGACGAGGTGCTGCTCGGCCTGATCACGCGCCGCGATCTCGTTGCGAGCGGCTTCGAAGGCGTCGTGCGCGACGCGATGACGCCGCGCGAGCGACTCGTCGTCGGCACGCGCGAGACGACGCTCGAACAGGCGCGCGAACTGATGGCGCATCGCCGCGTGGAGAAGCTGCCGCTCGTCGACGAGCAGTCCGGTCGCCTCGCGGGTTTGATCACGATGAAGGACATCGCGCACCTCGACCTCTATCCGCTCGCCACGAAGGACACGCGTGGACGCTTGCGCGTTGGCGCCGCGATCGGCGTGCGCGGCGACTACCTTGATCGAGCGCGCGCGGTGGCGGATGCCGGCGCGGACGTGCTGTGCCTGGACATCGCGCACGGCCACGCCGAGCACGCGATCGAAGCCACGCGCGAACTGCGACGCACCGTCGACATCGAAGTGATCGCCGGCAACGTCGCCACAGCCCAAGGCGCCCGCGACCTGATCGAAGCGGGCGCGCACGGCATCAAGGTCGGCGTCGGGCCGGGCTCGGTATGCACCACGCGCCTCGTCGCCGGCGTGGGAGTGCCCCAGCTCACCGCGATCATCGACTGCGCCGCCGCGTGCCACAACGCAGGGATCCCGCTTTGCGCGGACGGCGGCATTCGCATGCCCGCAGACATGAGCAAGGCGATCGCCGCGGGCGGCGACACGATCATGGTCGGCAATTTGCTCGCCGGCACTAGCGACAGCCCCGGCACGCTGCTCAAGCGCGACGGTCGCACCGTGAAGGTGCATCGCGGCATGGCCAGCGGCGGCGCGATGAAAAAGCGCAGCGACATGGATTCGAGCTCGACCGACAACAACACGCACCTCGAGCGCCGCTGGTTGCTCGGTCGCGAGAGCGACGCCGGCGAGTTCGGTCAGGTCGTGGCCGAAGGCGTGGAGGCTGTCGTGCCGTACCGAGGCGACACGCACGCGGTGCTCAACGAGCTGGCTGGAGGGCTGCGCAGCGCGATGAGCTACTCGAACTCCCGCACCGTGGCCGAGTTCCACGATCGCGCGCAGTTCGTGCGCATCACCGCCGCGGGCCAAGTGGAGAGCCGGCCGCACGACGTGCAGGTCTGAGCCGTCGTTACCAGCCCGCGACGACGTGCTGCAGCTCGCCGAGCGCCTGCTGCACAGCCATCGCCATCTGCTGCGGCGCGCGCACGCGCAGGACGTTCGTCGGCGCTTCGCCATGCAGCGACAGCGCGTCGTAGCGCACGACGAATCGGCACAACGCGACGAACGGATCGGAATCCCAGCCCGGAACCGCGTCCTTCGGCGCCTCGATCATCGCGTGCAACGTCGCGTGCACCTGCGCGGCGACCGACGGATCGCTCACTGCGAGCGTGATCGAGCCGTTCGATCCAGCGTACAGGCCGAGCAGGCGCGATGCGGCCACTGGCGGCGCGGCGCCCACGAGCAGGTGTTGCCGGTCGATCCAGATCACATTTGGCTGGGGCGAGCGCGGCAATGCGATCACGTTCACGATCGGGCCGATGCCGAGCTCGCGACGCTCGTTCGCATAGGCGTCTTCGGCATGCTCGTTCTGTTCGTCGTAGTGCACCGCGTGGGCGCTCAGCACGTCAGCGCCGCCACCCGTCACCTGCACGATCGCGTCCGGCACAGCCGCAAGCACGCTCGGATGGTCGCTGCGAATCGTCCAACGACCAGGCAGGAACGGATCGGACTCGACAACGTACTGCGCCATGCAATGCTCATGCCCGAGGGCTTCTCGTCGCAAGCACGGGCTGGTGCGCGAGGGGCATCGACGTCCCGAGGATCGTCAACGATCCAGGTGAAGCCACTGCGGCTGTTCGAGCATCTCGTCCACCGCAGGCGACGCGACTGATGCGCCGCGCTCGAGTTGAGGCGATTCCTGATGGTATTCGCGCGTGACGAGTTGGGCTTGCCGCGCCTCGGTGCGTTCGATGAGGCTCACGGATGAGCGAATGTTCTGGCCTGATGACCGTGGAAATGGCCTCGGGTGGAGGACTTGGTCACATGCCACTGCATCAGATCATCGAAACAAGGGAGTGCTGCGTTGCAACGCCTACATCCGTACGTAGCCTTGGATGTCGTTGGTGGAGGACGAGTACTCGCGCCGCTTGACGGCATCCGACGAGTTGCCCTCGATCGTGTGGACCGTGCCGTCGGTGTCGACGGATTCGACGATGCCGGTGTGGTCGGCCACGCCACTGCCTCCCCAGTTGAAGATCACGATGTCGCCGGGGGACGGCTTGTAGGAGTCGGCCTCCGCGTAGCGACCCTGCTGCCGTCCCCACGCTTCCAGTGTGGGGACGTATCCGGTGCCGTTGCCGCCCGCGCCGACTGGCGACCCCGCTTCCTTGGCGAGCCAGCTCACGAAGTACGCGCACCACGGACCCGGTGTGTTCTCCGCTCCCGCCGTGGCCGTTCGGTACTCGCGGATCCGCGGCGATTCGTTGTTGCCGCTCGTCTCGCTCACGCCAAGTTCACGTTGCGCGAGCGCGACCATGCGCGCGCCGGCACCAGTCCCAGTGCCGCTGGCCATGAGCGGCGTCATGCCGAGCATGCGGTACTGGTCTGCCACCGAAATCACCGGCAGCCCGAAGTTGGACATCGGGTCGCTGGCGTCGGTCGAGTCCGAGTCGGCGTTCAGCAAGCTCTGCTGTTGCTGGAGCAGCTGCGCATCGAACGCGCCCGCGGTCGCGCTGCTCGTGGCCGTGGCGGTCGAACCCAGCGGGTCGAGTCCCGTCGCGGCGCGCAGCTCGCTCACGCGTTGCAATGCGGTCTCGTAGCTCATCGCTACGAGGCATCGGCGAGGCCGTGCACCCCCTTGAACGCGCCCGAGCGTGCGTTCTTCACTGCAAATTCGTGGTAGAGCTGGCGATCCAGCGCCTCCACCGAGTGGGCCATTCGCAGCGCTTCGCCATACACGATCCGGACGAATTCCATGCGGTCCGTCTCGCCCAATTCGTCCCACTGGTCGAGCAACGTGCTGGCATAGCCGAGCACGCTGGTGAGGGGTGTTCGGAGCCCATGCGAGAGCTCCTCGTGCAGCACGGTCTTCATCATGTTCCTTTCGCCGAGCGACGACGACATGGTGGGCGTCATGCGTTCGGTCGATCGGTGCGCATCCGGGGGGTCCTGCATTCACGGCATCGGTCGCGCCGCGTCGCACCTGCTGTCACGACCGAGCATCCGAACCGCGTTGCAGACACGGCTGACCGATCGTCACTCGTTCACCGACCCCGAACATATTCCGAACCTGCGCGTCGCCTTGATGAAACACGGCCAGCGGATGGCCCGATATGAAGGTGATGAGCGACGAACCCCGATCGACCGAGCGATCGCGCAGCCACCTTCGACTGGTGGAGACGCCGGCCGTGGATCCGCGCACGCCTCCGTCCGCGCGTCCACGCACGATTGGTCGAGTCATCGCACAGACCGCGTTGATTGCCGACAGCGCGATAACGAGACGTCGTACGAACGATCACCCCGAGCACGGGCGCGGCATGGCCGGTCGCCTGCTCGGACGATTCCGCTGATGCAATCGCGACCTGCGGTCAGGCGAGTTGCGGCACGACGCGACGCATCGCCGCGAACGGCGCCTTCGCCGACCGACCGGCAACGCGCTCTTCGATCAGCGACAACAACGCTTCGCGCTGATCGACGTCGTGGATGTCGATGTTGTCGGTGTCGATCACCAGCACGTCCGACGCGTCGTAGCTCGCCATCCATCGCTCGTAGCGATCCTCGAGGCCCTGCAGGTACGCCACCTGCACGTTCGCCTCGATCGATCGATCGCGTCCCCGAATGCGTTCCACGAGCGTGGGGATGCTCGCGCGCAAGTAGATCATCAGGTCGGGACCGGGCACCACGCGGGTGAGCGCGCGGAAGTGATCCTCGAGCGAGCGAAACTCCTCCGGATCCAGCAAACCCTGCTCGAAGTGGGACGACGCGAACACATGGAAGTGCTCGTAGATCGTGCGGTCCTGCACTGACAACGCGCCGCTCGCGAGGATGTCGCAATGCTGGCGAAACGCTTGGCTGAGGAACGTGAACTGCGAGTGGAAGCTCCACCGGCCCATGTCCTCGTAGAAGCGC
>JBDHZF010000041.1:0-20835 GCA_039811765.1 Thermoleophilia bacterium | reverse complement strand
CGACCGAGGGCGGCAAGACCGCGACCTGGCAGGTTCGTCTCACGAGCCAGCCGACCGCGCCCGTGACGATCGACATGACGATGCTCGTGGGCCAGGCGCAGGTCGTCGACCCGCTCGGCGCGACGCTCGTGTTCACGCCCGCGAACTGGGATCAGCTCCAGGACGTGGAGGTGGAAGCGATCGACGATCCAGTCGCCGAGGGCACGCACTACGATCGCTTGCGCTATGCGGTGACGAGCGGCGATCTCGCCTACGACGCGTACAACCTCGCGGACGTGCAGATCGAGATCACCGACAACGAGCAAGCCGGGGTGGCGGTCTCCAAGACGAAGCTGGTCGTGGAAGAGGGCGGACGCACCGACTCCTACACCGTCGTCCTCACCAGCCAGCCGGCGGGCGACGTGATCGTCGTGATCAGCGGCGACGCGGACGTGGCACCGGAATCGCTCGGCAACGATCAGGACGTCGCGCCCGGCACGGTGACGCTGCGCTTCACGCCGCTCACGTGGAACACGCCGGTCACGATCGTGGGACGAGCGGTCGACGATCTGATCGCCGAGGGCTCGCCGCACTACGGCGTGATCACCGCGACCGTGTCGAGCGCAACCGACCCCGCCTACAACACCGCTGGAGCGACGCCGCTGCTGGTGGACCCCGTGAACGTGGAGATCGCCGACAACGACCAGCCGGGCATCGAGGTGCAGCACACCAACGGCAGCACGAACGTGGCCGAGGGTGGCAACACCGACACCTACCAGGTGCGCCTCAAGAGCGTTCCCGCGAACATCGTGAACATCCGCGCGTTCCCCGACAAGCAAGTCACCGTCTCCCCCGATTCGATCACGTTCGACAGCGCGAACTGGGACCAGTGGCAGACGATCACCGTGACGGCGGTCGACGACAGCCGCGTCGAAGGCATGCACACGGGCGTGATCCGCCATCATGCCGACAGCTTGGATCCGATGTACCAGGGTCTCGACGGCGATTCGCTCACGGCGCAGATCACCGACAACGACACGGCGGGAGTCCAGGTGCTCGACGATGGCGGCGTGGTCGTGAAGGAAGGCGGCGCGTGCGACTGGGTCGACGTCGCGCTCAGCGCGCAACCGAGCAAGCCGGTGACCGTGCGCGTGCTGCCCGATCCGACGCCTGAGGTGACGGTGGCTCCGGCGCTCGGCGTGGTGTTCACCGAGGACGATTGGAACCTGCCGCATCGCGTCACCATCTGCGCGGTGAACGACACCGAAGCCGAGGGCGACCAGGTGCTCAAGCTGCTCGTGCGCAGCTTCAGCGACGACAAGTTCTACAACGGCGGCACGTGGCAGGAGGTGACCGTGCGCGTGATCGACAACGACGCCGCGGTGATCACCAAGCACGAGCCGTTCGATCCGAAGTTCATCACGGTGACGCGCAACGACCACAAGGCGGGCTTGTTCTCCGTGCGCTTGTTCGACGCGCCGGCCGCGCCAGTGTACGTGTACGTGCGCTATCCGAAGGACCTCGCCGGCAACGTCGACAACCGCAAGGGTGCGAAAGCGAAGCTGAAACGACTTACGTTCACGTCGTCCAACTGGGCGAAGCCGCAGTACGTGCGCGTGTGGTTCAAGCCGGGCGCGGGCGGCAAGGGCATGAAGATGACGTCGATCAACTTCAAGGTGACGTCGAAGGATCGCCGCTACAACAACATCAAGGCCAAGGCGATCAAGGTGAAGATCCTCGACAACAACATCGTCGGCCAGCGCTCGACCGCGGCGAAGCCGGGAACAAAGGCGGGCACCGCTGCACCGAGCGCGTCGAACACGGCGCCGAAGACCACGGCAAAGACGCCCGCCACCACGCCCGCGCCCGTGACCGCGACGCTCCCCACCGCGGCGCCGACGGCGGTTCAAGCGTTGCTGCCCGCGCAGGCCGCCGCGTCGTGGGATCCAACCGCGATCGTCGGCAAGCGCCTCGACGGCGCGGCTGCCCGGTTCGCGAACGGCGCTGCGACCACAGCCGGCGCGCTGCGAATCGATCGAGTCGTCGCCACGACGGCGTCCGGCGTCGACACGCTCGAGCAGGCCGCGAAGCATGTGCGCGAGGCACGCGCGACCACGGCCTCCGCGTCCGAGACCGCGCGCTGGATCGTGATCCAAGGCGCCGACCGCCGCTACTACGCCTTTGAGGCGACCTTCGTGGCCGGCGACGCAGACCTCGACCTGCCCACGCAGGCCGACGCGATCCAAGTCCTCGTCTTCGGCACTACCTGGGCCGCCTACCAAGACGAAGCCACCACCTGGCGCGCCACCCCCGACACCGCCAGCTGACGCTTCCCAGCACGCACCCGCCTCGTCGCGTCCTTACTCTCCAACGCGCCCTCCGCCCACGCGCCCTCTCCCCACGCGCCCTCCCCGACGGGGAGTGGTGGGATCTAGCAGGAATTGATCCGGATTGCTCCCACCAGTGCGACGTCGGATCGCCATTGCAGCGGGACTGGTGGGACTGATCGGGATAATTTCCCACTCGCTCCCACCAGTCGTACGCGCCATCATCGGCCGGGCTCGACGACCAGCGCTCGGCTCGTCTCGGATCACCCGGTCGTTCAGACCAATCACCCGGTAGTCCCGACCAGCAATTCCACGAGATTGCCAAATGGATCTTCGACTTTGCATCGTGCTTCGGCGACAGGCTCGTCGGCCCACTCGACGACATAACCCGCGGCTTCGATCCTTTCCACCAGCGAATTCAGCACCACGACGTCACGCACGCGGAGCGCTGGATGCGCCTTGGTGGCCGCAGCGAATGGATCAAGCACTCCTACATGCAGACCCTGCCCGGCACCGACCCGAAACCAACACCCGCCGCGCGCAGCGAGCGGCGCCGGTTTGGCAACTTCCGGCAAGCCGAGCACGCCGCCATAGAAAGACCGCGCCGTGTCCTCACCCCCCGGCGGACAGCACACCTGCACATGGTCGTATCCCTCGAAGCATCGTTCCATGTCGCTGCTCTACCCCGAGCTGTCGTCCCATCCACCAGCGCGAAGCAAGGCGCGCACACGCTGCAGACACACGTCGATCTCGAACGTCACCTCGCCGTTCGTGACGCGCTCGAACGGGATCCCAAGCTCCGTCAGGATATCGTCTCGTGTTTCGTCCCGGAGCATCGACACGTCAGCGTCATGTCCAGGATCGTCGACCTCCAGCGCAACTCCAAAATCAGGCCACCACAAGTCGAGCAGCATCCGCCCTCGCGCGGCTCGCATGAGGACGTTGACGAGCGGCAGCGGCAGACCGGCCTCCCGGATGGCTTGAACGAGACGCAACTCGCAACGGGATCGAATCCCGGTGCTCCCACGCCGCAGCTGGTCCTGTGCGAATCGCAGCGACGCAGCGCCATGTCGACGATTTCGCAGCCGTCGCGAGATCGCAGCGAGCCGTCGCTGATTCAACTTCTTGCGCCGCTGCATTTGATAGAGCACGCCGATCAATTCGTATGGGTCCGACCATTCGGCAAAATCCACCACGAGCCGTTCGAGCGATGCCACGCGGATGGAATCGATTCGAACACGATCCTTTCCCAGCAGCCACCGTGTTCGGTGCGCGTGCACGCCCTCGAGCGCATGTGCCGGATCGCCCGTTGTCACCACGTCGATCCGGCGAGCTGGGTACTTGAGGTAACCCCGAAGGTCGGCTCCCGCTTCGCCGGAGAGGAACGAATCGTCTCCCATTGATTCGACTGCCGCGAGCCACGTCCCCTTGCGCGTGAGCGGACCCGCGCCGAGTTGGTAGATACCGCGATGGAGACGTCTCCACCGTTGCAATTGGACGCGGTGATACACCTGATCGGTCGACCAGCCGAGCTCGAGGAGCTGGGCCAGCGTCGCGACGCCGTGATGCTGCAGTGCCCATACGGCCGTTCCACGTTCGAGTTGCGCGAGGGAGGTTCGAGTGCTCATGCATCCAGCATCCATCACATCGCGCGATGCAACTGTCACAACTTTGCAACAAAAGTCGCACGGAAGTCACGCGGAAGTCGCACGGAAGTCACGCGGAAGTCGCGCGGCGACCGATGATGACGTGTGGTCCGAACGCGACAACCACATTGCCGTCCCCCCCACGAGCGGGAACTGGTGGGACCTGCTGGGAATTTTTCCCACTCGATCCCACCAGTCCCGATGGGCAGCGATGTTCGGCGCGAAGTGGTGGGAGCAACTGGGACGAAATCCCACTGGGTCCCACCAGTCCGATTCGGGCGAGGGCGCGCGGGAACGGGAGCGAGGGCACGCGGCGAGCGGGGCTCGCGGGGACGAAATCGGCACGTACTTGGAACACGCGACGACCCGAGTCGGCGGGGCCGCTCGGGTCGTCGGTTTGGGTGGGTGGTGACGCGGCGGCCCTGTGGAGGACGGTCCCGCTCGGGGGTGAATCGAACGAGCGCCGTTGGGTGGGTGGTCGGACCGCCGCGCCGTATGTTGGGGGGACTCGCGGTTGGGGTGATGCGGGGTGGGTGAACCTGTCTGGGGAACCTGGTGGGTGAACCCGGCCGGTCGGTGAACCTTCGTGTCAGGCGGCTTGGAGCACCGCAACGTTGCGCGTGTCGTCCTCGTGCATGGCCACCGGCGTGGGCTGCGCCGCTTCCTTGAACAGCGGATCGCGCGTGGAGTAGCCGTCGGCGGTGTTGATCACCTGCTTCGCCAGTCGCGTGTCGTTGTTGATCACGATCGGCGAGAACAAATTGATCGTGCCCTTGCGAACGTCGGCCCCCACGTTCACCACGCACATGATCGAGATCTGCGCGGCGTTGGACACTTCGATCGCCTCGAGATCCTCGTCGCCGAGCTTCACCTCGTACTCCCAGTGAAACGCCCACGGAAGCACCACGGGGAAGGCGAGCTGCGGATCGGTGGTCGAGTGCAGCCACATGAACACCGAATCCGGGCGCTGTTTCAACAGCACGTACTCGGTGTGCTCGGGGAACCCGATCATGCCCTGCGGAAACTGCAGACGGATCGCGTTCGGCACCTCGATCTGGCCAAAGCGGCTCGTCTCCAGGACGAGGGTCTCGGCATCGTGGTCGTGGTTGTGGTCGAGCATGTCGTGTTCCATCCGGTGAGGGGTGTTCAGGTGACTGTCAGGGGCTGTGCGTGTTGCGTGTCTGGCTGGTCTAGAGGAAATCCAAGATCGACGTCTGCATGATGCGCGTGCCGGCGGCGAGCGCCGCCTGGTACATGGACTGCTGCTGCGTGAACTTCACGTACGCCTCGCTCGCGTCGACGTCCGCCACGTCCGTTCGGGCGCTGGTCAACCGCTCTTCGGTGAGGTCGAGACGCGTCTGGGTGGTCTCCAGACGAGCCGCGCGCGCGCCGCGCTGCGTGCGCACGTCAAGCGCTTGGTTGGTGAAGCTGATCACCTGGCCGAGCCCCGTCGTGATGCCGGCGCTGTTGCCCGCGGTCACGTCGGTGACGAGCTGGTCGATCATGTCGAGCACGTTCGTGCCGTTCGGCCCAGCAATCGCGTCGCCGGGAACGTTGATGCTCACGCTCTGGCCCTGCGCCACGCGCCGCGCGATCACGTTCGCTGTGCCCATGTACGTATTGGCCGGCGCCGGGAACGGCTCGGTGTTCGTCGCCGTGCCGCTGAACACGTACGAGTCGCCGTACTTCGCGTTCAAGCCGTCGCGCACGACTTCCTTGAGCTGCTGAATCTCGGTCGCGATCGCCGCGCGTGCCGACGTGTCGTACGTGCCGTTCGCCGCTTGCGTCGCCTTCTCGCGAATCGCCTGCAGCGCGCTCGTCACCGAATCCAACGCGGAATCCGCCGAGCCCAGATAGCCGATCGATTCGGAGACGTTCGCTTGGAAGCGCTTGACTTCCGCGAGCTGGCGATCGAATCCGAGCACCTGCCCCGTGCCGAACGGATCGTCGCTCGGCGTGCTGATCCGCTTGCCGTCGCTCAGCTGCTGCTGCGATTTGGCGAGCTTCGAATAGATCGATTGAACGTCGGACTGGAAGTTGCCCGAGATCTGGTTCTGCGTGATGCGAATCGCCATCAGAGACCCACCCGTCCGGTTCGATTGATCAACTGGTCGAGCAAGTCGTCCATCGCCGTCATCACGCGCGCGGAGGCGTTGTAGGCGTTCTGGAAGCGGAGCATGTTGCTCATCTCCTCGTCCATCGACACACCCGACACCTGATCACGCCGCGCCGTCGCGAGATCCACGAGCGAATCTGCGCTGGTGAGCGTCTTCTGCGCGGTCGAAGACGCCGCGCCAACCGCCGTGATCGTGGCGGTGTAGTAGTTGTCCCACGTCTGCCCGCCGAGCGCCACCTGGGCCGCGTAGCGCACGGTGTCGAGCATCGTTCGCGCGTTCGCGCCGTTGCCGGCTTCGCCCGACGGCATCGTCCACGAGCTCGCCGCGGCGATCAGGTTCGAGTTCGTTGCGATGTTGTTCGCCGGATCGAGCTGGATCGTGGCGGCGGTGACGCCCGCCGGATCGAAGATGTTGCCGCCCGCCGTGCCGGTGAGATCGAAGCCCGCGGCATGCGCCGTGTTCACGCCTGCCACGAAGTCGGCAACCAGCGTGTTCAACTGTCCGAGGTATCCCGGGATCACGTTGTTGTACAGCTGCTCGTCCGCGTGCGCCTGCCCGCGAATCAGCCCACCCGTGGTGAACGCGTTGTCGATGTTCGCTCGCGTGATCGCCGTCCAGCCACCCGTGGTCGCCGGATCCACGATCGCGACCGACGGCGTGTCCGGGAAGGTGATCGTCACTTCACCGAACGCGTTCTCGGTGGACGTGAAGTTCACCAGCTTGGACAGGTCGTCCATCAGCAGGTCGCGCTGGTCGAGCAAGTCGTTCGGCTGCTGGCCATGGTCGATCGCCTTGTGGATCTCGGCGTTGAGCGACGCGATCCGCGAGGAGATGTCGTTGATGTCGGTGACGGTCTGGTTCAACCGCGCATCGCTCTGGTTGGCGACGTTCTGCAGGTCGGACGCAACTTGGTTGAAACCGTTCGCGAGCGCGTTCGCAGCTTCGGCGAACGCCTGTCGAGCGGGCGTGCTGTCCGGGTTGGACGCCACCGCGTCGAGCTTCGACCAGAAGTCGTTCATCAGCGCCGAGACGCCGGTGTCGCCGGGCTCTTGGAACGCCGCTTCGACCTGCTTGAGCTGGTCGACCATCGTCTGCGCGTCGGCTTGGTTGCCGAACTGCTGGCGCACGTTCGCGTCGATGAACGCGTCGCGCAAGCGCTCCAATCGCAGCACTTCCACGCCCGTGCCCATCTGCCCGGGCGTGACCTGCGACATCGCCGACGCGTTCGACCATGCGGGAGACGTGGTCATCTCCGCGCGCTGGCGCGTGTACCCGTCGGTGGAAATGTTGGAGATGTTGTGGCCGGTGACATCCATCGCGGCCTGCTGGGCCAACACGCCGCGCAGCGCGGTGTTCAGTCCCATGAACGTGCTCTTGTACATGCCAGCCCTCCTCTCTTCCTGCCGCTATGCCTGCGCGTCCAGGAGCCGCAGTCGCGGCGCCTCGTGCGTGGTTCCGTGCTTGCCGTACGTGGGGCGCACAGCGACGTCAGTCGTCGCGCCCTGCACGAGCACCTCGATGATCGCGAGTTCCTGTTCGAGCATCGCGGCGTTGCGTCCCACCACGGCGTCGAGTTCCACGATCAGCGATCGCAGCTCCTCGGCGCCCTGCTCCAAGCGCTCGCCCAACTCGCGCGGACAACAGCCGACGAGCACGTCGCGCGTGACGTCCTCCACGTCCATGCCCAAGTGCGCCGCCGCTTGCGCCAGCAGCATCCCGCGACGCACCTCAGCGCGGGAGCGGTCGAGCATCGCCACTTCGATCTCCTGCAGCGCCGTGTGCACCATCGGCGCGTCCTGGCGCTCGAGCGCCTCGCGCTGCACCTGCGACAGCTGCAGCAGCCGCTGCCACACGCGCACTTGCTCCTGCACGTTGCCGGCGATCTCCTCCACCACCTGCACGATCGCCCCGGTCATGCCGCACCGTCCTTCGACGCGGTCGTGTCGATTCCGGCCGCCGTCGCCATCTGCTGGTAGAGCGTGGCCGCGATGCCCAAGCCGCCGCCGTCGAGCACGGCCTGCGTCATCTGGTCCTTCGCCATGTCCTGGTAGCCGCTCGTCGAACCGGTGGACGAGTCGTCGTCGCCCATCAGCGATCCGGCGTTCTCCATCGGCTTGAGCAACTGCTGCACGAAGTAGCGCTCGAACTCGAGCGACACTCGGTACATCTGCTGCTGCTCGGGCGTGTCGAGCTTGATCCCGGCAGGCGGGTTCAGCGGCTCGGAGCCGAGGTTCAGCGAGGATGTCGGGTCTACGGTGGCCATGTGTCAGTCAGTCAGCGTGGTTGTGTCAGTTCCGGATCAGCGGCGCATCGAGTTGGCGATGCCCAGCATTTCGTCGCTCGTGGAGATCACCTTGCTCACGCTCTCGAACGCGCGCTGCGCGTTGATCATCTCCACCATCTCGTTCATCACGGTGACGTTGGAGCCCTCGAGCGCGGACTGCTTGATGGTGCCGAGCTCGTTGCTGCCCGGTTCGGCGATGATCGCGTCGCCGCTGTTCACCGTGGCGGCATACGTGTTGTCGCCCAGCGCCGCAAGGCCCTGCGGATTGCCGAAGTACGCGAGCTCGAGCTGACCCAGCACCTGCGTGGCGCCATTCACTCGACATGTCATCAAACCGGTGTCGTTCACCGTGAACGATCCCGGCTCCGCCTCGAGCGGGATGCCCACGATCGGTTCGAGCTGGTAGCCGCTGGAGTTCACGAGCTGGCCGTTGTGGTCGGGCGCGAAGCTGCCGTCGCGCGTGTAGCCGATCGTGCCGTTCGGCAACGTCACCTGGAAAAATCCCTCGCCCTGAATCGCCATGTTCGTGTTCGTGGACGAATCCTTGAGGTCGCCTTGCGTGAAGCTCAGCTCGGTGCGCGCGGGCGCCACGCCCATGCCCGACTGCGCGCCGCGGCGCGACGCCTGGCGATCGCCGACCTGCTGGTAGAGCAGGTCCTCGAAACGCAGGCGCGTGGCCTTGAACGCCGTCGTGTTCACGTTCGCGAGGTTGTTCGCGATCGTGTCCACGTTCATCTGCATCGCGGCCATTCCGGTCGCGGCCGTGTACAGCGAGTTCATCATGCTGCGCTGGCTCCTTCGTCGCTGGCACGCGCTGCGAGCACGACGGCGACTGCGATGGTCGATCGCGAGCCGGCGCCTCGGTCGGTCGGCGCCGGTCGGGAGCCCTGCACGTTGCAGTCCACTCCACCCCATACTCGTGATCGGTCTCACATTCTCCGTCGACACGCCATACGTGTCGTCCTCAAGCGGATCGGCTCCCGGAAACCCCTGCTTGAGCGAGGACCGAGCAATCGGCACGAGTTGCAAACACCAGTGGTCGCGATGGGACCAACGTCGGACCGATCGCGTCAGTCATCTGACGCAAAACCGCGCATGCATCGACACCAGCCCCTCGGATCGCACCATTGCTTCGCGCATCGAATGCAAATCGGGCGGCTCGAAGCATGGAGTCGGACGATCACCCCACGACAAGCAGTTTCCCCTGTTCGCAAGCCACAATTTGCAACTTGCCTATTTAGTTATATTCAAGTTGCGCCGATGCGAATCCAGCCTGCCCTCCGGGGCGGGTCCGGACGTGCATGGAACGCATTGCCGGAAGACCGGCTCCATATACGCGGGCAAGGCGCCCGATCGGAGCCGGGGTCAAGGATGACAACGACATGAGCCTTCGGATCAACAGCAACGTGGAAGCAGTGGCGGCACACCGCCACGTTTCCGTTGCGTCCGCAAAGCTCGCCACCGCCATGCAGCGGCTCTCCTCTGGGCTGCGCATCAACTCCGCCGCGGACGACGCCGCAGGCCTCGCCATCAGCGAGCGAATGCGCGGTCAGATCCGCAGCCTCGAACAAGCCAACCGCAACATCCAGGACGGCATCTCGCTTCTGCAGACCGCCGAAGGCGCGCTGCAGGAAGTCAGCTCGATCCTGCAACGAGCCCGTGCACTGCAAGTCCAGTTCAACAACGGCACGAACGGGTTCGACGAGCAACTGTCCATCATCACCGAGATGATCCAGCTCAGCAACGAGGTGTCTCGCATCGAAGGTGCCACGCAGTTCAACGGCGTCAGCTTGCTCAGCTCGGCCGCCACGCCGATCACGCTGCAAGTGGGCGCCGACGCCGCCGACACGCTCTCCTTCACCCTGTACGACCTGTTCGGCATGGGCACCGCGCTCGTACGCCCCGTCACGTTCTTCACCGCGCCAGGCGGAACCGCCAACATCACGCAGATGGACAACCACATCAACGACGTGGCCGCCGCCCGTGGTCGCCTTGGCGCGATCCAGAACCGTCTCGAGCATGCGCTCGCCGCCAACCAGGCGAAGCAAGAAGCGTACATGTCGGCCGAGTCGCGAATCCGCGACGCGGACATGGCCGTGGAGATGTCCGAGTACACGCGCCAGAACATCATCCAGCAGTCCGGCATGGCGATGCTCGCCCAATCGCAGCAGGCAAACGTCTCCCGCATCAAGGACCTGCTGCCCTGAGCACCCGACTCGCGTATGTGACTCACGTGTGCACGCGCACGCGTGAAGATTCAGCGACTCGTCAGTTGAGCGAGCCGACGCTGTTGACGGCCTTGTCGAGCGTGCCGTCGATCGAGGTGATCACGCGCTGGTTGCTCTCGTAGTTGCGCAGCGTGGAGATCATCTCGACCATCTCGGAGACGGAGTTCACGCCGGACGCCTCGACATATCCCTGCTTGAGCTGCGTGCCGGCCGGCATTCCGCCGGTTTCCTCGCCGATCCACATGTTGTCGCCGACCTTCCGCGCGTTCGGGATGTCGAGCGTGGAGATGCCGATCTGTCCGAGCTGGCTTCCGTCGCTCGCGGCAACCTGGCCGTCGGCGCGAATCACCGGATCGCCGGTCTCGCCCACGTACACCGGCGTCGCGGGATCGCCCGGCCCCAGCACGTATTGGCCTTCCTGAGTGGTGAGATACCCGTCGGGCGTGCGCGTGAATTGTCCGTTGCGGGTGTACGCGATCGCGCCGTCGTCGGTGCGAATGCGGAAGAACCCGTCGCCGCCGATCGCCACGTCGAGCTTCTCTTGGGTGTTGCGAAACGACCCTTGCGAGAAGTCGGTCACGGTGCCCGCCACGCGCGTGCCATATCCGAACTCGCCCATCGATTGCAGCGAGCCGTTGCCGCCGTTGACGTTGTACAGCAACTTGTCGGAGAACGATTCGTTGATGACGCGGTCGCCCTTGAAGCCAACCGTGGAGACGTTCGCGAGGTTGTTCGCGATCACGTCCTGACGCACCATGGCGGTGGTCATGCCGGAGGCTGCGATGTAGAGGCCGCGTTCCATTCCACGATCCGAATCGGCGACGCGACGCGGGTTCCTTGATCTTGCCCGGTGCACGTCGGATGCATTGCAGATACAGCCCGAGCATGATGACGACGATGCAGACGCAAGTGCGCGCGCATGCACGTGCGGGCCTCAAGCAGCGTCGCACGATCGCCGATGCTTCGATGTCCCTCCCAGCCCCCGACGCAGGACGCGAACGGTGCAGGTCGATCCGCAGACACAATCGCAAGCACAAGTCTTCGTCGCCACGCCGGACGGTGGCGAACTGTCGCTGAACCCCGGCCGCGAAGTCGTGGCCCGAGTGGTCGCGGCCGCAGGCAGCGACGGCGTCGCGAAGATCAATCTCGCTGGCCAGACCGTGGACGTGCATGCGGACACGCCGCTCGCGGTGGGCGACGAGATCCGCCTCGCGGTGACGCAAGCCGACGCAACCGGCGTGCGACTTGCGATCGTCACGCCGGAAGGCACTGGCACGAGCAACACCACGGCCAGAGGCGGCGCGGGCGGCATCGCCCAACAACTGGTCCAAGAACTCGCCAAGGCTGGGATCCCGGTCACGCCGCAGCTTGCCGGCGCGGCCACCCAACTCGCGTCCCAGCTCGACGGTTCGAGCGAATCCGCGCGAGCAGTCGCGAGCTTGGCGAGTCGCGATCTCGCGCTCTCGCCCGCCGCTGCTGGTCGAGTGACCGCGGCGCTCGAACTGGCAGGCAGCGTGGGACCGGCGCTCGCGTCGCTGGCCGCGCGATCGCCTGCAGTCGCAGCCGCGCTTCCCGCTGGCGCGCCGAACACCGAAGCGCTGCGGTCGCTGCTCGCGCCTGGCCTGTCGAGCAGCGAGCTCGCCGTCGCGCGCATCGTGCAAGCAACCCAAAGCGCTGCTCCGCATGGACCGGTAACGCTTCCCACGCCGCCGACCACGGCAAGTCCAACGGTGATCCAGAATTACGTGTCGTCGCAAGTGGCCGCGGTGACGCAGCTCGACGATCTCGCCGCGCAGAACACTGCGCTGGTCCACTCCGCGCAATCGCAGCTGCCCGCGCCGATGCCTGCGACCGAGCGATTCGCCGGCGCGCCAGGCCTCGCGCAGTCCGCGCTGCAGGGGACTGCTCGCGGCCAAGCCGCTGCCTCGACCGAACCTGCCCAAGCTGCTGCCACCACCGTGTCCCCGCAAGCTGCCCCCGCGGCCGCGGCAACCACGGCACGCGCGAATGCAACCGCAGCCGCCGCTACCGGCGCGGCAAACGCAATCCCCGTGCAGACGAGCGCCACCAGCGCTGGTGCGATCGCCGACCTGTCACGCCTCGCGGTTCGCTTCGCACCTGCGGTGGCCGCGGGATCTGGTGTCATCGCCGACGCGAACGCCGCGGTGTCGCGCGGCACGAACACTGCACAAACGCAGCAGGAGCGAACAGTCGCCGCGGCCACGATCGGCGGCGCCGTGGCGTCGGTCGCCGGCGGCGGCGTCGACGGCGATCCGATGCCAGTCGTCACCGCGCTGCGCGCGTTTCTCGCGTCGCCCGGCAGCGACTCGGACGCCGCGAAGCTGCTGCGCACGATCGCCGGCGCCACGCCACAAGCAACTGCTCAGGCGATCCAGACGCTCCCGGAGAGCGAATCCCTGCAACTCGCAGGTCGCTTGCTCGAGATGCTGCCCGACGGATCGAAGCTCGCAGGCCCCGCGCTGCACGACTTGCGCGCCGGCGTGCACACAGCATTGGATCGGCTCGGATCCTCGTTGTCGGCGCACTCGGCCGCGCATGCGTCGAACGAGTCGGCCGCGCTGCGCAGCGTGCTGGAGCAGGTCGCGTCAAGCGATCCTCGCCCAGCTGTCGCCGCCGACGCGCAACGGCTGCTCGCCGCCGTGGACGGGCAGCAGATCCTCTCCCGCACGGCAACCGGCGCCGACCCCGGTTTCGTCTACTTCCAAGTTCCACTGCCGAATGGTGGCGGCGCGGAAGTGCTCGTGCGGCGCGAACCCGGCCGACGCGCCGTGTCGTTCGACGAGTTTCGGGTGGCGTTCCTGCTGGACACCCAGCAGCTCGGCACGTTGATGATCGAATTGGACGCGCATCCCACGACGATTCGCGCCGACGTGCGCACCGACCTGCCGGCGATCGAGCCATGGCTTCGCGATCGCACGGAAGCGCTGATGGAACCGCTTGCACGCGAAGCGCGTCGACAGGTCACCGTCACCACTGGCGTGTTCGACGCCGAACCACCATCGAGCCTGCTCGAGCCGCGCCTCGGCGCGTTGCAGCCCGGGACGAACGAGTTCTATGCGTGACGGCGACGACATCCCACCCGACGTCGAAGTCGCGGCGCTCTCCTACGACCAGGGCAACGACAACGCGCCGCGCCTCGTCGCACACGGCAAAGGACACACGGCGCAGCGCATCCTCGAGCTCGCCGCCCAACACGACCTGCCGATTCGCAAGGACCCGACGCTCGTGTCGATCCTCGGCGCGCTCGACGTGGGCGCGGAAGTGCCGCCTGACCTCTACGGCGTCATCGCCGAGGTCTTGGCATGGGCGTACCATGCCGATCAGGCAGCCGCCGAGCAACGCCACCAGTCACGCCGAGCAGCGTGACGACGACCGGCGCACGACGTGCGTGTTCGGGTAGACGATCGTGCGGTTGCGACCATTCCCCTTGGCCACGTACAACGCTTGGTCGGCGCGTTCGAACAACTCCGCCGCGTTCGTTGCCTGCTCCGGAAAGGACGCGACGCCGATGCTCACGGTGACCCGTCCCTCGGGTCCGAGCTGCGGCAGCTCGATCTGCGCCACCGCCAGACGCAGTCGCTCGGCAAGGCGCACCGCGTCTGTGGCGTCGCCTGGCACGAGCACCACGAACTCCTCGCCGCCGAAACGCGCCGCGAAGTCGGAGTCGCGTTTTTCATGACGAACCGTGTCCGCCATCGCGCGCAGCAACAAGTTCCCGGCTTGATGCCCGTGCGTGTCGTTGAACTTCTTGAAGTGGTCTAGATCGAGCACGAGGATCGAGCACGAGCCGCCATAGCGACGAACGCGATCGATCTCGTAGCGAACCTGCGCCTGCAGGAAGTCGTAGTTGAACAGTCCCGTCAGTCGATCGGTGAACGAGCGCTGCACGAAGCGTCCCACGCGCCTGCGCAAATGCGTGACCCGCTCGCCCACCACGAGCAGCACGCCACCAAGGGCGACGGCGGTGAGCAGATCCTCGCGCAGCACGGCCCCGATCACCACCGCAGATGGAATCGCCGCCTGACGACCGAAAAACGCCGTGGCCATCACGAGCGAGGCGAACAAGAGCATGAATCCGCTGTTGGGAACCGCAGGCCCGAGCGCCCACCCCACGATCACGCCCACTGCGAGGATCACCGCGACCGCGCGACGAAACGTGGGCGGCACTTCGTGCTTGGGGGCAGACTCCATGTCCCGCCCTTCGACGTCGAATCGCGCTCTCCTGCTCAGCCTGCCGGCGAGTAGACCTCGAGCTGCACGTCGGCCACGCTCTCCATGCCGATCGCGTCCGCGGCGGCACGCGACAGGTCGATCACGCGACCGTCCACATATGGGCCGCGATCATTGATGCGCACGAACACGCATCGCGCGGTGGACGACGAGTACACTCGCACGATCGAGCCGAACGGCAACGTCTTGTGGGCAGCGGTGAGCTGGTTCGTGTCGAATGTCTCGCCGTTCGCGGTGCCCTTGCCTTGGAATCCAGGTCCGTACCACGAGGCCTCGCCTGATTCGACTTGACCAGTCGGCTGCAAGTTGGCCTGTGGCGGTTCGCACCCGATGCCACCCACGGCGGCACCCGCGTATCCCATCCACCCGGTGAGCATCCCACCGCCGTCCATCGCGCCCCAATAGCCGATGCTCGGGATCGGCCCGGTCGCGAACACGTAGTCGGCGTCGATGGAGAATCGCTTGCCCTGCGCGCGCGCCGTTTCAGCTTGTGTGGGCTGGACGCGACCATCGAGCACCGCATCGACCGCGGCGATCTGCGTGCCAAGATCCAGCACGCTCGCGCGAGTCGACTCCGCGGCGGCTGCTGCTTTCGCGACGGCCTCGCTCGCCGCGTCGTATTCGGTGAACAACGCTCGATCCGCGGCGGTCAGATCCAGCAGCTCCGCTTCGCGCGTCGCGGGATCTTCCTCGTCACGCACCACGATCACCGCTTGCACGCGAGCATCGTCTCCCGCACGGTACAGAGCGACGATTCGCGCAGCGATTGCCTCAAGCGCATTGTCGCGGCGCGACTCCGCGGCGCGCCGCGTGGCTTCCTGCGCGAGCAGCGCGGATTGTTGCGCGTTGCGCGTCGAAACGAGTTGCGCACGCTGCAGCTCCAGCTCCTTGGTGGTGCCGGTGACCGGCTCGTCCTCGGCCTGCGCATCAGTCGTGGCCGCGCTCGATGCGTCGTCCGCGCCTGGTGTCGACGGCTGCGCGTAGGGGTCGTATCCGGCGTTGTCGGAACGCCCGAGTTCGGTCAACCCGCCGCTGATGTCGCCACCGTCGTCCCCCGCGGCCGCTGCGCCGCTGGGCGCGAGCGCGGCCACCGTTGCCAGCGCGAGCACGGCGCACACGACGCCGACGCGACGGATCGTGCGCGCGGAACGTGTTGATGGGTGCGACGAACGCTTCACGCGAGCAGCATCGGCGCCGAACGCGCTTGGCCTAAAGGCGGGATGCACGTTGCACGAATGCCAACTCGGTTGTCGCATCGTCGCGAAGCCGTGATTCGCTCAAGGATCGACGGGGAATTGACGAACTGTCCAACACGGGAGGACCGATGTTCGACCAGCTTCGCAACCAATACTCGCTACGCTGCCCTGTCGAAGACGAGCGCGCGTGGACGTCGGTGAGCGCGTTCCGGCGCATCCGACGCCTGCGCGGCGCGAGCGCGCCCGCGGTGTTCCGCGTGGAGTTCGACTGCGCGGCGTGCGGCGGGATGCACGAGACGCTCGTGTCGCACGATCGCTTGGACTGGGCGCCGCTCGGCGCGGATTCGAGCGAGACGTTCCTGAACTTGGTGACCGGTCGTCGCGAGCTGGTGGCAACCGAGCTCGTGGATCGCGCGACCGACCACATGCGTCGCGGCAACTGGCCGTGGACCTTTTGGTGCCACCCCGAAAGCGCGATCAGACCCGGCTTCCCCAGCACGTTGCGCTTCATCTCGAGCGAGCACGATCACGGTTCGCACCGCGTGGGCGTGCTCGTGCGCTGCGCCGCGTGCGAGCGGCACACGGTGAACATCGTCAGTCGCGAGCACCTCGACGTTCCGTGGCACAACGACGACCGCATCGCGTACGTGGCGCAGGTGTTCGACGGCGACCAGCTCGCCCCCGAAGAGCGCTTTCGTCACCAGCTGTGGGACGGCCCAGCGCATGCGCGCTGGCTCGACGCCGGGTGACGAATCAGTACTGGATCAGCGACGCGACCTCGTAGCCGGCGAGCTTCTCGCGACCGTTGAGGAACTCGAGCTCGATCGCGAACACGATGCCCGCCACCACGCCGCCGAGCCGTTCGATCAGCTCGATCTTCGCCTTGCACGTGCCGCCGGTGGCGAGCAGGTCGTCGCAGATCAGCACGCGCTGCCCGGGTTTGATCGCGTCGATGTGCACCTCGAGCGCGTCGAAACCGTACTCCAGCGCGTACTTCGCGCTCACCGTGGTGTACGGAAGCTTGCCCGGCTTGCGGGCCGCGACGAATCCCGCGCCCAGCGCGTAGGCGAGCGGCGCGCCGAACATGAACCCCCGCGCTTCCGCGCCCATGACGAGATCCGGCTTCCATGGCCGTGCACGATCGGCGAGTTCGTCGACGATCGCGTGCAGCGCCGCGCCGTCGCCGAGCATCGGCATGATGTCCTTGAACACGATGCCGGGCTTGGGAAAGTCAGGCACGTCGCGGATCAACGCTTCGAAATCGGTCGCGGCGGAAGTCAACGTTCTCGCTCCTGTGAGGTGCGTTCGGGGGTTCAAATCAGCGGTGCGGTCGCGCGTACGCGCTCGGTGCCCGTCGCGCGGGCAGTCATCAATTTCACGTCGCGCACGAACGCGATTCGCAAGAACTCCGCGAGCTGCGCGGTGAGCGTCTCCACCGTGCGCAAGCCTCGCTCGCGATTCTCGTCGCCCGGCGCGCGCAGGATCGCCGCGGCATACTGCTCCACGATCGCGCCTTGGCGGCCCATCGCCATCACGGCTTGGCGCAGGTGACGAACGTCCAGCCCGAGCCGCGCGAGCGAACCCGCGAGCGTGATCAACCCAACCTCGTCCGGCGTGTACAGCACCAGGCCCTCGGCGTCGCGACGACCGGTAACGATGTCCGCGCCACGGCACGCTTCCAGAAACTCGTGCGTCACGCCCGCGGCGCGAACCACCGCTTCCGCGCTGACGAGCTGCTCGTCGGCATGCAGATCCACCGCGCCAGGGGCAGGCATCGATCCCACCGGCCGCGATTGCGTGCTCGCCGCGCCCGCGCCCGTGCCCACGCTCGCGCCGTCGAGTCGCCGGCGCAGCTCCTGGCGAATCACTTTGAGCGGCATGAATTGGTCTCGCTGCATGTGCAGCGCAAGCCGCAACGCGGCCACGTCCTGCGGCGAATACATGCGGTAACCACCCGGCGTTCGCTCCGGATCGACGATGCCCTTGTCCTGCAAGAAACGCAGCTTCGAAATGGAGATGTCGGGGAATTCGTCCCGAAGCAGATCACAGACTTGCCCGATGCGCAGTCGATGGTCGTTGCCGGCGTTCGTCATGCTTCGTGCTGAACCTTTCGCCCGTCCGTGGGCTGCGCTTGCGGGGGTCTCGCAGTGGCCTACTCGGCCACGTACGTAAGCTTGTACTTGCCGATCTGGATCTCGTCGCCCGAATCGAGGTCTTGCCGCTCGACGCGCTCGTGGTTCACGAACGTGCCGTTCAAGCTGGCCCTGTCCTCAACTCGGATCGTCGTCCCGTCGTTGTACACCACCGCATGTTCACGCGACACGGTGACGTCGTCAAGGAAAATGTCCGAGGTCGGCGAGCGACCGATCGTCGTCTTGTCGAGGATCTTGAAGCTCTCCCCCGCGCGGCCGCCACCGCTGCGAATGATCAGGGCCGCACCTTGCCCGCCCGACGGCTCCACGGGGACATTCGACTCAGGGTCGCGTCCCACGCCTGGGATCGCCACTGGCAGGGTCTCGGTGCTCTGGTCGCCCACCAAGTACGAGCCGCACTTGGCGCAATAGTTGGCGTCCTCGCCGTTGTGATGTCCGCAGGCGGTGCAAAACATCGCGAAACGTCAGCCCTTGGGCGCGTCTTCCGGCATGCCCTTGCCTGCGAGGATGCGGCTCAGGTGCTCGATGTCGATGTTGTCGAGCGCGCCGCCGGAGCCGGTGTAGGCCTCCTTCTTGCGCGCGAGCAGCTCACTCTTGAGGATGTCGATGTAGCCGTGCAGGATGCGACGGCGGTACGACACCTCGTTCTCCTCCTGCACGTAGCGATCGATGAGCTCCTTGAGCCCCTCGTCGTTCAGCGAACCAAGATCGGGAAGCGCTTCCACAGCCGTGGTCTCCTCGGGTCGATCGGCGCCTGTCGCGCCGACGGGCGGTCAGTCTACACGAGGATCGGCGGTCGTCTCGACCTCGGGTGCAGGGTTGCGTCGGCGAGGGCGCGATTCGTCGACGTCGTGGAGCTCGGTTCGTGGCGCGGTGAGCACCCACCCATACCGCTTAAAATATTGCAGGAACACGATCACGCTGATGACGAGACCCAACTCGAATGGCCAGAGCGGCCAGGTCGCGTCCGGCAACAGCAGCAGGAACGTGAGGCCGCTCATCATCAGGGCCATGCCCCACTTGCCGAGCATCGTGACGTCCACCATCGTGAACTCGCGCACGCGCCAATACCCGTAGATCGCGGGCAGATCACGCGCGAGCACGATCAGGAACTCGAAGCCGAACAGGCGACCGTCCCCGTCGAACCAGCGCGAATCGTAAAAGCACAGCAGCAGCACTGCGCTGTTGACGAGCAGGCGGTCGGCGAGCGGGTCGAGCACCTTGCCGTATTGGCTCATCACGCGGAATCGGCGCGCGATCCAGCCGTCGAGGAAATCGGTGAAGGACGCGGCGAGGAACACGACGCCCGCTGCGGTCGTTGGACCCTCGCCAACGACGACGAGCGCGATGAACAACGGCACCGCGCACAGGCGCAGCGTCGTCAGGAAGTTCGGGATGTTCCGAACGAGCGGGGAATTCGTGGCGGCCACTGGGCTGGATGCTACTCGTGGCGGCGGAAGCGATGCGGCGGGCGGCCCCGATAGGTGGGACCGCCCGCCGTGAATGGTCGGGACGACTGGATTCGAACCAGCGACCGCCCGGCCCCCAGCCGGGTGCGCTACCAGACTGCGCCACGTCCCGCGATCTGTGCTCGCCAGCATACCGCGAGCGTCGCGTCGGTGCCACCGCTTGCGAGGGGCTTGTCGATTCGATCGTTTCACGGTCTACTGGCAACAGGGACCGCGGCGTTCAGGGACGGGCGACGCGACGAGGCAGGGACGGATCTCCATGTGCGGAATCAACGGCGCGATGCCGGTGCAGCAAACCACCACGCCGACGCAGTCGACGCCACCGGCCAAGAGCGACGTGCTCGGCGCGTCGGGCGGCGGCGCAACGGCATCGGGCGACCTCGCGACGACTCTCGCCAACCTCGTGAGCGCGCTCAACGCGCTGCAGCAGGCGTTCGGCGGCGTGTCGGCACTCGGTGGCGGACCGGCGCAGAAGGGCGCGGATCCGGTGGTCCAGCAGTACGTGCCGCAGGCGCCCACGACGAAGACCACGCCGCCCGCGGCGCCGATCCAGCAGACGGCCACGCAGTCGAACGGCGCGCTGACGAGCCAGATGCCGTCCAACCGCTTGCAGCACACCACGTCCAAGCTGGACGAAAGCGGCGTGCAGCAGTACTACCTGCCCGACGGCAAGAAGCTCAAGCACCCGTTCGAGAAGATCGCGCAGACGGGCAACACGCAGGTGTCGTACGCGCCGACCAAGTCGGGTCAGAACCCGACGCGCACGATCAGCGAAGCGTGGGTGAGCTGGGACGGCAAGCAGTCGTACTGGACCAAGTACCCGAACGTCGTGCAGGAGCTGCGCGACGGCCGCTGGGTGATCCAGAACCACGGCGAGTCCGCCGGCAAGAGCGACGGCAAGGGCATCGTCGCGTTCTGATCAGGCCTCGTCGGCGGTCTCGTCGACGATCTCCGGGTCGCGTCGCATCGAGCGAGCATAGAGCGGCGCGCCGATGCCCAGGCCGGCGAGCAGCAAGAAGAACGCGGCCATCGAGCCGGCGCTGGCGCGCAGCTCGTCGCAATCGACGGGCGGCTTGTCGAACTTCAGGTAGACCTTGCGATCGCCATCGGGGCAGCGGCTGCCGGTGACGGCTTGCCAGCCGAGCACGCCGCCCATGCCGAAACCGACCACGACGAGCGCGAGCC
>JBDHZF010000040.1:0-21018 GCA_039811765.1 Thermoleophilia bacterium | reverse complement strand
CGGATTCGTTCCGGAATCCGGCAACAACCCGGCAAATCGGCTCGCCACTCGGGCCCGGCCAGCCACTCCGGTACGTTCGTAACGGAAATCGATACGAATGCGCCCAGTTGCCCTCGGCATGGGCAACCAGCGAGAGAATCAATGAACTACTTGTTGCATCGACCGATTGAAGTCGCCGATACGAACGCACCGAGTTGCTCGCGTCATGCGCACACAGCGAGCGAATCAACGAAGTTCTCGTTCGAACGGCTGGCTGAACCCGCCTCGCGCGCGTGCCGCCTGAATGCGGCGGCGTGCGGTACCCTTCCCCGGTGAGCTCGCCCGATCCCCAGCGCTATCACGTCCTCACCTTCGGCTGCCAGATGAACGCGCACGACAGCGAGCGCATCGGCGGCATGCTCGAAGGTCGCGGCATGGTGCCCGCCGTCGACGCCGACGACGCCGACGTGCTCGTGTTCAACACGTGCACGATCCGCGAGAAGCCGGATCAAAAGCTCTACGACCACCTCAAGCACGCCAAAGGCAGCAAGCGTCGCCGCGGCGGCGCGCAGGTGATCGCCGTCGGCGGCTGCCTCGTCGAAGCGCAGCGCGACAACCTGCTCGCGGAGTTCCCCTGGGTGGACGTCGCGTTCGGACCCGGCCGGATCCACGACCTGGGAAACTACCTCGAGCTGCGCGACGGCGAAGGCGCAGGCGTGGGGCACGTGCCCGGCGCAGGCGAGGGCTATTACGGCATCGGCGACGAGCGGCAATTCGCGAGCGAGCTGCCCACCCAGCGCGAGCGCGCCCACCAAGCATGGGTGCAGATCTCGATGGGCTGCAACATGAAGTGCGCGTACTGCATCGTGCCGAGCGTGCGCGGGCGCGAACGGAGCCGCCCGTTCGCTGACGTGGTCGCCGAGGTTGAGCGTCTCGCCGCCGACGGCGTGGTGGAGGTGAACCTGCTCGGCCAGAACGTCAACAGCTACGGCAACGACCTGGCGCGCGACGGCTCGCCGCGCACGTTCGCCGAGCTGCTGCGCGCCGTCGATGCCATCGACGGAATTGAACGCATTCGTTACACCAGCCCGCATCCCGCCCACATGCGCGACGACGTGATCGCCGCGATGGCCGAATGCGACGCGGTGATGCCGCAGCTGCACCTGCCGCTGCAGGCCGGATCGTCCCGCGTGCTGAAGGCGATGCGCCGCACGTACTCGCGCGAGCGATTCGTCGCGCTCGCCGAGAAGATCCGCGCGTCGATTCCCGACATCTCGCTCAGCACCGACATCATCGTCGGTTTTCCCGGCGAGACGGAGGCGGAGTTTCTCGAGACCGTCGACGTGTGCCGTCAGGTGCAGTTCGACGGCGCGTACACGTTCATCTACTCGCCGCGCACGGGCACCGAAGCCGCCGCGATGGAGGACGACTTCATTCCGTACGAGCAGCAGCAGCGTCGTCTCGCGCACTTGATCGACGTGGTTCGCGGAATCGCCAGCGAGCGCCACCAGCGATTCGTCGGCCGCGTCGAGCCCGTGCTCGTGGAGGCGCGCTCGGATCGCAAGGTGCGCCAGCGCTTGCATGGGCGCACGCCGCACAACGTGAAGTGCAACTTCGAAGGCGATGCCGAGCCGGGCGAGACCGTTCCCGTGGAGATCGTGCACGCCACGAGCGAGAGCCTGCTCGGTCGCCAGCTCGTGCCGGCGTCTCGTTGATATGGCCTGAACGCGCTGCGCTACGAGCGCGCGGAGTTCGCACCTTGCATTGCTGCAATCGCGCCGGCAGCACCAAGCACGAGACCAGCGAGCGCGCCACCCGCTCGCGTGCGAGCATCGCCGCCAACCACTGCTGCGCCGACTGCCATGCCTCCGAACATTGAGACGCCAGCAGTCCACGAAGCCACCGTCGGTCCGCCCGTCGCGCCGATGATCGCGGCCGGTACGGCGACCGCGGCGGCCAAGCCAGCTGCTTTGCCCAACGCCTTGAGGAGCGTGGCGGACGGGGCGTTGTAGGGCATGGGCTTCAACACCAAGTGCGCGGCCACGCCCGCTCCGGCGCCAGCAGCGATTCCTTTGGCGAGGTGCGTGGCGTCCGGCATCGTCTGGGTGGTCGTCGTGCTTGGCGAAGCGGCAGCGGAAATCGTCATGTCCATCCCTTGTCCCACGTTCAGCGAGGCATCGTCCGTGCCTCCTACCTCCTGCTTGTCGAATGATGGAGCACTCGCGTTGCATCGAGGTCCTGCCTAGACTCCGTCGTATGAGCCGCGCTGTCCCACCCGTCGTCGCGATCTTCGGTCCGACTGGCTCCGGCAAGACCGAGGTCGCGGTACGAGTCGCCGCGGCGCTCGGCACGGAGGTGGTCAATTGCGATCCGGCGCAGTGCTATCGCGGGCTGCCGATCCTCAGCAACCAGCCCAGCCGCGAGCATGACGCGATCGCGCCGCACCGTTTGATCGATGCGTGGGGGATGAACCACGAGGCGTCCTTCGTGGAGTTCGCCGAACGAGCCCACGCCGAGATCGACGAGCTTGTGGCGACCACGGGACACGTCGTCGCGTGCGGCGGATCGGGACTGTACCTGCAAGCCGCGATCACGACCTTGCCCGTGGCCGATGCGGCGCCGCTGCACGACGCCACGCTCCGAGCCACGCTCGAACAGCGCTGGGATGACGGCGAGGGCCCCGCGCTGCACGCGGAACTTGCTCAGCTCGATCCGCCAATCGCCACACGAACGCATCCGAACGATCGCCCGCGCGTCGTGCGTGCGCTCGAAGTGGCGATGCTCGGTGGTTCGATATCGCCCGATGGCGCGTCGCATTGGGACGCACCGCTTCGGCACGACACGCGTCTCGTACATCTGCAGGTCGACCGAGCCGTGATCCGCTCGCGCATCGACTCGCGCACGGTCCGCATGTTCGACGAGGGCGTGCTCGACGAGGTCGCTGCCCTGGCCGGCGGCGACGGCGCGCACGCGGACGAGGCGTTCTCCGTCACCGCTCGCAAGCTGCACGGACTCGAGGACTGCGTCGGCGTGCTGCGCGGCGATTGGTCGCGCGAGCAGGCGATCGAGAAGATGGCCACGCGCACACGCCAGTACGCGAAGCGGCAGGACACCTGGGCGCGGCGCTGGCCGGGCATGCGATTCGTTGACGCGACCGACGGCGACGTCGATCGGATCGCGGCCGCGATCCTGCGATAGGCTCGATCCATGCGATTCACCAAGTGGCACGGCATCGGCAACGACTTCCTGATCGTCGACGAGGCGCAGCTCGATACGCCGATCGCGCCTGAGCACGCAGTCGCGATCTGCGACCGCAACTTCGGCGTGGGCGGCGACGGCATTCTCGTGCTCGGCGGTTCTGACGTCGCCGACGCTCGCATGCTGATCCACAACGCCGACGGCTCGATGGCCGAGATGTGTGGCAACGGAATTCGTGTTGCCGCGCGCTTCCTCGTGGAGCAAGCTGTGGTCTCGCCGGGCGGAGACGGCTCGTTTTCGATCGAGACCGCTGGCGGAATCATGCGACCGACCGTATTGGACGATGGCCGTGTGCGCGTCGACATGGGTGAAGTCACAAGCGAAGGCATTGCCGACGTCGACCTGTGGACCGTCGACGCCGAGCTCGCCGGTCGCACGCTGAGCGGTCGCGTCGTCAACGTGGGCAATCCGCACTTCGTCGTGCGTCGCGCGCCGGAGGGACCCGATTTGCACCGGCTCGGTCCAGCCGCCGAGCGCCACCCGCGTTTCCCGAACCGCACCAATGTGGAGTTCTGGGACATCGACGACCACGACGCCGGCATCGTGCGCATGCGCGTATGGGAGCGCGGCGTGGGGGAGACGCTTGCGTGCGGCACCGGCGCAGTAGCGGTCGCGTTCACTGCCCGCGCCGACGCTGACATCGCTGGACCGATCACGGTTCGCCTGCCCGGTGGCAGTCTTGAAATCGAATTCGACGGCGATCGCGCGTTCATGACCGGCGCCGCGCACCGTGGCTGGTCCGGCGAGCTGGACCTCGCGCAGCTCATGGCCGGCTTGCCCGGAGCCGTGTAGCCTTCGCATCCGACCACGTCTCCATCCGGACCCAGGAGCCCCCGCCATGAGCCCCCGTCACGCCGCACGTCTCGATCGTCTTCAGCCGTACATGTTCGCCCAGCTGGAGCAGGCGATCGCCGACAAGCGCGAGCAGGGCATCGACGTGATCAGCCTCGGCATCGGTGATCCCGACATGCCGACGCCCGACGCGGTGGTGCAGTCGCTCCGCGACGCGGTCGGCCACCCCGACACGCACCAGTACCCGTCCAACCGCGGGCGAGCCGCGTACCGCGAGGCGGTCGCCGACTTCTACTACCAGCGCTTCGACGTGCGGCTCGATCCGAACACGCAGGTGCTGCCGGTGCTCGGTGGCAAGGAAGGCATCTTTCACATCTGCCAAGTGCTGCTCGATGCGGGCGACATCGCGCTCGGCACGGATCCCGGCTACCCGGTGTACACGAGCGGTCCGCTGCTCACCGACGCTGAGCCCTACCTGCTTCCGATCACGCCGGAGAACGACTTCAAGCCGGACCTCGCATCGATTCCCGCCGACATTCTCGCGCGAGCGAAGGTGCTGTTCATCAACTACCCGAACAACCCCACGGGCGCGGTGATCGAGGACGGCGACGACTTCTTCGCCGAGGTAGTGGAGTTCGCGAAGGCGAACGACGTCGTCGTGGTGCACGACAACGCTTACTCCGAGATCAGCTTCGACGGCTACCGCGCGCCGAGCTTCCTGGCCACGCCGGGCGCGATGGACGTGGGCGTGGAGATGTTCTCGCTCAGCAAGGCGTGGAACATGACCGGTTGGCGCGTAGGCGCCTGCGTGGGCAACGCCGACGTGGTCGGCGCGTTCTGGAAGTTCAAGACGAACGTCGACAGCGGGATGTTCGACGCGATCCAGCTGGCCGCGGCCACCGCGCTCACCGACTGCCGGTCCTTCCCCGACGAGATGAGCGCGATCTACCAGCGCCGCCGCGACCTCGTGATCGAGGCGCTGCGCGCGATCGGCCTGGAACCGAACGCGCCGAAGGGTTCGATCTACGTCTGGGCGCGCGTTCCGGACGGCCACGACAGCGCATCCTTCGCGCAGTTGCTGCTCGACGAAGCGAACGTCGTCGTCTCCCCGGGCTCTAGCTTCGGGGCCGCCGGCGAGGGGTTCGTCCGCATCTCGCTCTCCACGCCCGACGACCGCTTGCGCGAAGCGATCGATCGCATCGAGGCGAGCCTCGGCGTGCGCGCCTGACATCGATTCGCAACCCTGAACGATTGCATGCGTTCCAGCATCGTACGATCGTTCAAGCCGTGCGCCGAATTCGCCGATTCGACGTCGGACGGCCGTTGGTGGCTCAGGTCACCGCCCACGATGCGGCCACGTTGTCGATGAACCAACGCCCACGACTCATGCGCGTTCCATACCACGCGGTGGCACTGACCGTGCTGCTTGGCGCGTGCGCGCACATGGTCGGCGGGGGATCGACGATTCGCGATTGGGTGCTCACGATGCTCGCCGTGGCATTGATCCACGCGGGACTTGGCCTTCGCGTGCACGACGTGCGGCGATCGAGCGGTGGCGCGTCGCAGAGCATGCACGCCGCGGTCGCGACGTTGTTGCTGCTGATGCTCGGGCCGTGGGTCACGGTGATCGCCGCCACGACTGGATCGATCACGTACGACGCGCGCCGGCGGCGATCCTGGCATCGCTTGGTCAACAACATTCCCACACGCATCGTCCCCATCATGTTGGGCGGTTTGGCGTGGTCGCTCGCCGGCGGTGGAGCCATGGGCAACATCGATTTGCCGTCCGACTACCTGCCGTTGATCGCCACGGTGCTCGCGTTCGCGCTCGCGAACGAAGCGCTCTTCATATGGGACGCGATGACGGCCGCCGACCTCGCACGCGCTCGCTGGCGCGACGAACTCGACCGCATGCCCGGGAACGTGCGAACCACCGTGCTCGAATGCACGATCGGCGGCAGCGTCGGGGCGCTGTGCATGCTCAACCCGTGGACCGCGCCGCTCGTGCTGCCGCTTGCGGCCTCGATGCACCTCGCGCTCGAGCGCGGCAACCGCATCCAGCACGTCACCGACCGCGCGCTCGACACGTTCGCCACCATCGTGGACGAACGCGACCGCTACACGTTTGAGCACTCCGACCGAGTGTGCGACTACGCGATGTCGATCGGGCGCGAGCTCGGCTTGACCGAGCGCCAGCTCGAGGCGCTCTACTGGACCAGTCGACTGCACGACCTCGGCAAGGTCGCGGTCGACAACGCGGTGCTCAACAAACCGGGCAAGCTCACGCTCGAGGAATTCGAGCTGATGAAGGCGCACCCGGAAGTCTCCGCGCGCATCCTCTCGAGCTTCTCGTTCGACGAGTACGACACCGACGTCGTGCGCTGCCACCACGAACGCTACGACGGGCGCGGCTACCTTCGCCGTACGCGCGACGAGGTTCCCTTCGAAGCGTTCATCATCGCGGTGGCCGACGCGTTCGACGCGATGACCAGCGCGCGGCCGTACCGCGACGCGATGGATTTCCAGTCGGCGTTCGACGAGATCGCGCGCGGCACCGGCACACATTTCCATCCCGAACCGGCGTACGCGTTCCTACGCGTGATGGGTTATGACTTCGAGCGCGGGCTGGAGCGTCTCGCCAACGACGTGGCCGACGCCGACCACGACGCGATCGAGCAGCTCGTGCGCCGGCACTGGTCGGATTTCGGCGACGACATCCGCGAAGCCGCCTGAACGGGCGCGTGCGCGGCGATGGCTGCGTCGCTCGTCGCTCGGCGTACCAGAGTACGCCTTCGCTCCGGCTCCTTGCCCTCGCCACGCACGCGCCCGCTCAGCGGGGGACGGTTAGCGCTGAATCGTTGCGTCCAGCTCGTGCTTGAGCGCGATCATTCCGGCAGCTGAGCCCGCGAGACCGAGGGCCCAGCCGCAGCGGTCATGCCACCGAACTTCTCGAGGGAATTCGGCTTCGAGTCGTTGTTGGCGATCGCCATGCTCACCGCGGCAGTTCCAACGCCCGCAACGATGCCGCCGAGGCCGAGGGTTCGCGCCATCACCGAATTCATGTTCATCGATTCGCTCCCGTCCCGTGCTCGTCGTCCTCGAGCATGTGCCCGAGTATCGGAGGGGGGAAGCCTTGTTGCACGACGAGCGGCTCGGTGCGCGGGCTTCGGAGGCGCGGAGGGGAGCCGCACGATAGGCTGGCGCATCGGATGGGAGAGTTCCAAGTCAACACGGAGATCGAGCCGGAGCGCGCGGTCGTCGCGGCGATGCTCGCGCAAGGCGCGGACGAGGACGACGCGCTCGAGGAGATTCGCGAGCTGCTGCGCACCGCGGGCGTCGACACGATCGGCACGGTGGTGCAGCGACGCGAAGATCCGCACCCGACCACGTTCCTCGGATCAGGGAAGGTGGAGGAGCTCAAGCGCCTCGTCGAGCACCTCGACCCGGACGTGGTGGTGGTGGATGACTCGCTGTCGCCACGCCAGCAGCGCGCGCTCGAGGACCGGCTCAAGCGGCGCGTGCTCGACCGCACCGCGGTGATCCTCGACATCTTCGCGATGCACGCGCACACCGCCGAGGGCAAGACGCAGGTCGAGCTCGCGCAGCTCGAGTACAACCTCGCGCGCATGCGCGGCATGTGGACCCACCTCGAGCGACTTGGCGCGGGCGGCGGCAACGCCGGCCCCGGCGTGGGCACGCGCGGTCCGGGCGAATCCCAGCTCGAGACCGATCGCCGGCTCGCGCGTCGACGCATCTCGATCCTGCGCCAGCGACTGCGCGATCTCGAAGGGCGCCGCCGCACGCAGCGCGCAGCGCGCCAAGGATCCACGATCCCGAAGGTGGCGCTCGCGGGCTACACCAACGCGGGGAAATCCACGCTGCTGAACGCGCTCACCGGCGCGGAGGTGAGCATGGCCAACCGCCTGTTCGAGACGCTCGATCCAACCACGCGCGCGTTCGAACGCGACGGCCGTCGCTACCTCGTCACCGACACCGTCGGCTTCATCGAGCGCCTGCCCCATCAGCTGGTGGACGCGTTCGCGTCGACCCTGGAGGAGACCGTCCTCGCCGATCTGATCGTGCTGGTCGCTGACGGATCGCAGGACGAGGAACGGCTTCATGCGCATCTCGAGGCGGTTCGCGACGTGCTCGCCCAAGTCGGCGCGGGCGAGCTCCCAATCGTGCTCGCGCTCAACAAGGTCGACCGGCTCGACGACGAGCAGCGCGAGCGACTGCAACGTCGGCACCCTGACGCCGTGCTTGTCTCCGCGCGCGAACGGCTCAACCTCGACGGCTTGATGGATCGCATCGCCACCGAATTCGCGAGTCGGTGGGAGCATGTCGAGCTGCTCGTGCCGTACGCGAGCGCGGGCATTCTCAGCGAGCTGTACGAGGCTGGCGCGCCCGTGCAGCGCGACGATCGCGAAGACGGCATCCACGCGACGGCGCACTTGCCCACGCGACTGCTCGCCCGCATCGAGCAATACCGCGTGGATGCGCCGCCCCACGACGAGGTGCCCGCATGACCGAGACGCTGCGCGTGCGTCGACTGCGCGATGACGCGGTGTTGCCGGAGCGCGCGCACCCCGGCGACGCGGGACTCGATCTGATCGCAACCGAACGCGCCGAGCTTGCGCCTGCGGGCGGTCGCGCCACTGTCGGCACCGGCATCGCCATCGAGGTGCCGCATGGATGGGCGGGGCTCGTGTGCCCGCGATCGGGACTCGCGGCGCGCCATGGGATCGGCGTGGTCAACGGCCCCGGCGTGATCGATTCGGGTTACCGCGGCGAAGTTCGCGTCGTGCTCCACAACACCGACCCCGCAGAGCCGTTCGTCGTCGAACCGGGCGATCGCATCGCGCAGCTCGTGCTCGTGCAAGTTGGGCTTGCCGCGGTCGAGGAAGCACGCGAGCTGTCGGACGCAGTCCGCAGCGATTCCGGTTTCGGTTCCACTGGCGGATTCGGCTGATGGGATACCGAAAGCCACGCGTCCGCGTCAGCGGAATGATCTGGCACGACCAGCAGCTCTTGCTCGTTCGTCAGGGACGACCCGGGCATCCACGCTGGATGCTCCCAGGCGGCGGCGTGGATCCGGGCGAGTCGCTCACCGTCGCGCTCGCCCGCGAACTCGGCGAAGAGATCGGCTTGCGCCATCTCTCCGTCGCCGAGCCGTGCGCGCTCGTGGAATCGATCGCCCCCGAAAGCCACGCCAGCGGGCGGCACGTGATCCACGTGGTGTTCCGCGTCGACGTGCCGGACGCCAGCGCGATCCCGACTGGCACGAAACCCGACGTGGACGACCACGCGATCCAGGAGATCCGCTGGGTCGAACGGGACGGCCTGCTCAAACTGCCACTGCATCCGCCGATCGCCGGCTATCTCAAGGGCTACCAGCCCGGCGGCGATTTCCAGTATTTCGGGAGTTTGTGGGCGCCGTGAGCGATCGTGGAAGACGAATGACTGCGTCGCTGCTCGCTCGACGTACGTGAGTACGCCTTCGTTCGCGTTCCTTGTCGTCGTCTCCCACGATCGCTCAGGGCCGATGCAGCGTCGTCACTCCGCCGTCGCTCGCGCTCCTTACCCTGACCACGCTCCGACGCCCAGGAATTTGGATTCATCGTTGAATTCCTGGGAGTGTGCGCTTGGGAGCGTGCGCGTACAGTGCCTGCGCGACGTGCGGGGCAGGACTGTTGGCTGTGGCGACGCGTGTTCGCGACTTCCCTGCGCAGAACGCCCGTTTAGGGCGATGCGAGCAGGATAGTCGACAACTAGCCTGCCAAGAACGCCCGTCCAGGGCGATGCGAGCAGGTTAGTTGCACACCGACGGACACACCCCCGGAAATCTACGAAGACCCGGAAAATGAGAGACGTCACTCCGACTTCGCACGCTCGATCGACGTGGCCAAGGCACGACGTTCGAGCGCGGTGACCGGGCCGGGGATCGTGTCGGGTGCGTCGATCAGCGACGCGGCATCGATGCCGTGCGCGTGCGCAAGCGACGCGGCGAGCAGCCAGTCCGCGAGCTGGGGGTTGCGCGGGAGCAGCGGCCCGTGCAGGTACGTGCCGATCGCATGGTGCAGACGGCACCCCTCGAGGCCGGACGCTCCGTCGTTGCCGTTGCCATGCACGACTGCGCCGAACGGTCGAGCCGTCGAGCCAAGCGTCGTGCGTCCGGCGTGGTTTTCGAACCCGGCGATCGTCACGGTCGCGCCGGTGCGCGCGCCGATCGCGGGAAGCTCCGCACGGATCGCCACGTTGCCGATCAAGCGCGTGTCGCCGGCCTCTGTAGCAAGGTCGAACAAGCCAACGCCCGGCTGATGCGCGCCCGTGGTGTCGCGGTAACCGCTGCCGAGCAGCTGATACCCGCCGCACACAGCCAGCAAGGAGGTGCCTTCCTCGACCGCCGCGCGAATCGCGGCGCCGTTGTCGCTGGCCATGCGCTCGGCGATCATCTGCTGATCGCGATCCTGCCCGCCGCCAACGTACAGCAGGTCGAAGTCGCCGGGCTCGAACCGCTCGCCAGGCTCCAGCCCGCGAACGTCCACGTCGATTCCGCGCCACGCTGCTCGCTGGCGCAGCACTTGGATGTTGCCACGATCCGCATAGATGTTCAGGTACCGGTCGTACAGGTGCAGCAGCCGGATCCGTGGCCGCGAGCCAGGGGAGACCGGCGACGATTCCTGCGAAGCATGAGTCGTCATCGCCTGCTCCGCTTCTTCGGCTCGTTCGCCCAGTACGACTTCGTCCATCCCTGCGCCGCGATCGCCGCGCGCATCGAGAGCATCGCGGTGTACGTGACGAGCGCGTAGGCGTGCCCGTGCTCGGTGAACTCGCGCGCGCGCTCGAGCACGCGATACATCGCCTGCTCGATGTCCGGCTCGAAGATCACGCCGTCCGGGTCCAGAACGCCGTAGATCGCGCGCAGCCCGAATTCCGCGGCTCGCTCGCCCGTGACGACCATCGCGCCGGCGCGCTGCAGGAGCGGCTCCACGTCCGCGTCCCAGATCCAGCTCGTGTCGCGCCCGTCGGCGATGCCGTCGTTCAGCGCGAACAACGTGGCCGTGAGATCCACGCCGCTCGACACCAGCGTGCGCACCACTTCGTTCAACCCGGTTGGGTTCTTCACGAGCAGCAGCGTGATCGTGCCATGCTCGCCGTTCGGGCCAGGAACGGGGATTCGCTCGAACCGACCGAATGCGGGCGCCGCGGAATCGATCGCGTCCCCCATCACTGGAAGCGTCACGTCGAGCAAGCTCGCGGCGGCGATCGCCGCGAGCGCGTTGTAGACGTTGTAGAGTCCCGGAATCGGCAGGCGCAGCACGGCGCCTTCGTCGTCGTCGAGCCGAAGCTGCATGCTCGTGGCCGCCAAGCCGTCGAGCTCGGCGCGCTCCACGACCACCCGCGGCTCCGGCCGTTGCGCGTCGCAGTTCGGGCACGACCACGCACCCAAATGGCCAACCCAGGATCGTTCGTACTCGAGCGCATGACCGCACGCTCGGCAAAAACGCGAATCCGCCGCATGCGGAAGCGAGTCCTGCGCGACGAGCGGATCGTCGAGTCCAAATGACAACGTGCGCATCCCGCGCGCGTGTTCTTGCTCGGCGACGAGCGACGCGATCAACGGATCGTCCGCGTTGTACACGACAGTGACCACGTTCGGATCGAGCTGCTGCAACGTGTCGCGCCAACGATCGGCAAGCACTTCCAGCTCGCCGAAGCGATCCAGCTGGTCGCGAAACAGGTTGCCGAGCACGATCAGGTCGGGGTGCAGATCCGGCGCCACGCGCGGCAGGGTCGCTTCGTCGGTCTCGAGCACGCACACGTCGCCGCGTCGACCAGCCTGGAGAAGCGTGGTGGCGATCCCCGAACGCAGGTTCGCGCCGGTCACGTTGTGCACCACGTCCAGACCCGCGGCGGCGAGCATCTCCGCGAGCAGCGCCGTGGTGGTGGTCTTGCCGTTGGTGGCGCTCACGAGCACGATGCGTCTGCCACGCGCGCGACCGCGCCGAGCGAGCACCTCGAGCGCGCGCGGCGACAACGCGAGCAGCACGCGCCCCGGAATCGCGCCGCCTTCGCGTCCGAACATCCGCGACACCAACCGTGCGACGCGCGCGATTGGCGCGGCGAGCACGAGCGGCAGTCCGACTCGACGACGCGAAATGTCCCTTGTGATGGTTTCCTGCGACGGCATGGCCGCACGCAGCCTATCGGAGGCGGCTCGATTCGGGCCGGCCCGCTGGTAGCATCGTTCGGTGCACAGCGTCGCCCACCAGTTCGTCGTCGTCGCGGTCGCAACCCTCGCGTTCGGCACGCTCCTGATTCCCGGTTGGTCGCTCGCGTCCCTGTTCGCTATCACGAGGCGCCCGTGCACGGAGATGGTTCTGCTCGCGAGCGTGGTGTTTGGCTTGGCATGGTGTGCGCTCGCTACCGCAATCGTCGTGCTGCCGGGCCTGCCGCAATGGCAGTTCGGCGTGCTGATGGCTTTGCCCGTGCTCGCAGCAACAGCCCGCTGGTTTCGAATCGGTCGAGGCACTGCGCATCTCGACGGCGAGACGCGTCGATTGCGCGTGGCATGCCTGACCGGCTTCCTCGCATGGGCCGGAATCGTCGCCATTGTCGTGGGCGTCTACGGCGCCACCTTCAACAGCGACGGCTCGTTCCACGCGTCGTTCGTGCACAAGCTCGCGACGTTGCACGCGCCCGATGCGCATGCGCTGAGTCCATTCGACGACGGCGCGATCGACATCGCCGTGCTCGTGCCCGCATGGCATCAGCTGTTCGCGTTCGTCGCTCGTCCGTTCAACGTCGCCTATCCCGGTCTCGTGGCGGTGCAAGCATGGTCGATGACCGCAGCCGCGTTGCTCACGATCGTCAGCGCGGGAGTCGGACGAGTGGCGACTGGCCGCTTCGCCGGCGCCGTGGCGTGCACGGTGATCGCGCCCCTGCTCGTGTTCGTGGATTGGTGGGACGAGTTCCCGATGATCCTACGCACCATCGGATACCCCGGCAACGTTGTGCAACTCGTGTTGCTGCCCGCGCTGTTCGCGATCTTGGCGCATATCGCGATCGACGGAGGCGGCGAAGACGCCCCGGATCCGCTGCACGCCCGCCGATGGTGCGTTGTGCTCGGGGCGGGCACGCTCGCGCTTGGCGCGCTGCACGTGAACTACGCCTGGTACCTCGTGCTCGTCGGGCTAGGCATGCTCGCGATCGCGACGCTGTTCGATCGCCGCGTCGCGCGACGCCTGCTCTCCCCGGCGCTCGTGGTGGCCGGGGCGCTCGTGGCGACGGTGCTCGCGATGCTGCCCGTGCTGCTCGACGACGACGAGCTCGGACGTGGCACCGGTGGCGACACGGGCGCGCGCGTGCGAACGATGTGGCAGCACGTGCTTGCCGGCCACGACTCGTTCGCGATCTCGGGGAAGTGGTTCCTGTCGATGGGAGCGCCCTTCGTGCTCGGCACGCTCGCCGCCGCGCTCGTGATTCCGATCACCCGCGCCGGCTCTCGCGAACGCATGCGCGCACTGCTGCTCGTCGTCGTGCC
This sequence comes from Thermoleophilia bacterium, assembly GCA_039811765.1. GTDB lineage: Bacteria > Actinomycetota > Thermoleophilia > Gaiellales > SKUG01 > JAGQUL01. The sequence continues at coordinate 7,445 of JBDHZF010000040.1, read as the reverse complement.
GACGCTCCTGCTTGGCACGGTCGCGCGGTGGAGCGTGAGCGCCGAACTCGTCGCCGGCGCCGGCAGCTTCACCGCGATTCCACGAACGACTCGGATCATGCCCGCGGCGGCCGCGCTCACGGTGGCGCTCGTTGCGATCGACCAGCGGTTCGCGGTCGCTTCGCGCAGACCAGCACGCGTTTGGATGGGCTGGGCGATCGGCACGCTCGCCGCGGCGCTCGTGGTCGTGGCGGCCCTCACTACAGGCGCGGGTTCCTTCGGCAACGATCTCGGCACGCACATGAAGCCGATCTTGCCGGGGCGCACGTTCGACGTGTTGCTCGTCGTGCTCGCGGTGGAACTGATCGTGGCGTTCGTGCGCGCTCGCCGATCACGCACTCCGCAAGTTGACGCCATGACGTCCCGACCGCGGGCCGCGACCGCGTTCGTCGCGGTCCTGCTCGTCGCAAGCGCCGCGGTGGCGTTCCCCAGTGTGCATCGCGCGTTCGGCAATCGCGCCCGGACGACGCTCGACAGCCCGGGTCTGTTGTATGACGACATTCCACGATCGACGTACGAACTCGCCGCACGCTTCCCCGCGGGAACCGTCGTGCTGACCGATCCGGAGGACTCGCTCAAGATCGCCGCGACGTCCGTGGCGAAGATCACGTCGACCGCAAAGACGTCGCTCTCCACGACAGCCCGCGAAGCGGCGATCGAGCCATTCATCCATCCGGGGAGATTTGGTTCGGACGCCGAGCGTGCGGAGTATCTCGACGAGCACGAGGTGGACGTGATCATGTTCCCGATGCGTCCCGAGATGGCGGCGGCGGTACGTCGAATCGTCGACGCGAGCGATGCATGGGAGTTGCGCGAGATCGACGACGGGACCCGCCTGTACTGTCGGGTTCCGTGCGACATCGCCTGATTCGTCGGATGCTGCGATTCGGTCAGTCAGATCGCTATTGCTTGCAAGTCGTTTTCCATGCTACCGTAGATGCATCGGGTCAGGGACGTTGCCCGGAATCGCGGTTGCAAGCCGAGGTTTGACGCTTGTCGCGTGGTGGCACATTCCACCACGACAGGTCGTCACGCTGCATGATGCCGGATCGTCCCGCCTGCAGTACACATCAGACGACCACCAGCGACGGTGTCGGAGCGATTGCGCCCCTGCAATCGCACCCCGCCCGCCGGCCGGAGGCCAGGACGCACATGCGAAACAAGACGATCTACCGCGTGATCGACAGCATCGACCCGGAGCGGCTCAAGCAGTTCCAGGCCGGCATGCGCAAGCGCTACAGCGACGAGCACATTCTGCGCGAGCTGGCGGAGTGCGCGAAGCGAATCGGCAAGTCGCCGACCATGCGCGAGTTCGAAGCCGATCCGGAGACGACGGTGCATCCGCAGACCGTCATCGAGCACTTCGGTTCATGGAACGCCGCCAAACGCAAGGCTGGCCTCGTCCCGCGACGATTCGCGAGCCGCGAAGAGCTGCTCATGCTGCTGCGTCGACTCGGCGACGAACTCGGCCGCATTCCCACGGCTAAGGACATTGAGGCCCGCAAGGGAACGATGCCGTCGAAGAGCTTGTACTGGCACACCTTCGGGTCGCTCAACAACGCGCTCAAGGAAGCCGGGTTCGACGTCGCGGTCGGCGAGGAGCGCCTCGAACGTGCCATCGACCAAGGCGTCTTCCTCGCGATTCGTACTGGTCGGCTGCCGAAGTTCAGCGATTGGGCGGCTGCGCGCAAGACCGACATGAACATGCTCACCGAGTGGCAGGTGTATCGCATGTTCGACGCGCGCCGCGGCGCGTGGTCAACATTCCAGTTCCTGATTCGCGAACGACTTGCCGAGCGCAACATCGGCATTGGCGAAGAAGGCGAGCTGATCGAGCTGGAGGAGGGCGCGGTCGCGTCCGTGGCCGAATAGCCCCTCCGGTTCGATATCCGATTGCGATCGACGGCTCCGCTAGCGCGGGGCCGTCGTCGTCTTCAACAAGTCGAACAAGCGTCGAGCGGTCGTCGAGCGATCGATCGACGCGAGCACGTCGGCGGGCACGTTCACATCGGGCACTTGCCCACCGTCGCATCCACCGGCGGCGATCCATGCACGCCACGCGGCGACGATCGCGTTGCCAACCGCGTGTTCGGCGTCCTCGACGACCGCGGCGCCACCACCCGCCGAAGTCTGACCCGAGCGCTCGAGGAGTTCGCGCGCGACGTTGTCTTCGGGCGCGATCGCGAGCACCGGCCGGCGCGACGCGACGTACTCGAACACTTTGCCGGTGTACACGCCTTCGCTGCCGCGTCCGGGCGCGACGTAGAGCAGCAGCAGGTCCGCGGCTTTCTGCGTGGCGAGCACGTCGTCGTGACGCAGGAACGGCTCGTGTTCGACGATGGATCCGAGCACGCCGTTCGTGGCTCGTGTCAGCTCGTTCGGCTTGAGACCACCCACGAACTTCACGAGCAGGTCGTCGCGAAGCGACGGTTCGGTTTCCAGCGCGGCGTCGAGGCCGTCCAGGAACGCAGTCGCGCTCTGACGACCGAAGAAGTTGCCCGTGTACGTGATGGTGAAGCGACCTCGATCGCGAAATCCACCCGCGCGCGCGTGCGCACGCGAGACTTCCGCCGTCTCGACGCCGTTCTCGAGCACGTACGCGTTCACGGCGGGGTGCCGTCGGCGCAAGTCTCGTGCCAGCGGCTCGCTCACGGTCGTCGCCGCGGACGCGTCGCGCATCAAGCGAGTCGCGAGCCGCACGTTGCGCCGGTGCTTGAGCCGAACGAGCGGACTGTTCATGCGCAGATGCGGCAAGTCGAGCCACGAATCTCGATAGTCGGCGAGCCACGGCGCGCCGACCAGCTTCGCCGCGTCGTGCGCGATCAGGTGGGTGGTCTCCGGCGGCGACGAGGAGATCACCACGTCCCATGATCGGCCGTCACGCATCGCCGCGCGAATCGCGGCGAGCGCCGGACCGCGCCACTTGCGATGGATGTCCGGCACGGCAAAGCGTCGCGGTTGCAGCGCGATGCGCCGCAGCACGCGTCGAATGCCGCGAACCTCGGCCAGAGCGCGCGAGGGAATGAGCGCGGCGGGGGACGGATCGGCGGTGCGCAGCACGGTCACGCCCGGTGGGATCACCAGCGTCGTGTCTTGATCCACCCAGTGCGGCTCTTCGGGCGCGACGACGGTGATTTCGCAGCCCAGTTCGCTGAGATGCCTGCACCAGCTGAGCACGCGTTGCACGCCACCACCTCCGGCGGGTGGAAAGTAGTAGGTGACCAAGAGCACGCGCATGCGCGAACGACCCTACCGCGTCATGCGATTCGCGCGCCGTTCTCGCCCCGAAGCTCGTTGCGCGCCTCGTCGAGCTGCGCGAGCGCGCGCTCTTTCTCGTCGGGCGACGCGACCGGATTGACCAGCCACTGTGCTCGCGCGTCGGCGCGGAACCGCGAGCGCTGCACGACTCTGCCATCGCGAACTTCGAGAATCGTCCCGGGTCGCACCGGACGTTTGTGCAGCTGCAAGCCAAGAAAATCTTCGGCGATCTCGAGCGCTTCCAGCGTGGATGCCCACACGAACGCGTCCCCGCGTTCGGTGGTTGCGGTCCAGAGCGGTCGACCGTATCCCCGGGCCAAGAACAGGCTTCCTGGTCGGCGTTCGTCGAACCAGCACGTCGCGAGCGATCCAGTGAGGCGTTCCAGCGCGCTCGCGTGGTCGTCGCCGTCGTGGTCGAGCGACGCGAAGATCGCCTCGCTGTCGACCGTCATCCCCGCCTCGAAGCGGGAGCGTCCAAGCTGTTCGAACACTATTTCGTCGTTCGCGATCTTGCCGTTGTGCACGCCCACGATCGATCCGTGTCGGATCGGATGGTTGTTCGCCATCAGCGACGGACGACCCTTCGTGAAGTCGCGCACGTGCAGCACCAACTGGCGGATGTGGGACGGCACCTCCACTGTGGCCAAGAACGCGCTCGCGCCGCCGGGCTGCTTGTCGATCACGAGCCCCGTGTTCGGATGCTCGTACACGCACCCCGCGGCGTCGGCGCCGCGTTCAGCCACGGACGCGAGCAGCACGCGAGTCGCCTGACCGGCGTCGATCGAGCAGTGCTCCGTGAAGCTGAATCCGGCGATGCCGCACATGATCGTTCCTCGTTCCCCGACCAGCGTCGGGTCAATCTTCGTCGCCGCTGCAGACCGGGCAGGCATGCGCCTGCACGACCCCCACGCCGACGAGTTCCTCGGCGAGCGCGCGGAACTCGTTCGGGTGTTGCGCGATGAAGAGCGGGTCGGCGATGTCGGACACGTCGAGCATGTGCATGCCGACTGTCACTCGCGCGAGCCACAACGACGCATGATAGTCGTCGGCTTCGATCACCGCGCGCGCGTCCGCTGTGTTGCGGCAATCGGCGAAGGGATCCACGGCCCAGCCTTCGTGCCCGGTGAACGGGCCGCGAGCGTCGATGTGGGCCTGTGGGTCGAATCCTGCCTGCAACGTGACCGCGAGATTCGTGGAACCGGTCGTGAATCGCTTGTTGAAGAACGCCGGGATCTCCTCGCCGAGTTCCGGATGGAACCGGTATCCCTGGCGAATCGCGCGTCCGTCCACCAGCACGTGTCCGCAAGCACGGCCGAGGTGCGCAGCGAGCGCGCCAGTGGAAGTCGAGCCAAGGTCGGCTCGTCCCACTCGCGCCACGATGTCGCTGTGCTCCTCGGCAGCCATTTGCTAAGCCACGGCTCCTTCTTCGTCGAGCATCGAAATGCGTCGCTCGAAATCTCGTTGCAGCATGCGGCGCTCGGCGTCCACGCCCGCAAGCCCGGCTTCGAGCACGTGCCAGCATTCCGATTCGACATCCGCGTAGTCGCTCGAGCCGAGTTCTCGGGTCGCGTCGCCATAGGCCGTCCACAGCGAGCTGCGACGGTCCTCGAGTCGGCGACACAAATCCTCGAATGCGGCGATGATGTCCTCCCTACGGCACGATGCGTCCCGCATGGTGTCCCTCCCAGGGTCACTTTCCCGTCTATCGGTGCGCGGGGCCGGAACGTTTACGACCTGAGCATGGGCGACGAGCTGCAAGAACGACCGCCGCATCGGGGAAATCTGTCCCTCCGTCGATCGAACTGATGGCTGCGCGGTCCGGGTGGCAGGGTTGACCCTCCCGAAAGCTCACGCGCACGTAGCGTTCGGGGTCAAGTTCGAGCGCGCGATTGCCGAGGTGCCCCCCGTGAGCACCGATTCGCCCATCGAATCACCCAGCGCTGCATCGTCCGATGACGATGCTGTGCGAGTCGAAGTCGTCGACGGCGTCGTGCGAATCGCCGAAGGTTCCCGATCGGGCAGCGCCGAGTTGAACTGGGACATCGACGCGGTTCGCGTACGACTGTTCGGCGAGCGCGTCGAAGCGTCCACGTGCCGCGTGCCGCCGGACGCGAACCTCCACGTCGAAGCGATCGTCGACCAGCCGCGCAATCGCTATGTCGTTGGCGTCAGTCGAGACCGCATGGAGGCGACGCTGCGCGTGGTCCAAGAGTCCGGGTGTCGGCGCGCGTTACGCGACATGCCCCCGGCCGCGTCGCTTCGCTTGACGGTCGAGGAGACGACGCTCCTGCCGAACGAACCCACGATCGCCGAAGCGAACGCCGAGCTCCAAGCCGCCGGCGTGACGTACGGGATCGACGACGCCGCGGTCGCCGCCGCGATCGCGAACCCGGGCGAAGAACTCGTCGTCGCGACTGGCCTCGACGCGATCGAAGGTCGAAACGGCTACTTGGAAGACCTCGTCGACTTTCGCTCGCTACGCCACGTTGGCGTGCTGGCCGACACCCCGCTGCTGCGACGCGTTCGAAAGCGCGATGGCATTCCCGGACGAGACGTGACCGGCAGGGAACTCACCGTGCCCGCGGTCAAGGACGCGCGAATTCGACCCGGCGTTGGCGTGTCAGTGGACGAGAAAGGAATCATGGCGGTCGCCACGGTCGACGGCGCGCCATGGCGCGACGGCGAAGGACGCATCGAGGTTCGCCACGAGCTGGTGCTCGAAGTGGTGGACCCCGTCAGCGGCGACATCGCGTTCAACGGCAGCGTTCGCATCGAAGGCGACGTCGGCGAAGGGCGCACGGTGGTCGCGCGCGACGAGATCACCGTGGTCGGCAACGTCGACCGAGCCCGCCTCGAAGGCGGCGGATCGATTCGAGTGGACGGTACGATCATGTCGAGCGTGCTGCGCGCCGGTGGCGAACGCGCTGTCGCGGCGACGATCGCCGATCGCGTGCTCGACATGCCGCGCGCCATCGGCACGATGGCCGCGCAAGCGCGCCAGTTGCGCGATTCCGCCGCGGCGAAGGGGACCGAGCTGTCGCATGGCCTGTCGGTGCAGCTCGTGCTCGAACGGATGCATCGAGACATCGTCACCAATCTCAGTTCGGTGGTTGAGGACCTTCGAGAAGCTGGCCCCGACCACGCGCAAGCCGCCGATCGAGCAGCGCGATGGTTGCGCTTGCTGTCGACGGCGGCGAACGTGTCGCTCACCACCGAGCAGCTGCAAGAGATTCTCGTGGAGGTGGGCGCGCTCGCCACGGACGTGCAGCGCGCATGCGAGCAGCCCGCCGATCTCGTGGTGAGCTACATGCAAGCGAGCGAAGCCGAAGCCACCGGCGTGGTGACGCTCACGGGCAAGGGAATCTTCAATTCGCGCATCGTCGCGTGGGGCGGCTTGGTCGCCGAGCAATACGACTCGGTGTTCCGCGGCGGCTCGATCGTGAGCCACGGCAACGTGCACGTGCACGAGGTGGGTTCGCCCGCAGGCGCGAAGACGATCGTGCAGCTCGGTCGCGGAGCGTCGATGGAAACGGATCGGGCATACGCGGGCACGGTGATCTCCGGCCCGGGGTACACGCACCGATTCGTGGCCGACCGGTCGCACGTCCACGTGCAATTCGACACCGGTGGAGCGATGAACGTGGAGAGCCTCGCCGCGTGACGGCTCGGCGCGATTCCCGCCGTCAGTGGTACACCGGACCCACGCCGCGATCGCCAGGCAAGCCGGGCGTGGCAGTCTCGATTCGAATCGACCCGCTGGACATCGACAAGTCGACCTCGACCGGCGGATCTAACCGAATCCCGTTCTGATCATGCGTCACCCGCACGACGGGGAGCGTGGGATGTCCGGCCACGTTGCGAACCACCACGCCGTAGCGTCCGTCGTTCAGCTGCACGCTCGTGGTCGGGCCATACGGTGCGATCGCGGCAGCGAACGCGTCGGCCACTTCCGGTCGGAACAAGCGGCCGCGCGCTTGCAAGATCAAACGATGCGCCTCGTGCGGGGGGAATGCTTCCCCTTCGTCGCTGTCGTGGTCGCACAATGACACATACGCCTCGGCGACTGCAGCGATCTGGCCATGGTCGTGCAGGTCGTCGCCGGCGAGACCGCGCGGGTATCCGGAGCCGTCGAAGCGCTCATGGTGCTG
>JBDHZF010000039.1:0-21486 GCA_039811765.1 Thermoleophilia bacterium | reverse complement strand
CTCGCCCGCGTCGACCTGCGCGCCGCCGCCGAACGCGACTTTGTAGAAGATCCAACCCACCACCGATCCGGCGAGCGGCGCCACGATGAACAGCCACAGCTGGCTGAGCGCGTCGCCGCCGGCGAAGATCGCCGGGCCGATCGAGCGCGCCGGGTTCACCGACGTGTTCGTCACAGGGATGCTGATGAGGTGGATCAGCACGAGCGTGAAGCCGATCGGGATGCCCGCGAACGCCGTCTCGGCGATGCGATCCGTCGCTGCGAGCACCACGAACACCAGCAGCGCTGTGAGCGTGAGCTCGATCGCGAAGCCAGCGCCCGCGCTGAACCCGAGGGGCGAGTGCTCGCCGAACCCGTTCGCGGCGAGCCCGGCCGAGGACGCGTCATAGCCGCCCTTGCCGCCCTTGGCGATCGCGAGCACCACGCCCGCGCCGGCGATGCCGCCGAGGATTTGTGCGATCCAGTACGCGAAGACCTCGCCGAGCGCCAAGCCACCCCGCAGGAACACGCCGAGCGTTACGGCGGGGTTGATGTGGCAACCGCTGACCGGACCGACCGCGTACGCCATGACGAGCAGCGACAGACCGAATGCGAACGCGATGCCGAGCGTGCCGACGCCCTCGCCCGCGAGCACGGCGGTTCCCACGCCTCCGAGCACGAGCACGAACGTGCCGATGAGCTCGGAGGCGAACTTGCGACCTAGCATGATGACTCCCCTCGATTGATGACCGAATGAACGAGGGGAGAGGCTACGGTCAGCTTCGGACGTCGAATCGATCGAGGTCCATGACCTTCGCCCATGCGGCCACGAAGTCGCGCACGAACTTCTCGCGCGCGTCTGCGCTTGCATAGACCTCGGCTAGGGCGCGCAGTTCCGAGTTGGAGCCGAACACCAGATCGACGCGGCTGCCGGTCCACAGCAGCTCGCCGGCGGCGTTGCGCCCCATGAACACCTGCTTGGTGCCGTCCTCGGCCTCCCACGAGAGGTCCGTGTCGAGCAGGTTGACGAAGAAGTCGTTCGTCAGCGTGCCGGGCGCCTTCGTCAGCACGCCGAGGTTCGAGCCGTCGTGATTGGCGCCGAGCACGCGCAGGCCGCCCACGAGCACCGTCATCTGCGGCGCGCTCAGCGTGAGCAGGTTCGCGCGGTCGACGAGCGCGTACTCGGACGGGATCGGGTACCCGTGCGCCACGTAGTTGCGGAAGCCGTCGGCGAGCGGCTCGAGCGCGTCGAACGAATCCGCGTCGGTCTGCTCCTGCGTCGCGTCCACGCGTCCGGGCGTGAACGGCACGGTCACGTCGTGACCGGCCGCCTTCGCCGCCTGCTCCACGCCGACCGCGCCTGCGAGCACGATCACGTCCGCGAGCGACACATGGTCGGCGCCGGCCGCGTTGAACGTCGTCTGGATCTCTTCCAGCTTCGCGAGGGTCGCGCCGAGGTTCGCGGGCGCGTTGACTTCCCACGATCGTTGCGGTTCGAGACGCACGCGCGCCCCGTTCGCGCCGCCGCGCTTGTCGCTGCCGCGGAACGACGCCGCGGACGCCCATGCGGTGGACACGAGCTGCGACACGGTGAGGCCGCTGTCGGCGATGTGCTGCTTGAGCGTCGCGATCGCCGCGTCGCCGATCGGTGCGCTCGTCGCTTCGGGAAGCGGGTCTTGCCACAGCAGCGTTTCGGCCGGCACCTCGGGCCCGAGGTAGCGCGACTTGGGACCCATGTCGCGATGCGTGAGTTTGTACCACGCGCGCGCGAACGCGTCCGCGAATTGGTCGGGGTTCTCGTAGAAGCGGCGCGAGATCTTCTCGTACTCGGGATCGAAGCGCAGCGACAGATCCGTCGTCAGCATCGTCGGCGCGATCCGCTGCTCGGGATCGTGCGCGTGCGGGATCGTGCCTGCGCCTGCACCGTCCTTTGCCACCCACTGCTGCGCGCCAGCGGGGCTGTGCTGCAGCTCCCACTCGTACTCGAACAGGTGTCGGAAGAAGTCGTGCGACCACTTCGCGGGCGTTGTGGTCCACGTCACCTCGAGGCCCGAGGTGATCGTGTCGGCTCCCTTGCCCGTGCCGAAGCTGCTGGTCCAGCCAAGGCCCTGCTCGGTCAGCGACGCCGATTCCGGATCCGCGCCCACGTGCGCGGCTGGTCCTGCGCCATGCGTCTTGCCGAACGTGTGGCCACCGGCGATCAGCGCCACGGTCTCCTCGTCGTCCATCGCCATGCGCGCGAACGTCTCGCGAATGTCACGCGCGGCGGCGACGGGATCGGCGTTGCCGCCCGGACCTTCCGGGTTCACGTAGATCAGGCCCATCTGCACCGCGGCGAGCGGCTCCTCGAGCTGGCGATCGCCGTGGTAGCGGTTGTCCGCGAGCCACTCGGTCTCCGGACCCCAGTACACGTCGGTGTCAGCCTCCCACACGTCCGCGCGACCACCGGCGAAACCGAAGGTCTCGAAGCCCATCGACTCGAGCGCCACGTTGCCGGTGAGCACCATCAAGTCCGCCCACGAGATCGACTGGCCGTACTTCTGCTTCACAGGCCACAGCAAGCGGCGTGCCTTGTCGAGGTTCACATTGTCGGGCCAGCTGTTGAGCGGCGCGAAGCGCTGCTGCCCGGCGCCTGCTCCGCCGCGGCCGTCGTGGATGCGGTACGTGCCCGCGCTGTGCCACGCCATGCGCACCATCAGCGGGCCGTAGTGGCCGAAGTCGGCGGGCCACCACTCCTGCGACGTGGTGAGCACGTCGGCGACGTCGCGCTTGAGCGCGGCCAGGTCGAGCGCCTCGAACGCGGCCGCGTAGTCGAACGTCTCGTCGAGCGGGTTCGACACAGGCTGGTTGCCGGACAACATGCGCAGGTTGATCTGGTTCGGCCACCACGTGCGGTTGCCGTCGCCACGCGTGGGATGCGGCGTGCCGGTGCTGTGGAACGGGCACGTGTCTGGGTCGGTCACGATCGGGGCGGGGGCGTGCTCGGTCACGAGAGCTTCCTTCGGAGGGAATCGACGATGGGCGATCGGTCGGCGCGCGATCGAGCGCCGATCCGACTGACATCGACCCTACCGATCCATCCCATGCGCACGCAACGCCGCAGCACGGCGTCGGCCGACCTGCACATCGGATGCAATTCGGCGCGTGCGTATCGAAAGCCGTGACGCGCGTGCCGAATTGGAACCAGTGCCTGCGCGTCCCAGAAGAGGTGCAGCGAGCCGGTGGCGCCTTCGTCCGCGATGCCGACATACCTGGTGCTCCGCCCGAACCCGAAGGCCGGATGGTGACCGTGCATCTCGGCGCCGCATCAACCTCAGGCGCTCCGTGCTCGCTGCTCCACGAACGATACGCGATCCCCAGCTGAATGCAATGGCGCGGACACGCACGTGGCCGGATACGTTCGCATCGAGCGGAAATTCACGACCGACTTGTCAGTCGAACCTCGACGCGCGCTGGAGGGTTTCTACAATGTGGCCGGTGTCACCTCTGCCAAACAGATCACGCGCAGTCGCGCGCCGGGGAAAGTCGGACGCCAGCGAATGGCGTCGTCGATCCCTGCCGCCAGCTCCCGCCGATTCCGCGGCCACCGAACTCGACGCCACGATCGACGCGGTGGTGTTCGCCAACGCCGAAGGCGGTTTCGCGATCCTGCGCGGCGTCGACGATCGCGACGAGCGTGTCGTGCTCAAGGGGCCGCTCACGCACGTGAACGTGGGCGAGCACTTGCGCTGCACGGGCAAGTGGCTCGAGCACGCCGAGCACGGCTGGTCGTTCCAGGTCGAACACGCCGAGGCCACCGAGCCACGCACGCTCACCGGAATGGTCGCGTACCTCGAATCGAGCGTGCACGGAATCGGGCCGGTCTGGGCGAAGGCGATCGTCGACACGCTTGGCGAGGACACGTTCGAGCAGATCGATCGCGACCCGCAAGTGCTGTTCACGGTGAAGACTCCGTCCGGCCGCAGCATGGGCGCGAAACAGGTGCGCGAGATCATCGCCAAGTGGGAGGACGCCCGCGCGGTGCGTCGCGTGATGCTGTTCCTCGCCCAGCACGGTGTCACCACCGGCATCGCCGCGAAGATTCACAAACAGTACGGCGACGCAGCGCTCGAACGGCTCGAGGACGACCCCTACTGCATGGTCGAGATCCGCGGCATCGGCTTTCGCATCGCCGATCGCATCGCCCGCAACATGAACGTGCCGCTCGAAAGTCCACGGCGCATTCAGGCGGGAATCGTCTACTGCCTCCAAGAAGCCGAGGGTCAAGGGCATTGCTACCTCACCCAGCCCGAGCTTCGCACGGAGGTGCGGCGCAACCTGTTCCTCGAAGGCGTCGACGGCGACGCGCCAGACGACGGCATGACCGACTTCGTGCGCCTCGATTCGATCGTCGACGCGCAGCTCGCCGAGATGATCGGCGAGAACAAGCTCGTGATGGACCAGGCGCCGAACGGCGAGCCACGCTACTACCAGCGCGAGATCTATTGGATCGAGCAGCGGCTCGCGCGCAACGTGCGCGACCTGCTCGGCACGCTACCCGCGGTGGACGTGGCCCTTCCGGAGCGGCCCACATCCGGCGATTTCGTGCCCAACGACGGGCAGTGGCAGGCGATCGAGAACGCGCTGCGCTCGCGCGTGTCGCTGATCACAGGCCTGCCAGGCACAGGCAAGACCACGCTCGTGAAGCTGTTGCTGCAGGTGATCGACGACGCCGATCTCATGCTCGACGCCGAACAGCAGCGCTACTTGCTCGCCTCGCCCACGGGCAAGGCCGCGCGTCGCCTGCAGGAAGCAACCGGCTGCAAGGCGCAGACGATCCATCGGCTGCTGCAGTGGGCGCCGAGCGAGGGCGGGTTCCTGCACGACGAAGGCAATCCGCTCGCCGCGCGCTTCGTGATCGTGGACGAGACCTCGATGGTCGATCTCAAGCTCGCCGACGCGCTGCTGCGGGCGATCGGTCCGACCACGCACCTCGTGCTCGTGGGCGACGCCGACCAGCTGCCGCCCGTGGGCGCCGGCAAGGTCTTCGACGACCTCATCGAATCCCGATGCGTGCCGAGCGTTCGCCTCACGGAGATCTTCCGTCAAGCCGCGCGCTCGATGATCGTGCGCAACGCCCACCGCATCGTGGCAGGCGAAGCGCCGTTCAAGAACCGCTCCGACGCCAGCGTGGAACTCGGAATCGATCCCGAGGAGCTCGACGACGACTTCTTCTTCGTCCACCGCAACGAAGCGGAGGACGTCGCGCGAACGATCGTGGAGTTCGCCGCGGAGCGAATCCCCAAGACGTACGGGCTCGATCCGATGCGCGACGTGCTCGTGCTCGCGCCCATGAAGAAGGGGCCGTGCGGTCTCGAGACTCTGAACTCGAAACTCCAGTGGAAGCTCAACAAGGACGGGCGCAAGCTCGGCGTGCGCGACCTGCGCGTGGGCGATCGCGTGATCCAAACGCGCAACAACTACGACCTCGAAGTGATGAACGGCGAGGTCGGCGTGCTGCGCGACTGGGACGCGGAAGAGGCGCTCGCGACGATCGAGTTCATGGACGAGCGAGTCGTCGAGGTGCCGCGCACGCAACTGGACAGCTTCATGCTCGCCTACGCGATCAGCGTGCACCGATCGCAGGGATCGCAGGCGCCCGCGGTGATCTGCGCCGTCGCCAAGTCGCATTGGATCATGCTCACGCGCTCGCTGGTGAACACCGCGATCACCCGTGCACAGCGCCTGTGCGTGTGCGTTGGCCAGCGCGCCGCGATCAACCACGCGGTGAAGACCGTCGACTCGCGCACGCGCAACTCCGCGCTCGGCGAACGCGTCGCGGCGGGCGGGACGCCCCATCCGACCGAGCGAGCCACGCCGCGCGCCGATCCCTTCGCCGGCGAGTCGGTGATCGGCGCGCTCGCCGAGTGAACGATGCTCGTCGCGTAGGCTTGGATTCGATGCTCGAGGAACTTCGTCAAATCCTTCCCGCGACTGCAGACAGCGCGAATGGCGTGCTGCGGATCGGCGGGGTGTCGGTGCGAGAGCTCGCCGACGGGTTCGGCACGCCCCTGATCGCTTACGACGCCGCAGACGTTCGTGCGCGCGCACGCGCGTGGCGCGAGGCGGCCGCCACGCTGCCCAACAGCGCGACGCTCGCATACGCGACCAAGGCGTTCAGTTCGATCGGCATGCTGCAGCTGCTCGCTCGCGAGGGGTTCGGCGCGGACGTGTCGTCGCTCGGCGAGCTCGAGGTGGCGCGGCGAGCGGGCGTGGATCCGGCTCGCTCGGTGCTGCACGGAAACAACAAGTCCCGTGCCGAACTGGAAGCGGCCCTCGATTGGGGGATTGGACTGGTCGTGGTGGACGCGCCGTCCGAGCTCGCGCTGCTCGAGCACGTCGCCGCCACGCGTGGCCGGTCGCAGGCGATCCTCGTCCGCGTCAATCCGGACATCGAGGTGGAGACGCATCGCTACATCTCCACGTCGCACGCCGGTTCGAAGTTCGGCGTTCCCGGCGACGTGGCCGCGCAGATGCTCGAACGTGCCGAGGCCAGTCCACACCTCGACGCGCGCGGGGTGCACGTGCACCTCGGATCGCAGTTGCTCGACGTCGACCCGTGGACGCGCGTGTTGGACTGGCTCGCGGACTGGGCGGTGGCGCTGCGCGAGCGATCGGGGATCGCAATCGACGTGCTCGACGTCGGCGGGGGCTTGGGAATCGCCTACACCGAGGCGCAGGATCCGCCCGCGCCCGCGGCGGTAGTGACGGCGATCTCGGACGCGCTCTCGCGAACGTGGTCGGATCACGGCCTGCAGTTGCCGCACGTCGTGCTCGAACCCGGACGCAGCATCGTCGGCCCCGCTGCAGTGACGATCTACACCGTGGGCGTGGTCAAGCACACCGGCGACGACGAGATCCGGTACGTGAACGTGGACGGCGGGATGAGCGACAACCCGCGTCCGTCGCTGTACCAAGCGCGCTATCGAGCGCTGCTCGCCGAACGGGTGGACGACGAGCCCACCTCCACATGGTGGGTCGCCGGCGTGCATTGTGAAAGCGGCGACGTGCTCGTGGAGGACGCGCCGCTTCCGCAGCCGCGCCCTGGCGAACTGCTCGTGGTGCCCGCCACAGGCGCATACGCGGCGAGCATGTCGTCGACCTACAACATGGTGCCCCGCTGCGCGGTCGTGCTCGTCGAGGATGGCCGCGCTGCCGAGCTGCTTCGCCGCGAGACGATCGAGGACCTGTTGGCGCGCGACGCGGGGCAGACGGTGACGACCACGTGAGCGACGCGCATTCCCACTCGCACTCGCACCCCCATGCGCATGCCCATTCGCATGCCCATTCGCACGCGCCGAGTCCCGTGGCGCTCGCCGGCGATCCACGGGCGCGCCGAGCGCTGATCGTCGCGTTGTCCGTGGGGTTCGTCGTGTTGGCCGGCGAGGTCGTGTTCGGCGTCGTGTTCGGCAGCCTCGCGCTGCTCGGGGACGCCGCCCACATGGCGACGGACGTGCTGGCTTACGCGATCGCGCTGTGGGCCGCGCGCGCCGCGGCACGACCAGCATCGGCGACTCGCACCTTCGGGCACGGCCGAGTGGAGATTCTCGCGGCGCTCGTGAACGGCGCCACGTTGCTCGCTGCGAGCGGGTGGATTCTCGTCGAGTCCGTCCGCCGGCTCGTCGATCCGTCCGACGTGAACGGCGCGGGCATGTCGGTCGTGGCGGTCGTCGGACTCGTCGCGAACGCAATCGTCCTGCTCGTCCTTTGGCGCGCCGGATCGTCGAGCCTGAACATGCGCGGGGCCGTGCTGCATGCGGCGGGAGACATGCTCGGGTCCGTCGCGGCGGTGCTCGCTGGCGTCGTGATCGCGTCGACCGGTTGGGTTCGCGCAGATCCGATCGCCAGCATGGCGTTGACCGTGTTGATCTTGCTCGGCGCGTGGCGGCTCGTGCGCGAGAGCGCTGCGGTGCTCGTCGATTCCGCGCCGGCCGGCCTGGATGCGGATCGAGTGGCTGGAGCGCTGGTCGCGGTGGATGGCGTGCAGGAAGCGCACGACGTGCACGTATGGACTTTGGCGCCGGGGGTTCGCGCAGCGAGCGCGCATGTGCGCGTCCGGCCCGACGTCGATCACAACCGAGCGCTCGACGCGATGGCGCTCGCGCTCGACGTCGAGCTCGGCATCGCGCACTCGACGATTCAAGTGCGCGGCGATCGCGGCCGCGCGGCGCTCCAGCCGGTGCCGCTCATGAGCGTGGAGGACGCGATCGAGTGGACCACCGATCACGTCGCGAACGCCAACCCGGATCTGTCGCGAGCCGTCATCTCCGCCGCAGCCGGAGCGGCAGCGGTGGCGTTCGGCGCCTCAGAACGCGTGTCGCCGGTCGCCCTCTCCAGCAGGACGCTCGCGTCGCTGGGTAGGGGACCGGCGGAATCGTCGCCGAAGGGCGATCAGGCGTAGGCGTCGACGCGCGATTCGCGTTTGTGCGCCCGATCCGCGTCGCTCTGCGCGCTTTCGCGGCGCCGAGCGGCACGTTCCTCGTCGCGTGACGCTGCGTCGAGCCTCGCTTCGGCCGCCCGCACATCGGCTTGACGCATTCGCGTCTGCAGGGACTCGCTCATGCTGTGGATGCCACTCACGATTGCATCACCACCCATCGTGGATATCGGCAATTTGCAGGGAACCCTGCATACGCTGAAAACATGCGCATCGTCGATTCACGCAGGTTCGGTCGATTCTTCGTCGGTTGGCGCAAAGATCAGCTCAAGCGCCTCGCGCGCGACACGCGCGCGCGTCACACGAACGCGTCTTCGGGGATGCGTTGCATGCTGGCCTGATCAAGCTCGTGCTGCGCGAGATCCATCGCGAGCCGGGCATCTCGGTACGACGACTCGATCGCTTCGGTGTACTTGGCTTCTTGTCGCGTCGCCTCTTCTTGGAGGTCCCGCAAGTCCTGCGCTCGCTTCGCGATTGCTTCGTCGTCCGTGCGCGCGTCCAGGCGTGATCCAGCTTGCGCCGCCTTGTCGACGAGCGCGTCGAGCCATTGCTGCTGCGCGCCCAACGCGTCGAGGCGGCGATCGCACGAATCGACAAGCAGGGTCCGCACGTCGCGACCACTCGTGGACGAGATGTCGGTTGCGCGCAGCAGCTTGCATCCAGCGCGAAGCAGGTCTCGATATCCAGTGACGTACTCGCGAAACATCGCGGTCGACTGCTCGCCGGCGCGCCATCGCTGCATCGCCTTCTCCCAGAACGGATAGCCGAATCGTCCGCCTCCAAGCGACCACGCATCCGCGAGCCGATCCAGATCACGCCGCATCTCGCGCTCCGACGCGGACGGCGAGTTGGTCTCGCGTGCGGAGGCTTGGTCCACCGTGGACAGCGACACAGCGGCAACAAGCGCCGCCGCGACGATCGCCATGACGGCGAGCGCCGACGAGAAACGTCCCTTCGTCATCGCAGGTCCTCCTCGAGCGCCGGCTCCAGGCCGATGCGTGCGCGTTCTTCCTGGACGACGGTCGTCGCGTCGCGGGTCGACCGCACGGATTCCTCCCACGCGGCGCGATATCGCGCGAAGCGTTCGTCGACGATTGAATCGCCGACTTTCGCCGCGATGCCGTCCAGCGTCGATTCGAGCAGTTGCAGCGACCGGGCCCGGGCGTCGATCGCCGCAAGCAAGAGCTGCTGGACATTGCGTGCCGTCGTGCCGCTGGTTTCGACGTTCGCGACGGCTGGTCGCGCGTCGGCGAGCACGGTGCGCAAGCGACGAGCCTCGAGCCGCACGGCGCCGGTTCGCTCCAGTTCAGCTGCCTTGGACGTGTCCGACTGCACGGCGTCCTCGCGCAGCGTCTCGGCCGTGACAAGGAAATTGATTCGCGCGCTCACCGGCGCGAACGCTTTCGCGAGATCGTCGAGCTCGCGGCCGATCCGCGCGGCTTGCCGGGGGGTCACGATGTCCGCGGTCTCGTCTTGGCCGTTCGCGTCGGCATCCACCTGTTGGCGGGCCGCGTCGTCCGCGCGTTTGCGAGCGGATTCAAGCGACTGGTCGTCGCCGCAAGCCGCGAGCATCGTCGCGCACAGCACGAGCAACGCCAGCATCGCGGTGGTAGGGAAGCGCAGCATGGGTGCGAAGACTAGTCGAGGTCGACGAGGTTCGCGTCGGCGACCACCCCGTCCTCGAGCTCGAGCCACGCCACGGTATGCGTCGTGGCGCGGCGTCGCTGGGTCGAGCTGCCGGGATTGAGCACGATCACGCCATCTTCGTGGCGCGACAGCTCGGGGGCATGCGTGTGTCCATGCACAAGGATGCGTGCGCGAGGAAACCACTTCCGAAGTCGTTGGTGTCGGCCGTTCGCGGGTCCCGCGTCGTGCACGATCCCGAACGGCACTCGGTGAATCGTTGGTTCGTAGCGCGCTTCGAGCCGCGCGGCCAGATCGTGACCATCGCAATTGCCAAGCGCCGCGTACACGGGCGCGAGCGATTCGAGCACGTCGAGCACGTCCGGATCCACGAAGTCGCCCGCGTGGACGATCGCGTCCGCACGCGCCGCGAGTTCCAGCACGGCCGCTGGAAGGTCGATGCCACGCCGCAGATGGGTGTCGGAAAGCACGAGAACGGACGCGGTCATGCGGGAACGATCTGGTAGACGCCGCCGGCGAGCGACAGCGCCAGCACCTCGCCATGCTGCACTGTCGCGAACGCGGAGGTCTGCGCCACGCCGTCGCGAGTGGTCCATGTCAATTCGCCGCGCTTGAACGTGGCTCCGGGAACGCCGTCCGCGTCGACCACCCGCACATCGTCGCCACAGAAATCAGCGAACACGTACCAACCGTCCAACTCAGGGATCAGGCGGCCGCGGTACACGACGCCGCCGGTGATCGAACAACCCTGTTTGCGACCGTACGCGAGGACCGGATCGACGAGCTCGCCCGGTCCGGTTTGGCCACTCTCGTCGAACGACGCAAATCCCTCGCGTCGCCGCCACCCGAAATTCGGCGTCGCGTCCGACGAAAGGCTCGCGCGCGGGAGCGCGTCCAATTCTTCCCACGTGTCTTGGCCGACGTCGCCGATCCACAAGTCGCCCAGCTTCGGATCGAACGAGAATCGCCACGGGTTGCGCAGGCCAACCGCCCAGACTTCGGGAGCGCCCTTGGCGAGGTTGCCGTCGGGGATCGAGTAGCCGCGTTCACCGCCGCCGTTCACGTCGATGCGCAGCATCTTGCCGAGCAGCTCGTCGCCCTCTTGCGCGCGATCGCCTGGATCGCCAGCGTCGCCGCCGTCGCCCATGCCGATGTACAGCAGCTTGTCCGGGCCGAAGACCACGTCCCCGCCGTTGTGGTTCTCGAAGGGCTGATGGATGTGCAGCAGCTCCTTGCTGAAGGCCGCTTTTCCAGTCGGCGTTCGCAGGGTCCACGCCTCCACGTGCGTGTCGCCGCTCGTGTCGGTGTAGTCGATGAAGATGCGCGGATCGTCGGGCCATTCGGGGTGGAACGCCACGCCGAGCAAGCCCTGTTCGTTGCCGGTCGACACCTTGCCCGTCAGGTCGAGGATGGTCGTGCCACCGTCGACTGGCTTGTCGGGGCAGCGATCCGCGTCGGCGCACGACATGCCGGACGCCACGATCAGCCGGCCGCCTTGCTCGACCACCGCGATCTGATCGGTGCCGGGCACGGGCACGGCCGCGACGGGCTTCGTGAACGCGCCCACTTGTCGGAGCGCGAGTCGTGGCGGAGTTTTCGTCGATTGCTTCGCGTCGTCGCTGGAGGACGTCGCATCGCCATTGGAATCGCTTGTGCTGCCACATCCGGTCACGACGAGCATGACGAGCACGCCGATCGCGGCCGAGCGGAGCTGTGGGCGTGGGCGAGTTCGCATGCGGGTGACCTACCCGGTCGCTGCAGCCAAACCCCATAACAAATCCATTACATGCAAGTTTCCATAACAGGCTCAACTTTCTGCATGCATTGCCGATGTCGCTGGCGTTGCTGCAAATCCATGCCGGAGGGCGGCCCTGCCACAGGCCAAGACAATTGCGATCGGTGCGACCATCGTTGGGTTGGTCTGCGCCGTGGCGATGATTCCCATCGCCGCGTTTGGCGGACAAGCGCCTGATGCGAATGGCCCGACGCCGCAGCAAGCCGAATTGCTCGAGCTGCGACAACAGGTGCAGGCGGCAAACGAGCAGGCGGTCGAGGATGCCCCCGACGCAGTTGGATCTCGATGTCGCTCGACGCTCGACGTGGAGGGAATCGGCGACGCGTGCGTGGACGGCGACGGGTTGCTGCGCGTTGTGCAGGCGGATGGGCGAAGCGCCACGATCCACGGCATGGACGCGCCGCCGATCGGAGCGTCCGCGGTCAGCTATGCGCCGGGCCCGGTGGCTGCGGTGGGTCGCGCGACGGTCGCGGACGTGAACTGCGTGCCGGACACGCAACAGCACTATGTGCTCGTGTACGCACGGCCGGGCAGCGTCGCGTCTCGCTATGCGACCGTGGCGCCGCTACTGCAGGCGGAGTTCTACAAGGTGAGCGCGTTCGTCGACGCGGAATCACGCTCCATCGAACCAACTGCAGGGCGGCATTTGCCCGTGCGGTGCGGGGACGACGGCGCGCCAGTCGTCCTGCAAGCCACGCTCGACTCCGAGACGAGCGGCAGCGCGTCGTTCGGCGACATCGTCGACGGATTGCGTGCGCAGGGTTATCAATTCAACGGCGACAAGGGCAGCAACGAGCGGTACGTCGTGTACTACGACTCGCCGTCCACGACGGGCGCCGCGGGAACCGGCCACGTGTTCACGTCCGATTCCAGCGCCGGCGCGGGCAACCAGAACAACAAGGGCGGCCTGTATTCGATCGAATATCGGTTCGACCTGGGCGGTGGTGTGCCGCACTGGGAAGTGCTCGTGCACGAGATCATGCACACGATGGGCGCGGTGGTGAACGCCGCGCCGCATTCGTCCGGCGTGGGGCACTGCAACGACGGCGCGGACGTCATGTGCTACGACGACGGTGGTCCGACGTCGAAATACAAGGAGACGTTCTGCGCCGCCAAGGTGCTCGACTGCAATCGCGACGACTACTTCAATCCCGCCCCTGCCGCCGGGTCGTACTTGGCGACCCATTGGGACGCCGCGGCCACCTACAACGCGTGGCTGATTCCGTATGCGGCGTCCGGCGCGGTCGAGGGGGGCGGCGGCACCGATTCGGGCACGACAGTCGGCGACGGAACGACCAGGGGACTGCGCGACACGCAGCGTCCATCCGCGCCCGCGCGCGTGAAAGCATCGATCGTGCGAGGAAATCTCGTCCTGAGCTGGTCCGGTGGGACCGACAACGTCGGCGTGCGCAACTTCCAGGTGCGGCGCGTGGTGAAGAAGGGCAGTCGCAGCCAGCTTCAACTGCTTGCGACCACGAAGGCGCGATCCGCCTCGATTCGAGGCTCGCGCCTGCGATTGAAACCGGGGGCGCGCTACACATTTTCGATCGTCGCACGCGATGCGGCGGGCAATGTTTCGTCGGCCTGCACCGTCACGGTGCGAATCGCCGCCTCGCGCTGACGGATCGCCGACGCGCATCCGATCAGGGAATTGACGGGAATCGATTGACGAATCGAATTCCTCGTGGCCTGTTTCCGCATGCGGCCATCATGAATTTCTGCGTCGTGTTGGCAATTGCGCCGACCCGTCTGCAATGATCCGCCCGGGAGGACTGGACGGGCTGGCCGAAAGCGGCCAGAACGGACGGCCGCATCGGGCCAACGCATGTTTGTGGAGACATACGTTTGGTTCGGTCCGGACAATCCCCTCGCCACAGGGCAGGGAAACGGTGGGAGGACCGTAATGACAACGTTGGTTGGAGTGGGAGCGATCACGGGTTCGACGCAGGTGCCATCGGCGCCGTCGGCGACCCCGAATCGCGCAACGTACAATGCGAAGAACAGCGACTACCCCAAGGGTGGTCTTGGTGATCTGGTCCGCAGCGAGGGCCAGGCCGCAACTGGCGATGCCGCGATCGACGCGGCCCATGACAATGCGGGGCTCGTGTACGAGTTCTACTCGCAGGTGCTGGGTCGAAACTCGATCGACGGCAACGGCATGCAGATGAAGAGCGTCGTCCACTACGGCAAGGCGTACAACAACGCCTACTGGGACGGCTCGAAGATGACGTACGGCGACGGCGACGGGAAGATGTTCATCCCGCTGTCGCAGGGACTCGACGTGGTTGGTCACGAAATGACCCACGGCGTGACCGAGCACACAGCTGGTCTCGTCTACCGCAACCAGTCCGGTGCGCTCAACGAGAGCTGGAGCGACGTCTTCGGCGAGCTCATCGAGCAGTGGTCGGAGAATCGCTCGGGCTTCGGCACGTCCGACGCCGCGAAGGCCGCTGACTGGCTGATCGGCGAGGACGTGTTCACGCCGGGCGTCGAGGGTGACGCGCTGCGCAGCATGAAGGCGCCGGGCACCGGCTACAAGGGCGACCCGCAGCCTGGTCACATGAAGGACTACATCAACACTTCGCGTGACAACGGCGGCGTGCACTACAACTCGGGCATCCCGAACAAGGCTGCATACGAGGTGGCGGTGCGCATCGGCAGCGACAAGCTCGCCAAGATCTGGTACTCGGCGCTCACCGGTTACATGAAGTCGGGCACCGACTTCAACGGTGCGGCCGCGGCCACGCTTGCGGCGGCAACGCAGCTGTACGGCACCGGCGCGGAGACCCAAGCGGTCATCGACGCCTGGAACGCCGTCGGCATCGTCGCGAAGTCGGGCGCATCGGCATCGTTCGGCGCCACGGCTCCCGCCGCGGTGGCCGAGACCGCCAGCAACGCCACCTTCGTTCCGGAGTGGCTGCAAGGCGGCACGTTCGCCGGCTGATCGTCAGCAGCGAACTCGCTCGAACAGGATCAAGCGGCCTCGGCGTCCTTCGCCGGGGCCGCTTCCTCTTCCGCGGCCGCCACGTTGCCCACGAGCCCTTCTTCGCGCACGAGGCGCGCGAGGCAGATGGCGATGTTCGGATCCAGCTCCGATCCGGCAAGCCGCTTGATCTCGCCAGCAGCCGCGAACGCGGACATCGGCGGTTGGCCGTCCACGCCACGGGTGGTGAGGTCGTCGAGCAACTCCGCGGCGTGCAAGATTCGGCTCGATTCCGGAATCGCGTCCTCTCGCAGGCGCTCAGGATAACCGCGGCCGTCCCAGCGCTCGGGCATGTGGAACACGACGTTCGCCACGGACGCCAAGCCTGCGCCGCCGATCATGGTTCGAGCCACCCATGCGTGGTAGTGAAGCGCGCCGCGTTGGCGGTCGTCGAGCTGGGAGACGGGAGTCTTGAGGATCGCAGGCGGCACAGCGACCTTGCCCACGTCATGGAGGACGGCGGCGCTACGAAGCTCACGCAGCACGCCGTCGCCGTGGCCGAGCTCGCGCGCGATCGCGGCGGCGTATCGAGCCACGCGTTGCGAGTGGGCACTGCCGCCGAGCACCGGGTCGATGCCGTCGAGCGCACGAGCCAAGGCGTGGACGGTGCTCGACAATTCGCGCGCGCCCACTGGTTGGGCGCCCGCCGTGCGCTCGCCTTCCGGAACCAGCTCGGCGGCGTCCACGTACCCGCCGGACGGCCCGAACGCGAGGGCCTTGTCGCGGCCGTTGCGTTGCGCGTGCGCGCACGCGGCCTCCGCCATGTGCGCGAGCGCGATCTGGTCGACTGCGTGACGAGGGTACTCGGCGATGCCGTAGCCGCAGGTCACACGCGTGCGCTCGGGGCCAATTCCCACGCGCTGCGCGATCTCGCCGCGAATGCGTTCGATGACCACGGCGGCTTTGTCGGCTTCCGCGCCAACCAGCGCGACGAGGAAGGAGTCGCCGCCGACTCGACCACACGCGTCAGTCGGTCGGATGCATCCGCCGATCACCGAGCCGATGTCGGCCAGCACCTGGTCGCCGGCAGCGCGATCATGCGTCTTGTTGACTTCGTCGAGCATGTCCACATCGACTGCCAAGAGCGTGATCGGATATCCCTCTCGTCGAGCGCGCGTGAGTTCGGCGGCGAAGCGGTCGGTGAACGCTGCTTGGGTCAGCAAGCCCGTGAGGGGGTCATGCTTCACGTACTTGCCGAGTTCGTCCTGCGTCGCTTCGAGCTGCGCCACCATCGAATCGAACTCCGAGGCCACGTGACCGAGCTCGTCGTTTCGGTGCCAGCCGATCCGAACGCCGCGAGCGCCCGAACCGATCTGCTGCATCGCGCGCCGCAACTCGTCGAGCGGGCGAAACACTTCTCGCCGCAGCAGCATCAACAGCGCGGCGGCGAGCACGCACGCTCCGATGATCGCTCCGATCCACAGGCGAAGTCGATCCGTCTTCAGCGCTTCCGCGACTGGCGTCGCGTCGTACTCGATCGCGACGGAAGCGGGGGAGGATCCAACGCTGCCTTCGTCAAGCGCCGTCGCCGCGAGGGGCCGAGCGATCGAGCCGGCGTGAATCGTGCCGCGATCGCCGAGCGCTCGTGCGCCGAGCTTCTTCGTGGCGGTGTCGGCGGTCTTGGCCGGTGACGCGGCGAGCACGGTGGCGTCCCCGTCGTCATTCGACGTGATCACGATGGACCGGATTGCTCCATCGCCTTGTCGGATCTCGTCCAGCTGGTTCGCGAGCGTGTGGTTTGGATCGTCGGCGACGGATTTCGACGTCGACGATTCGAAGTCCGACGCCACGCGCGCGACCACTGCATCGGCGCCGCTCAGCGCGCGCTCGTGCGCGGCGTTCGAGAGCTGTCGATCCGCGAACGCAGTAATCGCGAGCACGAAGAACGCCACGCAACCGAGCAGGAGCAGCGCGAGCCGAGTTGGCATCCCCAAGAGGCTGCGGCGCTGTTTCGCGTGCACGCGCGCAGGATCGTTGGGACGAACGGATGTGGGCGAGTCCGGTTCCATGGCGCCCATATCGGTTCGATGAGCGTGGTACTTGAGCGTCCTGCCGTCGCGCCGATGCAGTGCCCGGGGCGGGAGTCGAACCCGCACGCTCGAAGGCAAGGGATTTTAAGTCCCCGGCGTCTACCAGTTCCGCCACCCGGGCTGGGCCAGCGCGAGCCTACCGTTCCTCCACGTGGAAGAAGGTCTGGCACGCCTCGCACCAATGGTCGCCGTCCGCGTCTCGCTTGCCCCAGAACGAGCCAACGTGCTCGCCGCACCACGGGCAGTATTGGATTGGGCGCGGGTCCAGGCCGGGTCCCTCGTCCGATCGCGATTGCGTGTCTTCGTTGTCGTGCGCCATCGGTGCGATCCTCGCAGACCGCTGGTTTCTCGTGCGCGCGTGAATCAGGCGAAAAAAAGGGCTCGTCTCCGAGGAGCGCGAGCCCAACCGCAGGGGGGGTGCGGATCCGATCGAATCCCGAAGGATTCGATCGGACGAGCAAAGGATAGGCATGCGCTGCATCGCGGCGCGATGCCCCAATCACCCGAACCTGCGCGAAGCTATTCGCCGGCGAGGGACGCCCGAACGTGATCGGACAAGCGACGTTCGGCAACTTCGCACGCCACGTCGTCGATCAGGTCGGCGAGCGGGATCGTTGGCTTGTCGTCCGAGCCGCGCCGATTGAGCGTGACGGTTCGCGCGTCCGCTTCCGCGTCGCCGATCACGAGCACGATCGGCGTGCGCTGCATGCCGGCATCGCGCACCTTGCGCCCCACGCTCTCGGTGCGCTCGTCGACATCGGCACGCAGTCCCCGAGCACGCAACGCGGCCACGACCTCGCGTGCATAGTCGATGTGACGATCGGCTACGGGCAGCACGCGCACCTGCTCGGGCGCGAGCCACAGCGGGAACTCGCCGCCGTAGTGCTCGAGCAGGATGCCGATGAAGCGCTCCATCGAGCCGAGCAGCGCGCGATGGATCATCACGAGCTGGTGCTCTTCGTTGTCGTCGCCCGTGTACGTGAGGTCGAATCGCTCCGGACTCGGCATGTTGTAGTCGAGCTGGATCGTTCCGCACTGCCACGAGCGGCCCATCGAGTCGCGCACGTGGAAATCGATCTTCGGACCGTAGAACGCTCCGTCGCCAGGATTCACCGAGTACGGCAGATCGTTGCGAACGAGCGCCTCGGCAAGCGCCGCCTCGGCCTGGTCCCACAGCGCGTCGTCGCCGATCTTCTTCTCGGGGCGCGTGGAGAGCTCCATCGTGTAGTCGTCGAATCCGAACAGCGCCATCAGGTCCCGAACGAAGCCGAGCACGCTCGACACCTCGTCGAGCACCTGGTCGGGCGCGCAGAAGATGTGCGCGTCGTCCTGCGTGATGTGGCGCACGCGCATGAGCCCGTGCAGCACGCCGCTCGCCTCGAAGCGGTGCACCAGGCCCTGCTCGTTCATGCGCACCGGCAGGTCGCGATAGCTGAGCTTGCGGGTCTTGATGATCGTGGCGTGCGCCGGGCAGTTCATCGGCTTGAGCCCGAACTGATGTCCTTCTTCGTCGGGTGCGGTGAGGAACATGTTCTCCTTGTACGTGTCCCAGTGGCCCGACTTCTTCCACAGCTCGGGACGGTACAAGATCGGCGTCTTCACTTCGCCGTAGCCGCGGTCCACGTGCTGCTCGCGCCACATCTCGGTGATCGCGTTCCAGATCGCGAGCCCCTTTGCGTGCCAGAACGGCGAGCCCGGGCTGATCGGATCGAAGCTGAACAAGTCGAGCTTGGTGCCGAGCACGCGATGGTCGTTGAGCTTCGCGCGCTCGATGTTGGCGAGGTGCGTCTTGAGGTCGTCCTTGCTGAAGAATGCCGTGCCGTAGATACGCGTAAGCTGCTCGCGCGAGGAATCGCCGCGCCAGTACGCGCCCGCCGTGGACGTGAGCTTGATCGCCTTCATCGCTTTGGCGTCCTGCACGTGAGGACCCCGGCACAGGTCGGTGAACTCGCCTTGCGTGTAGAACGTGATCGTCTGGTCGGTGGGCAGATCCTCGATCAGCTCCACCTTGTAGTGCTCGCCGAGTGAGCGAAAGTGCTCGAGTGCCTCGTCGCGCGAGACCTCGCGCCGCTCCCAATGCCGTCCCGACTTGATCAGCGCGCGCATGTCGTCCTCGAGCTGCGCGAGCGAGTCGTCGTTGATGACCACGCCGTCGGGGAAATCGAAGTCGTAGTAGAAGCCGTTGTCGATCGCTGGGCCGATCGTGACCTTGGTGCCCGGATACCGCGCCACCACCGCCTCCGCGAGCACGTGCGCCGCGCTGTGGCGCAGCACCGCGAGCGCGTCCTCGTCGCGAGTGGTGACGATGCGCACTTCGTCGCCGTCGGTCAACGGCAACCGCAGGTCCTGCGTGTCGCCGCCGTTCACCTGGATCGCCACCGCCGCGCGGGCGAGGCCCTCGCCGATGCTGCGGGCGAGGTCGAGGCCGGTGGCACCCGTCTCCAGCTCGCGGGTGGAGCCATCGGGAAGCGTGACGTGGATCTGGTTCGCGGCGGGTGCACTCATGCGCGCAAGCATACCCGCGCGCGTAGGAACTGGATGATCGGGGATACCCGTTTCAGTAGCGAGCAGCTACCGTCGCGCCGCCGCGTGCCCACTGCCCGAGGAGAACGAACCCGTGTCCGCAACCACCAGCCATCGAACGGTGCGCGTTCGCGTGCATGCCACCGAGCGCAGCACCGATCAGGAGTTGCTGCGGCCATACGTGGCGACGATCGCGGCGCTAGTCGCGCTCGTGATGGTGGGAGCCGTGGCGTGGGCGGCGATGACGCCCAGCGAGACCGCGGATCTGCCGATTGGTTCAGGCGATCGCGGCGTCACCGCGCCCGTGTCCGCGGTGCGCACGCTCGATTCCACCGAACCGGTGATGCATCCGGATCCGTTCGCGCAGCCGAGCGCGGCTGTGGAGTCGACCGCGGTGCGCGTCGTCGTCTCGCCAACGATGTAGAGGACGTGGCAGAAATCCGCGTCGCGAATTCGCTTGCCAAGAGCGCAAGGGCGTCGTACAACGGAGTCGTGGAACCACGAGTCCGTGCCCACCCGGGCGACCAATCGGGCTCTCCACGACCCCCGAAAGGCCCCCGACTCCCCATGTTCTCCACCGATGGCATCCTCGGTCGCAGCTTTGCGATCAACTCGGCTGCGCTGGACGGCCTCGCGCTTCGCCAGCAGCTGCACTCCGAGAACCTCGCGAACGTCGACACCGACGGCTATCGAGCCAAGACGGTGGACTTCGAACGCGTGCTCGGCGCCGCGCTCAAGGGCGAGAAGGACGGCACCTACTACGACGATCCATTCGGCGCGAATTCCGCGTACCACTCGGGCGTGGAAGCGGCGTCCCAAGGAGCGTCGCTCTCGAGCATGTTCGCCGAGCAGCAGCGCACGAAGCCGGGCGTGGACCGGGCGAACGAGGTGAGCGCGATGATGAACGACAATGTCCGCTTCCGCGTGATCTCGCAGCAAGTAACCAACCAGATCAGCGCCGTTCGCAGCGTGATCGCGGAAATGGGCCGCGGCTAGGAGGCGACTGAACGATGGGAATCTTCGACGGAATCAACCTCTCCGAGCAGGCGATGTCGGTGCATCGCTTCCGATCGGAGATCGCGGCCGAGAACTTGGCGAACGTCTACACGCCAGGATACGAGCGGCAGGAAGTCGACTTGCGCTCGAGCAACTTCCGCACGCAGCTGGAAGGCGCCAGCAACGCCGGATCGGCCCATGGCGCGAGCTCGCTCGGCGGAATCGACGTGCGCGACGGCGCGCTCGAAGTGGCAGCGGTTCGGCGCGTGGCGGGCGGCAAGTACGACGAGCGCCAACGCGCGCTGATGGCGACCACCGACATGATGCAGGCCAAGAGCGCGTTCGAGCTCGCGTCGAAAGCGGCGACGCTGCTCAAGTCGATGGCGCTCAGCTCGCTCGAGATCGGACGAGGTAGCTGACGATGGCTGGAAGCATCGGTGGATTGTCTGGCGCCGCGGGCATGGGCGGCGCGAACCCGCTCTCGGGCATGTCCGGGCAGGCGAACCTGCAAGGGTCGCTGTCGGGCATGGGCGACCTCGGGCTCGGCGGTGGCGACGGCGCCGCGGGCGGCGGCAGCGCGGGGTTGGGCATCGCGCCCACGAACGCCGCGACGTCCACCCAAGGCGCGTCCTTCGCGAACACCTTGAAGTCGCTGGTCGTCGACGGGCCGAGCGCGTCGAAGGCGCAGGCCGCCGATCTCGCCACTCGTTTCGCGGCGGGCGACACATCCGTCGATCCGCATCAGATCGCGATCGCAAGCGCGAAAGCCGGCGTCGAGGTCCAGATGGCCACGCGCACGATCTCGTCGGCCGTCAGCGCCGTGCGCACCCTGTTCCAGATGCAGGTGTAGCGGCACTGCCTTCGGGCGTTGCTCAGAATCGTAAGTTCGCGCAGCAAGGGTGCCCGGAACCACATCGAAGCTCCCCGGGGTTCCTCATTCGTGTCGTGCGATCAGGATTCTTCATGTTCATGCTCGTGGTCGTGCTCGAGGCAGCATGTCTGCGACGGAAGACGACGAATCGCTGTTGCTGACCCGCCGCGCCGCGTGACGCATCACGCCG
>JBDHZF010000038.1:0-21532 GCA_039811765.1 Thermoleophilia bacterium | reverse complement strand
GCTCGCTCGCCACCTCGATCGAGGCCAATGGCGTGATCCAGCCGATCGCAGTGCGTGTTCGCGCTGCTGGCGGGTACGAGATCATCGCCGGCGAGCGGCGCTGGCGCGCCGCGCAGCAGGCCGGCGTCGCGGCGCTGCCCGCCGTGCTGCACGACGTCGACGAGCGCGAGACGCTGGTGTTGGCGCTCGTCGAGAACCTCGTGCGCGAGAACCTGTCGCCGCTGGAGACCGCTCGCGCCTATGCCGCGCTGCAGGACGAGTTCGGCATGTCCGTCGCCGAACTCGCCCGATCAGTCGGCAAGAGCCGCCCCGCGGTCGCGAACACGCTACGTCTGCTCGAGCTGCCCGACGACGCGATCGAGCTGCTCGAACGGCGACGCATCACCGAGGGCCATGGCCGCGCGTTGCTGGGCTGCTCCGACCGCGTTCGGCTGCTGCGCCTCGCGCGCCTCACCGTCGACCGGAGCCTGACGGTTCGCCAGCTCGAGGCGCTCGTTCGCGACGAGGAGCACGCCGCGTCGAGCGGCGAGCCGCGCCGACCCCGCCGCACGAAGTGGAACATCGATCCCGACTCTGAGCTCGTCGATCGCGTCGATCGCGTCGCCGAGCAACTGCTTGGCGTGCGCGGCCGCGTCAAGCTCGGCGACCAGGGCGCGAAGCTCGAGCTGCACTGCGACGAGGGCGCCGATCTGTTCGCGTTGCTCGACCAGCTCGAAGCCGCACTGGAGCTTGCCGCGCGTTCGGCCACTGGCGCGGCTGCGTGACGCACGGCGCGCGACTGTGGCATACTTTTGCCCTCGCGGGCGTATAGCTCAGTTGGTTAGAGCGCATCTCTGATAAGGATGAGGTCCCTGGTTCGAATCCAGGTACGCCCACCTCGCCGCCACCCGGTCCTCGGATCGGGTGGTTGCATTTTGCGGACGGGGGGAAGGGCCGACACATGCTCGAAATGGTCATCTACGGCGTGAGCTTCGACATGGTCGGCAAACAACCGATCGTGCTGCTCAAGACCCTCGCCGGCAATCGCTTCCTGCCGATCTGGATCGGGCATCCCGAAGCCGCGTCGATTCTCATGCGCCTGCAAGACGCGCGCCCGCCGCGTCCGGCGACGCACGATCTGCTGTGCACAGCGCTCGAGGCGCTCGGCGCGGACATCACCCAAGTCGCGATCACCGAGCTGCGCGACAACACCTTCTACGCGCAGGTGACCGTCAGCGACGGCATCACCGACCACGAGTTGGATTCCAGGCCCTCCGACGCGCTCGCGCTCGCGGTGCGCGCCGACGCGCCGATCTTCGCGTCCGAGCAGATCGTGCTCGACAGCGGCATCGAGTTCGAACAAGAGCAGATCGGCGAAGCCGACGAGATGGTCGAACGCTTCCGCAGCTTCCTCGACACGGTGACTCCGGAAGACTTTTCCGCCTGACGCCGCGCCGCTGCCGCGAACACGAACCCCTCCAGCGTAGAATCTACGGCGTATGAGCCGAACCATTCGTCAGCGCAAGCTGCGCGAGCGCCGCACCGCTCGCCGACGCGCCCAAGTCCTGCTGTTGCTCGCCCTGCTCGGACTGCTCGCGATCGCGGGCGGGTCGTGGGCAGGCTACGACTACCTCAAGGGCGACGACGCGAAATGGCCGTCGATCAACAACCTCGCGCCGCAACGCATCGGCCAGAACTCGATCGTGTACGACCGCAACGGCGACCCGATGGGCTACATCGCTTCTGACCAGAACCGCAAGATCATCCACTACGCCGACATGGGCGACTGGGCGCCGCGCGCAACCGTCGCGATCGAGGACCAACGCTTCTACCAGCATCACGGCGTGGACCCCGAAGGCATGCTGCGCGCGCTCAGCGTGAACCTCGAATCGGGCGAGACCGCGCAGGGCGCGTCCACGATCACGCAGCAAGTGGTGCGCAACCTGTACAAGGAGATCACCGTCGAAAAGACGCTCTCGCGCAAGGCCAAGGAAGCCACGCTCGCGATCGAGCTCGAGAAGAAGTGGTCCAAGAAGAAGATCCTCGAGACGTACCTGAACCTCGTCTTTTACGGCAACAACGCGTACGGGATCGAAGCAGCGTCGCTGACCTACTTCAACAAGCCGGCGAAGAACCTGACGATTCCCGAGGCCGCGCTGCTCGCGGGCTTGCCGCAGCAGCCGACGGACTTCGATCCGTACAACCCCAAGCACCTTCCTGCCGCCACCGCTCGCCGCAACGCGGTGCTCAAGGCGATGCACGAGCAGGAGATGATCACTGACGACGAGTACCAGCAGGCGCTCGCGACGAAGATCAAGCTGACGCCGACGAAGGTGTTCAAAGAGCGCAAGCTGCCGTACTTCTTCGACTACGTCGAGCAGGAGCTCAAGAACAAGTACGGCGCGGCGACCGTGCGCGGCGGCGGGCTGAAGATCAAGACGACGATCGATCCGCAGCTGCAAAAGCTCGCCGAACAAGCGGTGCGCTGGAACTTGCCGACCGGCGGTCCGTCGGGCGCGATCGCGGTGCTCGACACCAAGACCGGGCAGATTCGCGCGATGGCGTCCACCGAAAGCTACGAACAGTCCAAGTTCAATCGCGCCGCGCAGGCGCAGCGCCAACCGGGCTCCACCGCGAAGGTGTGGGTGCTCGCCACGTACGTGAGCGAAGGCGTGAACCCGGACACCACCTACTACACCAGTCGTCCGATCAAGGTGCGCTACCCCGGCGCGAGCGAGTGGTGGGAACCGAAGACGTACTCGGGATCGTACTCGGGGTCGATGTCGATTCGCAGCGCCACGATCGCGTCCGACAACAGCGTGTACGCGCAGATGACGCTCGACATGAGTCCGGAGAAGATCTCCGCGCAAGCGCACAAGATGGGCATCAAGTCGAAGCTCGAGAACGTGTGGTCGATCGGCTTGGGCTCACAGGTCGTGACGCCGCTCGAGCAGACGAACTTCTACTCCACGATCGCGCGCGGCGGAGTGCGGATCGACCCGCGAGCGGTGCTCAGCGCGGTGACGCCCGGCGGCACGAATTTGAAGCTCAAGTATCCCGCGCCCAAGCGCGTGCTGCAGGACTGGCAAGCGGACACGATCCGCTCGATCCTGCGCGACAACGTGCTCGGCGGCACGGGCACCGCCGCGAGCGGCATCCAGGACGCGGCTGGCAAGACCGGCACGACCGACGACTCGAAGGACGCGTGGTTTTGCGGCATGACGCCCGAGCTCACCGCGTGCGTGTGGATGGGCTACAACACGCCCACTCCGATGCCGGGCGTTGCGGGCGGCGGCACCCCCACGAAGATCTGGTCCGACTTCATGAAAGAAGCGCTCGCGCGCGTGTCCAATCGCGACTGGTTCACGGTGAACGGCACGCCGGTGTGGGTGCCGTGGACGGCGAACAAGTGGGTGGACAGCCTCGGCTTGGACGTGTCGGTGGGCGCTGCGACGCCGGACGAGGACGACGCGGACAAGGCCGACGCGGCCGACGAGGACACGGCGGCTGACACAGGAACGGGCGCCGGCGCGGCTGCGCCGGATGCGGAAACCGGCGGTGCCGCGACGACCCCAGCCCCCGCTACGCCCACGCCGACCGCGCCAACGCCCGCTGCGCCTGCTCCGGCCGCGCCTGCTCCGGCCGCGCCAACGGCCTAGCGCGGCCGCGCCGACAGGGTCGTCGAGCAGCCCAGCGCGCGCGACACGAGGAAGCGGCGATGCCGCACCGCAACCATCACGATTTGCTGCTCGCGTGCGAAAGCGCCGCCGCGGTCGCGCTCAGCGTGCTGCTGGGCACGCTCCGGCTCGTGGAGCTGCCCAGCGGGGGATCGATCTCGCTCGCGGCATTGCCGCTGCTCGTGCTTGCGATTTCGCGTGGCGTGCGCGTCGGCGTTCTTGCGGGCTGTTGCGCGGGATTCGCGCACGTGCTCGCCGGCGCGACGATCATCCATCCCCTGCAGCTGCTGCTCGACTATGTGGCCGCGTACGGCATGCTCGGCCTCGCCGGATTCGCGCGCGGTCGAGGTTCTCGTCGGGCGCGCATCGCGCCGGCTGTGACGCTCGCGATGCTGGCGCAGCTGGCGTGCGCGGTGACGAGCGGCGTCGTGTTCTTCGCGCCGGTCGCTGGCAGCGCCGCGCTCGGCTACAGCATCGCCTACAACGCCGCCACGTGCGTTCCCGAGCTCATGCTCGCGCTGTGGCTTGCGCCCGTGCTCCTGCGCGCGCTCGCGCGCGCCAACCCTGCAGACGCGTGGCGGCGCGGACTGTTGACCGCGCCGGTCGCGCAGCCGCGCACGCCTCGCGTTCCCGTTGCCGTTCCCGTTTCGCATGCGCCGCCTGCGCTGTCCACTGCGCGCGTTCCGGTTGCTCGTCGCGCGCCGAGCCAGGCGTTCGTTCGCGCCGCGCCATTCGCGCCGCGCCGCGCGATCAAGTGAGGAACCAGCCTTTTTGCGTCGCGAAGGACGCCGCTTCCGCGCGGTTTCGCACGTCGAGCTTGCGGAAGATCTCCGTCGCCGCGCGGCGCACCGTGCGACCCGACAAGAACAGCTGCTGGCAGATCTCCTGATTGGTGAAACCCTGGCTGATCAAGCGCAGCACGTTCCATTCGCGATCGGTGAGGTTGTACGGTCGACCCTGCGCCGCGGTTTCGCGAAGTCGCGACCACAGCATCGCTTCCAAGTCCGGCTTGAGGGGTGGTCGGCCGCCCGCCGCGACGACCTTCACCGCCGTCGCGATCTCCTCGAGCGAGCTGTCCTTGAGCACGTACGCGGCCGCGCCGGCCTGGTTGGCCTCGAACAGGTCGTCGGGATCCTCGGAATAGGTGAGTACCACGCAGCGCGTGTTGGGATGACCCTCCATCACGTTGCGAATCAGCCCGAGTCCTTGTTCGCGATCAGGCATCTTGAGGTCGGTGAGCACGACCGCGGGGCGATGTCGCGCGACGTTGCGAAGCACGCTCGACGGATCGCTGCACGCCGCCACGATCTCCAAGCCCGGCTGCTGGCCCAGCCCGCGGCGCAGGCCCTCCAACACGACCGGGTGGTCGTCGACGACGATGACGCTGACCTGCTGCTCAGACATGGGCGGGGGTCCTTCCTGGTGGTGTCGGGTCTGCAAGGGTGTGCACGATGTCGCGAAGTCGCTGTTTGAGTTCGGTGCTCTCGCTGGTCAGCAACGTCGTTTCGCGCGCGAAATCCTCCACCGTGCGTGGTGGATCGTCCGCGAGCGCGCGTGCGTGCCGCTCGAGCTTCTCTAAACGTTCGGTGAGTTGATCGCGCATCCTGCCCGACAAGCCGTGACGCAGCCGCGCAAGCGCTTGGAACCGCACGCGGATCTGCAGCGTCTCGAGGCGATCGAGCAGCTTCGCGCCCTGCACCGCCGCCATCGACAGCAGCGCGATGTCGGTGACGTGCACCAGCGCGGCGCGCAGCTCGTGTTCGGACAACGCGCCGAGCATGCGAGCGATCGCCGTGGCCGCGACCACCACCACCAGCATCGTCCACGAGGCGCGCGCCGCGCCGCGTCGCCCGTTCGCGACGCCGGCTGCGAGCAGCGCGAGCGGCGCGTACAGCAACATGATCGGCGGCACGTTCGCGACGAGCGCGGCGCCATACGCGATGCCAGTGCCGAGCGCGTACGCCACCACGGGCGCCGCCCCGCGCTGCAGCAGTCGCTTGACGCGACCGCCGAGCAGCACGCCCGCGCCGATGTCCGCCACCACGAGCGCCAACGCGATCGACGTGGCGAGCTGCGCGTTCGCGTCGAGCGCGATCGCCGCCACGAGCTGCGCGATCGCCACCAGACCGAGCGCGACGCGCAGGCCCATCAGCAGCGTCCAGACGTTGTCGCGCAGCCGGGACGCGTCGCGTTCGAGCACGTCTTGCGCCGCGTCGATCGGAATCGGCGTTTGCAGTCGCACGCGCGTGCCGAATCCAACCTGCGACGCGATCACCACCTCGCCGCCACAGATGCGGGCGCGTTCCGCCATCTCGCGCAGGCCGTAGTGGCCTTCCTTCTCGGTGATCGTGCCGGGCGGATTGTCGAACCCGACGCCATCGTCGGTGATCGACAGCACGAGCAGCTCGTCGGTCACGTCCAGCGCGACGTCGATCGAGCTTGCGCGCCCGTTCTTGACGGCGTTGTTGACGCATTCGCCGGCGACGGCGACGATGTGCGGTCGCATCCATGGCGGAACGCGGCTGGCGTCGCCCGTCGTCTCCACCTCCACCCGCACGCCGGCTTGCTGGCCCATGCGCCGCGCTTCCTGACGAATGACGCTTGCGACGTTGGTGCCGATCATCGGCTCGTCGCCGACGGTGAACAGGTCGCGAAGCATGCGCAGCGCGTCGCGATAGCCGTTGGCGAGCGACGCGAGGCGCGCGCCGGTATGCTCGTCCGGACCGGCGCTCTGCACCGCCTGCGCCTCGAAATGCATGCCACTGAGCGCCTGCCCGAGCCGGTCGTGCAGGTCCCGGCGGTAGCGGCCACGCTCGCGACTGATCTCGGCCGCGATCTCGAGCGCGCCAATCCGATGCGCGACGGTGAAGAACCCGCTCGTCGCGAGCGCGAAGAACAGGAACAGGCTCAGCGTTCCCGTTACTCCAGCGGGGCTGGATTCGTCGAGCGCCACGAACGCCGTCGCAAGATACGCTCCTGCGCACGCGGCGCCGGCGACGAACGCGTCGATCGGCCGATTCGCCGCCCAACTCACTGCGCACGAGCATGCGTACGCGGCGAGCAACGACAGCGTCACGTCGTCGCGCGCGAGCGTGATCAACGCCACGCACGCGACCAGGTCGACCACGAGCACGCCTCGTCGAGCGCTCACCCCGCGCGGCGGGCGCAGCGCAGGAGCGACGCTGACGAGCGTCCACGTCGCGGTCGCGGCGAGGATCGACGCCGAATCGTGCGTGGCAAGGCCCGCGATCACGACGACCGCCAGCTCGGCCAACAGCAAGAATCGCCAACACAGGACCCAGCTGAACACGTTCGGCGCCCAGGCGCTCTGCGCCGCCTCGTCCGCGTTCATGCCCGCGGGCGCGTGCGCCGTCGGTGCTTGCGGCATCGGCGCGTATGCGCCTGACACGGACGCTTGGCTCACGCCGCAGCTCCGTTCGCTCGCGCGAGCTTCGGGTCGAGCTGCACCTTCGAGAGCTTGGCGAACACCGCCATTCGCTTCGCGGCCGAGTATTTCGGATGGCAGGCGGTCAACACCAGATGCTCGCACGTGCCGACGCATTGGCGCGTGCGCAGCACTCGGTCGCGCTGGCTTTTGTGCACCTCCGCGGCGCCCGGCTGGATGATCGACCAATCGTCGGGGCTGATGATCTCAGTGCGCGTCACCGTGTACGTGAATCGACCGTAGGGCATCGTCAGCACGATCGGATCGCCCGGCTTGAGCTTGTCCACGTCCAGAAACGGCGCGCCGTACGTGGTGCGGTGCCCGGCGATCGCGACCGGCCTGCCCGATCCGGGAAACAGCACCTCGCGATACAAGCCCGGGCCCTTCATCAACTCGTCGTGTCCGGCGCCCTTCACGAAGTAGCGATGCATTCCGATGCGCGGAATGCTGATCTTCCCCGCCGCCTCGCCGAGCGCGGTTTGCTTGCGGTCGAGCGCCGCGGCGCGGCGTGTGAGCGCTGGATCGAGCGTGGCGTCGGTGCGCAGATCCGCGGTGTTGGGCACGCTCGCCGCGAACTGTCGCGCGAGCTGCTTCTGGTCGCTGCTTGCCGTCAAACGAGTGAATGGATCGCCCCACGTCACCGTCACGAGCACGAACAGCAACAACCCAGCGCCGGTGGCGATGAGCGTCGTCCCAAAGATGCGGGCGATGTCCGGGTAGGTGAGCGAACGATCCATCGTGTGGCCGGTATCGGCCGCGGCTATGGCCGCGTGAGGCCTTTGGTGTGGCCCTACCCGTGTTATCGGGAGTTCACGCGTCGGCGATTCGCCGATCGGTTGCGTGCTCGCTCGCGTGCGCGCTGCGCAGCCGTCTCCGTGGACGGGTTCGGCGTGATGCGCGTCTGGCTTGAGCGGCGCGTGCGTCGACGCGCGTCGGCAGGCACGCGCAGGCGAAGCAGCTGTCGACGAACTGTGGACTGCACACCCGTGGGAAGCAGCAGATCGGCGAGGCGAACCTGTCCGTCGCGCAGCGCGGTCCACTGCGCGCGCAAGCGGGGCAGCGCGGGATGCGACACGCGACCGCGCGCGGCGATCAGCAGCAGCAGCGCCAATCCACCGCCCGCGCTGAGCAGCAACGCAAGCATCGGCGGGATCGTGCGGGTCTGCACCAGCTGCAGCGCGAACCACGGCGAACCGAGCCCGGTGTCGGCGCGGGTGGCAATGGTCCACAGCGCGAGCAGTGGCCCAACGAAGCCCGCGCTCCACACGAGCGTTGCACGACGTTTGGAGAACACCACGCGCCACGACGGCAACCACAGCCACGCGTAGAGCGCCGGAATCACGAACAAGACCGCGTACGGGCTGGCGGCGAGCGACAACACCGAGAGCATGATCAGCCCCACGAGCGGCACCACCAGCTCGGGCGTGTCCGGCCCGATCCCGCTCGCCCGAACGCTGCTGCGTTGTCGTCGCCAGTCCGGTCCACGCGCGAGCAGCCACGCGGCGATCGTCGCGAGCGTCCACACCAGCAGCGCGAACACGCGCACGTCGTCGAGCGTGCCTGGATTCGGCGGGCGATCAGCGCCCGAGGGAAGCAACCCAAGGCCACCGAGCATCCAGAGGACGGCGACGCTGGCGATGCCGGCGAGCATCGCTCGCGCGCTCGTTCCGATCGCCGCCACGAGGTTCCAGCCGCGTCGATGCCGCACGAGCATGTTGACCGCGGCGAGCCACACTGGAATCAGCAGCGACGCGATGAACATCTTCAGCGCCCATCCGCGATACACGCGCTGATCGCTCATCACCCACGTGCGTCCCGCGCTTTGCAGCTGATCGGTTTGTTCGAGCGAGCCGAGCAGTCGCTGCACCGCGCGAACGCCGCTGCCGAAGCGATCGTCCTGCACCCCGTGATCGCCGCTCGTGCGCAGCTGGTCGTCGCCTGCGGTGATCGTGATCGCGGGCAGGCCGCGTTGCAGCAATTGCCCGTGCTCGCGCACCGTGACGGGCGCCGCCAAGCGCGCGAGCTGCTGCACGACCGACCCGATCGACGGGTCGCCGCCTTCGGCGTCCACCGCGCTGGTCGCCGCCTTCACCAACCCAAGGGGTGCGGCGTGCGCGCCGCTGGGCGCGGCGTCCACGCGCAGCGCGCCGCGGCCGCCGAGTCGATCGAGGCCGATCACCGCCACGACCGCGCCGCGGTGCGCGATCCGCTCCGCGAGCGCGCGCGCGCCACCACCGTTGAGCGTCGCGCCATCGGTGGAGACGAACAGGTAGGTGCGTCGCAGATCGCGCGTGCCATGCAACTCCTTTGCGAGCGCGAGCAGCGCCAGTTGGCCGGACGCGTCCGCGCCGCGCGCGTCGGCGCCCTCGTCGCGATGCGAATAGAGCACCACCAGCTCACGCGTGCGACCGGGCAGCGTCGCTTCGACGTTGACCAAGCCAACCGATTTACCGGTCGCGGGGTCGATCGTGGTGGCCGGCACGGTCTTGGTGGCGAGTCCCAGCTGCGTGAATTGCTCGAGCATCCACTGCGCCGAGTCGA
This sequence comes from Thermoleophilia bacterium, assembly GCA_039811765.1. Taxonomy (GTDB): domain Bacteria; phylum Actinomycetota; class Thermoleophilia; order Gaiellales; family SKUG01; genus JAGQUL01. The sequence goes on along the minus strand of JBDHZF010000038.1, from coordinate 11,890 downwards.
TCGCGTCCGGAGAACCCGGGCGGCGGTCGGGGAAGCGATCGCGAAACTCCTTCGCGTCGTGCAGCATGTCGGTGGCCTGCGCGTTCGCAAGGGTAGGAGGCAGCGCGCCCTGCACGGGCGCGTCGGCGCGGAAGCTCGTCACGAGCAGCACGAGCAGCGCCAGCGCCGGCACGACGAGCGCGCGACGAAACAGGCGCCAGCCCACGAAATCAACGGGTCGGCGGCGGACCATGCAAGGACTCTACGCCGCTGCGCGCCAGCGCGAGCCGATTGCCGCCCTCGAGGGGCGTCCGTGGCCAGCACGGTGGCCGGTTCGGTCGCGGCGTTTGACCGTCTCGCGCGCGGGAACCATGTTGCGTGGCGGACACCGAACTCCCAGCGTTTTGCACTCTAGTCAACATGCAACATCGGTGGTACCGTCGAAGCGGAGCCCCCCATGATCCGATCCCGCCTCGCCCAAACCAGCATCCCCGTCCTCGTGCTTGCAGCCGCCGTCGTCGCGATCCTCGCGTTCGGCGTCACGCGCTGGATCACCGATTCGAGCGATTCCGCGCTCCCCGCGCTCGACATCGCCGGCGACACCGCGGCCGCCGCCCCCGGCGCGCTCGACGCCAGCAAGGTGATCACGGCGCGCCTGGACACGGCCGTCGCGATCGAATCGACCATCGACGGCAACGCCATGCGCGGCACCGGCGTGGTCGTGGACGCGCAACAGGGCCTGATCGTCACCGCCTCGCACGTGGTGCGCGACTACGAGACCGGATCGGACGCGTCGTTGATCGTTGCGACCTTCCACGCAGGCGACGAGGTGCAGGCCGAGCGCGTCGCGATCGACCAGATCAACGACTTGGCGATCCTCAAGATCGATCCCACGCAGGTGACCAAGCTCGTCGCCGCGCCGCTCGGCGACAGCGACCGAGTGGTCGTGGGCAGCGAAGTCATCGCGATCGGCAACCCGCTCGGCTACCGCTGGACCGCGACGCGCGGCATGGTGAGCGTGCCGCACGTCGTGCTCGGTTCGCGCATCAACGCCAACTCCAACATCTCCGACGCGATCCAGCACGACGCCGCAGTGAACACCGGCAACAGCGGTGGACCGCTGTTCAACGCCCGCGGCGAGCTGATCGGCATCAACCAGCAGATCGCCACGCGCAGCGGCGGCTCGGTGGGCCTGTCGTTCGCCGTCGCCAGCAATCTCGTCGAGCGAGCGCTGCAGCAGTACCGCGCGGGCGCGGCGAACATCGCGTACGCCTCGCTCGGGCTCGAGGACGCGGGCGACACCGTCACGCTGTCGCCGCAGCTCGCCAAGCAAACCGGCGTCTCGGTCAGCCACGGCGCGCTCGTGCAGCATGTCAGCGGCGCCGCGACGCGCGCTGGGATTTCCACGGGCCGCGCGATCAGCTACTTGGGTCGCACGGTGAATCTCGGCGACGTGATCGTCGCGATCGGCGGCGTCGACGTCAACTCCACCGAGGACCTGCAGCGCGTCGCTGGACGCCTCGACCCAACTGCCCCGGTGCAGGTGCAGATCGTGCGCGCCGGCGCCAAGCAAACCCTCACGATAGAGCCCACGTCGCGAACGATCTGAGTGAGCGATGACCGCACGGCGTACCGATCTGAGGGGCCGCGTCTCGGACCTTCGGCGGCCGTCGCGCTTCGATTCACTAGCCATGCGCCGAGCGAGCGGGTAGCATTTCCGGACCGCGACCACTCCCCGGTCGCGACGACGAGATTCGAGCGCGATCGCGCTGCCCTCGTCGTTTCGGACGCTCGCCTCGCGGGAAGCATGCGCGGTGGACGCCGAAACGACGGGCGCGCGCCGCGCGACTGGTTTTGGCGGGTGAAGGAAAGGTGCGTCACACAGTGTCGAGCGAGCGAGTCAGCCTCGAGATTCCACCGAAGCCCCAGTTCGTGTCGCTGTGCCGACTCGCGCTCACCGCGATCTGCCGCGAGCACCGCTTCTCCGACGACGACATCGCCGATCTCAAGCTCGCGATCACCGAGGCGTGCTCCAACTCGATTCGTCACGCCTACGACGAGAGCGGCCTCGAGGAGACCGCGTCGAAGGTGTACGTCTCCTACGAGGTCGACGACGACCGGCTCGTCGTCGAGGTCAAAGACCACGGCCGCGGCTTCGAGTACGAGGGCGCGAACACCGACGACTTGCCCGAGGGCGGGCTCGGCATCTCGATCATTCGCGCGGTGTGCGACGAGTTCGAAGTGCTGAGCTTCGCCGACGAACAGCCCGGCGCGACGCTGCGTCTGGTCAAGCGGCGCACGGTCGCCGAGACTGCCGCCTGACCTGCGCGGGTAAGGGCTGGGCATGACCCAGCTCAACACCCCGCTCGCCCATCCGTCCTTGCAGCGCGTCGACTTCGGCCACCGGCCGCTTGCCGACTATCGAACGACGCTCGTGCCTGGCATGCACGACGAGATCGTCGAGCTGGGCCGCGCGCTCAACGGCGCCCGCGTGCTGCATCTGTCGGCGACCGCCTACGGTGGCGGCGTGGCGGAGATCATGTACACGCTGATGCCGCTCATGCAGGACGTGGGACTGCAGCCGGAGTGGGCGATCATCCACGGCGAGGACGAGTTCTTCGACGTCACCAAGCTCTTCCACAACTCGCTGCAGGGCGACGAGCGCGCGCCCACCGACGAGCAATGGGCCACGTGGGAGCGCTACCAGCAGCTCAACGCCGATCGCATCGACGCGAGCGACTACGACGTGGTGTTCGTGCACGACCCACAGCCAGCAGGCATCGCGCGGCTGCTACAGGATTCCGATACGAAGTGGATCTGGCGCTGCCACATCGACCTGTCGACGCCCAACCCGCAGATGCTCGAAGGGCTGCTGCCGCATCTGGAGCCATACCAGCTCGGCTTCTTCCATCGCCAAGAGTACGTGCCCGAGGGGTATCCGGGCGAGGCGTGGATCGTGCCGCCGGCGATCGATCCGCTCAACCCCAAGAACATGGCGCTCGACCCGTACGACGCCGCCTACATCGTACGCCAATTCGGCATCGATCCCGACAAGCCGCTGCTGTGCCAGGTGTCGCGCTTCGATCCGTGGAAAGACCCGCTCGGCGTGGTCGACGCATGGCGCCTCGCGCGTGAAGAGTTCCCGGACCTGCAGCTGGCGCTCGTGGGATCGCTCGCGGCCGACGACCCGGAGGGCATGGAGTTTCTCGCCGCGACCAAGACGCACATCGGCAGCGACGAGAACGCCTTCGTGCTCAGCAATCTCGACGGCGTCGGCGCGGTGGAAGTCAACGCGTTCCAAGTCGCTGCGGACGTGGTGATGCAAAAGTCCACGAAGGAGGGCTTCGGGCTCACCGTGAGCGAGGCGCTGTGGAAGGGCCGTCCGATGGTGGCCGGCAACGTGGGCGGCATCCGCTCGCAGATCAAGCACGGCGAGACCGGGTGGCTCGTCGACTCGATCGAGGAAGCGGCCGAAGCGACCAAGCAGGCGCTGCGCGACCCGATGCGCGCCGCGGCGATGTCGCGCGCCGGCAAGGAGCACGTGCGCGCGGAGTTCCTCACCCCGCGATACCTGCGCGACCACTTGCGCGCCTACCGGCACGTGCTGAACGCGTGAGCGCGGATCGCCGGCATCGACTGCTGGTCGCGTCCAACCGTGGGCCAGTGACGTTTCGCGTCGCCGACGGCGGCGAGCTGGTCGCGCGGCGCGGCGGCGGCGGGCTGGTGACCGCGCTCGCGGGGCTCGCCCGCACGCACGACGTCACCTGGATTTCACACGCGATGGGCGATGGCGACGTCGCGATGCGCGAATCCGTGGGCGAGCGCGCGTTCGAAGAGCACGCGCGCGGCGGCGGCAGCTACCTGCTGCGCATCGTCGGCGACGTGGATCGCGCCTACGAACGCCACTACCTGGAGATCGCAAATCCGCTGCTGTGGTTCATCCAGCATCGTCTCTACGGATTCGGCTGGGACCCGACGATCGATCGCGCCACGCATGGCGCATGGGGCTGCTACCGCGAGATCAACGACCGAATCGCGAGCGCGGTCGTGGAGGAATTGCAGCGCGCCGGAACGATCGACGGCGAACTGCCGCTCGTGCTCGTGCACGACTACCACCTGTTTCTCGTGCCAGGTCGCGTGCGCGAGCTGCTCGCCGAGGCGCACGAGACGACCGACCCGTTCATGCAGTTCTTCCTGCACGTTCCGTGGCCCGATCCGGGCGCGTGGCGCGCGCTGCCGAGGGCGTGGGCGCGCGAGGTGTGCGAGAGCTTGCTGCAGTGCGACGTGATTGGTCTGCAAACGCCGCGCGACACGGAGAACTTCCTGCGCACCGTCCATCACTTCCTGGGCGCGAGCGTGGAGTTTCGCACGGGCACAGTGCGCTACATGGGCGCGATCACGCGCGTGCGCACGTACCCGATCAGCGTTGCAGTGGACGAGTTCGAAGAGCACGCCGCGAGCGCTTCCGTGGAGCGTCTGCGCTCGCGCATCGCGGCGATGCGTCCCACGCCCGTCGACGGCGACGGCAAGCTGATCGTGCGCGTGGACCGCACCGACCCGTCGAAAAACATCGTGCGCGGCTTCCACGCCTACGCGCTGCTGCTGCAGGAACACCCGGAGCTGCACGGGCGCGTGTCGATGTTCTGTCAACTCGATCCGTCTCGACAAGACATCGCCGCGTACGTGGACTACCTCGCGCAGGTCAAGGCCGCCGCGACGGCCGTGAACCATCGCTTCGCGACACCGACGTGGACGCCGCTGCACGTGAACCTCGACTCGAATTTCCAGGCGGGAGTTGCGGCCTATCGCGAGTACGACGTGCTGTTCGTCAACCCCGTCGCCGACGGAATGAACCTCGTCAGCAAGGAAGGCCCGCTCGTCAACGAACGCGACGGCGCGGTGGTGCTGAGCGACCAAGCAGGCTCCTACAACGAGCTCGGACCATACGTCGTCTCCGTCAACCCGTTCGACATCGCCCAACAAGCGGACGCGTTGCTCGAAGCGCTGCGCATGCCGCAACCCGAGCGCCGCGAGCGAGCCGATGCGCTGCGTCGACAAGTCGTGGAGAGCGACGTGCGCGCGTGGATGCAGTCGCAGCTCGACGACATGTTCGCGCTGCGCGCGGGCGGGGCGGAGCAAACGTGATCGACGATCAGTTCGTGATCGACGAGATCGATACCGGAACCGGACTGCAGCTGCCCGGCCCGTGGCAGGCGTGGACGTGGGTATTCCTGGGCGGCGGCGTGCTCGTGCTGCTCGTCGCGGGACGGCTGCTTGCTGGCGGGTCGCTGGGCACCTCGCTCGCCGCGCGCGGCTGCGACGCAGGCGTGCTCGGAGCGATCGCGCTGCTGTTTGCCGGAGCTGCCTTGGTGGTCGCGGGCTGCGCGGTGGCGCGGCTTCGCCATCCTGGCGCGCAGCTCGCGATCGATTGGTCGACGCTGGCGTACGCGCTGCCGCTTCCCGTCGCGCTGCTTGCCGCGACCACGCCCGCAGTGGCGGGATGTCGTGCAGCGCGCGGCTTCGACAATCTGCCGCTGCTCGGCGACGCGCTGGTGGGACCCAGCGCGATCGTGCTTGCGGGATGCGCCGCCGCGCTTGTCGCGACCGCGCTCGGATCGGCGCTCGCGGTTGGCTGGGTCGCGCCCGCCGTGAGCGTGGGCGAGCAGCACGTCGGCATCGTGGAACTTGCGATCCGCGAAGCAGAGGCGCTCGATTCCGACCAGGGCGCGACGCGCTTTCGCAACGTCGACGACGAGTAGGCTAGCGACGATGCGCACGCTCCGAACGCTCGCCAGCCTCGTGAAGTTCGAACACACCGTGTTCGCGCTGCCGTTCGCCTACGCCGGCATGGCGCTCGCGCTGCGCGACGTCGACGAGTCGGCAACCTGGCAGCTCGTCGCGTGGATCACGCTCGCGATGGTCGGCGCGCGCACGCTCGCGATGGGCCTCAACCGCATGATCGACGCGGAGATCGACGCACGCAATCCGCGCACCGCCGAGCGCGAGATCCCATCGGGCCGGATCACGCCCGCGCAGGTGTGGACGCTGTGCGCCGCGTCGCTCGCGCTGCTCGTGGCGACGACCTTCCAGCTGGATCCGATCACGCGCATGCTGTGGCCGATTCCCGTCGCGCTGTTCGTGCTGTATCCGTACACCAAGCGCTTCACATGGCTGTGCCACGCCGTGCTGGGCGTCTCGATCGGCCTGTCGCCCCTCGCCGCGTGGCTGGCCGCGGGCGGGGACGCGAACGTGCTCGCGCCCTGGCTGATGTGGATCGGCATCGCCTGCTGGATCGGCGGCTTCGACGTGATCTATGCCACGGCGGACGTCGAATTCGATCGCGAACACGGCGTGCAATCGTTGCCGGCGCGATTCGGATTGGCGCGAGCGCTCGCTGCAGTGAAGGTCGCGCATGCCGCGACCATCGGCTGTTTCGGATTCGCCGCGGTGCAGCTCGAGCTGGGCTGGTCGGCGTGGGCGGGAATCGCGATCGCAGCCGCGCTGCTCGCGTGGGAGAACGCAATCGTGTCCGCGGATGACCTGTCACGCATCGACCATGCGTTCTTCACCGTCAACAGCTGGGTGGGGGTCGCGCTCGGCGGCGGCTTCATTCTTGCCGCATTCGCGTGACCGCGGCCGTCACCGCCGCGACGAGCGCGACCATCGACGGCTCCGTCGCCTGCGCGACCACCTGCAAGCCAGCGTCGTGCGCGGCGGCGCTGGTGGCGTGACCGATCGTCACGCAGGGCGGCAATCGAGCGGCATCGTCCACCATCGCGATGGCGTTGAGCGCGGTGGACGCGCTGGTGAGCGCGAGCAGGTCGCTGGCGAGCAACGCTTCGACATGCTGCTCGGTCGCGGGCTCGATCACGGTTCGATACACCGGCACGACGTTCGCGTCCACGTTGGCTCGCCGCAGCTCCTCGGGCAAGCGTTCGTCGCCGCGCTCGGCGCGGAAGATCGCGCACCGTGTTCCGAACAGCGGCATCTGCAGCAGCGCGTCGAGCACGCCCGCCGCGCTGCGCGCATGCGCGTCCGGCACGATGTCCACGCGCAGCCCGTGTTCGCCAAGTGCCGCGGCGGTGGCGTCGCCGACCGCGGCGATGCGCTCCACTGCGCCGAACACGCGCGTGTCGAGACCGCGCTCGGCGATCCGCGCAAACGTCGCCTCCACGCCGTTGCGACTGGTGAACACGACCGTCGGCGTGTTGGCGAGCTCGTCGATCGCGGCGTCCAACGGTCGCGGATCGAGCCGTTCGATCGCGATCGTTGGCGTTTCGGCAACGCGAGCGCCAAGCGATTCGAGCAGGCCCACCAGTTCGCTGGACTGCGATCGCGCTCGAGTGACCGCGATCGTCGTGCCAAACAACGGACGACGTTCGAACCACGCGAGGTGCTCGCGCAGCTCGACCACGTCGCCCACGACGAGCAGCATCGGTTCGGCGAGGTCCGCTCTCGCGACGAGTCCCTCGATCGTCGCGAGAGTCGCGCCGATCACGCGCTGGTCGCTGGTCGTGCCGCGCGAGACGACCGCGCACAGCCGCGACGGCGCCATGCCGTGCACCACCAGCTCCGCGCACACGTCGCCGAGCCGTGCTGCGTCGATCGCGAGCAGGAGCGTGCCCGTGGTGCTTGCCAACCACGCGAAATCCGGATCGCCGTCGCGATCGTGTCCGGCGTTCGCGATCGTGACGTGCCGCGACATGTCGCGATGCGTGACGGGAATTCCCGCGTCCGCGCACGCGGCGAGCACGCCTGCGACGCCCGGAACCACTTCGAACGGCACGCTTGCGGCGCGACAGCGCAACGCCAGTTCGCCCCCGCAATCAAGCAGATACGGATCGCCAGCAACGCGCGCCACCACGCTGCGCCCCGCGAGCGCGTGCTCGACAAGGCGCTCGCACAGCGCGTCATGGTCGAGCGTCGCGCCGTCCAGCACGACATCCGCGGCCGCGATCAGCTCCTGCGCGCGCATCGTCGCCAAGCCCGCGTCGCCGGGTCCGGCGCCCACGATGTACGCGGTGCCGCGCCGTGCGCCGCTCACGAGCGCACCTGCGCCAGCGGCGCGCCCAATCGTTCGGCGAGCGACGGGGCGATCTTGCGCGCGCTCCACGCGGCGGCGTCGTCCACGTCGCGCGGCGCGCGCACCGAGACGAGCGTCGCGAGTTCCAGCTCGACCAACTCGATGGTGACGATTCGCCCGGCACGCATCGGCGCCTCGGCCCAGAACGCGTGCACGCGTCCACGCGCGAGCTCGCAATGCACGCCCACGGGTCGCTCGCAGCCGCCACCAAGCCACCGCGCGAGTTCTCGCTCGAGCTGCACCGCGCGGCGGGTGTCGAGGTCGTCGAGCAGCGTCCAATCAAAACCCGTGCGCTCGCACACCTGCGTGCGCGTTTGCACCACCACCGCGCCTTGCCCAGCTTCGGGCACGAACTCGTCCACGGCCAACGCGCGAACGTCGAGTTCGTTCGCCGCGTCGAGCAGGCCCAGTCGCGCAAGGCCCGCCATCGCCAGCAACACGCCTGCGTCGCCGCGTTCGCGTGCGCGTTCGATGCGCGTCGCGACGTTGCCGCGAATCGGCACGGGATCGAGATCCTCGCGCAGGGTCCGCAGCGCAGCGCCACGTCGCGCGCTGCCGGTCGCGACGCGTGCGCCATGCGGCAGCTCCAGCAGCGAGCATCCCGCGCCCACCAGCGCGTCGCGCGGATCGGCGCGAGGAAGCCACGCCGCGAGCGTCAACGCGTCGCCGGCGTCGAGCGTGAGGTCCTTGCTCGAGTGAACCGCGCAATCGATGTCCCCGTCCGCGAGCTGTCGCTCGAGCGCGCTCGCGAAAATGCCGCGCTCGCCGATGTCGCGCAAGTCGCGTTCGTCCGCGTCGCCGTCGCTGACGATCTCCACCAACTGCACGTCGAGCCGCGGCTCCATCCGAGCGATCGCATCGCGCACCATGTGCGCTTGGCACAGCGCGAGCGGACTGCGTCGCGTGCCAAGGCGCAGCGTCGTCGCGCGGCTGGTCACCGCAGCTGCTCCGCGACGCTGCGCAGCTGCAGCGTTTGCTCGTGCAGCACGCGGTTCACGATCGAGCGGGTCAGCTCGTCGATGCGCGAACGATCCTCGTCGGACAAGTGCGGCATTCCATCGAGCACGTTCGCCAGCTCGTCGCGCCGCAGCTGCTCGGCGTGTTCGCGCATTGCGCGGATGCGTGGCGTCGCGCGTTCGGCGCGCATCCATGCGCTGAATTCGACGGTGGCGTCGCGCGCGATGCGCTGCACCTGCGCGACCTCGTCGCTGCGCACGTCCAGCGTCTGCGCGACCACGCGCTCCAAATCGTCGAGATCGAACGCGTGCACGCCAGCGATCGCGCCGCACTCGGGTTCGATGTCGCGCGGCACCGCGAGGTCGACGAGCACCAGCTGTCGACCCTGCCGTGCGCGCATCGCGCGCTGGATGCGGTCGCTGCCGATCAGCTGGTGCGGCGCGTTGGTGCAGCTCACGAGCACGTCGCACGACACCAGCTCGTCGTCGAGCTCGCTGAACGGCACGCCCTCGCCGTCCACGCCGCTCGCGGCGACGACCGCGCACGCGCGCTCCACGCTGCGGTTGGCCACGTCCACGCGCGTCGCGCCACGTGCCGCGAGACTGCGCGCGGCGAGCCCGCCCATCTTGCCCGCACCGACCACGACCACCCGCGCTCCGTCGAGCGTGCCGCCGCGCTGATCGGCGACGAGCTCCGCCGCGACCGAGCCGATCGACGCGTGCCCCTCGCTGATGCGCGTCTCGCTGCGCGCGCGTTTGCCAACCTCCACCGCGCGACGGAACAAGCGATCCAGCACCGCGCCGCACGTACCGCGCTCGCGCGCCTGCTCGTGCGCGGTACGCACCTGGCCCTGGATCTGCGCTTCGCCCGTGACCACGCTCTCGATGCCGGCGCTGACGCGGAACAAATGCTCCACGGCCGCGTCGCCAACGCGCACCACCAGCAGCGTGGCGAGTTCCTGCGGTTCGAGCTGCGCGAGCTCGGCGAAGCGTTGCACCGCCAGCCCGGCGGCGGCGTCCACGTCGCTGACGAGCACGTACACCTCGCTGCGGTTGCACGTGGCGATCGCCACGAGCTCGTCCACGAGCGGATCCGCCGCGAGGCTCGCGCATAGCTCACGCCCACGGGGACCGTCCAGCGCGAATCGTTCGCGCGACGCGAGGCTCGCGGTCTGATGGCTCGCGCCCACGCAGAGAATCGTTCGCCGCGTCTGGATCATCGCTCGCGCCCGATCGTGGAGCGCTCGCGCGCCGGATTGCGTCGCAGCTTGCCGAGGATCATCCACATCCACACGACGATCGCGAACACGACGATGCCGTACGCCGCCGCCACGCTTTCCCACCCGTCATGCATGCGCCACCGTCGCAGGCTCGGAACGGGACTCGGAATCGATGGACGACTCGCCGTCGTCGCTCGCGCACCATCCGCGGCTGGCGCGCAGCTTCGCGGCGACCTCAAGCTGCACCATCAGCATCGACAGCGCGAAAAATCCGAGGACGCCGATCGCGAACGTGCCCCACATCGGACCAGTGAGGCGGCTGCCGTCGCTGGTGATCACCACCGGATGGATGAGCGTGTCGGCGATGCGGATCGCCATGAAGCTGAGCGGCACGAGCGCAACGCCCACCACCGAGAACACCGCGCTGGCCTTCGCGCGCGCTCGACCGGGATCGATCGAGAAGCGCAGCACGAAGTACGCCGCGTAGAACAGGTAGAGCGTCAAGAACACGAGCAGCTGCGTGTCGCCCCAGTTCCACCACACGCCCCACGCGGCCTTCGCCCAGATCGATCCGGTGAGCAGCACGAGCGTGCCGAACACCACGCCCACGTGCACGCCCGCGTAGGAGCGCACGTCGTAGTCGGCATCGTCCTTGAGCAGGTACAGCAGGCCGTTCCACGCGCCGGCCGCGAACGCGGCGTATGCGGCGAGCGCGACGGGCACGTGCCAGTAGAACACCTTCTGCGGGAAGTCGTATTGGACGCCGTGCTCGCCCAGGCCGATCGTGGCGATCGGCGCCCACGCGAACGCGAGGATCGCCGAAAGCGGCACGAGCGCAATCGCGAGGATCGCCGCAAGTCGCGGCGAGACCCGCGCGCGCGTTGTTCGGGGAGCGAAGACCGGCTGCACGATGCGTCGATCCTACCGGGCAGACGTCGTCTCGCGCGTGGGTTGCAGGGCAAATGGCCGCACGCGGCACGCGCTCCGATCTTCGATGCGTTCGCTCGTCGCAGCGCTACTCGACGGCAAGCTCGGGGAACGCGGCGACGCCGGCCACCAGGAACGTGGCGTCGTAGGCGAGCAAGAACGCCACGAGTTGCCACGTGGACGCGGTTCCGGCATCGAATGCCACGAGCGAGAGCGTCACCGCGGCGATCACGAGCGGGATCAACAACGGCAGGAAGATGGTGGCACCGAGCAGATCGCGTCCACGCGCGCGCAGCGACAGCGCCGCGACGAGCACGCCCACGCTCGCGAATCCGCCCGCCGCGAGCGCGACTGCGGCGACCAGCAGCAGCGTTCCCTGGCCGCCGGGTCCGCCGAACAGGGCGAGGTAGAGCCCGAGCAGGGTCGCGTCGAGCACGAGCGTCGTCACGAGCGCGGCCAAGACTTTGCCCAGATGCAGCGACACGCGCGAGGCTGGCGATTGCAGCAGCGCGTCCCACGCGCCGTCCTCGCGCTCGGCCGACCACGCGCGCGCGGTTCCGACGATCGCCGCGAACACGAGGACCACCCAGAGCGCGCCCGCGAGCACCGCGTCGGCGATGCGCGCGCCGCCGCCGAGCGCGATGCGCAGCACCACCAGCGAAGACGTTCCGAACAGCAGCACCGCGCTCGCCGCGACGGGGCGACGCAGCTCGCGCTGCAGGTCG
>JBDHZF010000037.1:0-21825 GCA_039811765.1 Thermoleophilia bacterium | reverse complement strand
CACCTGCGCGACACGTTCGGACGCTACGTTCCGGAGTCGATCGTGGAGCAGCTCGCCGAGAGCGGCGCAGGCGTGCAGCTGGGCGGCGAGGAGCGCGAGGTGTCGGTGATGTTCTGCGACATCCGCGGCTTCACCACGTGGGCGGAGGAGCATCCGCCGGAGCAGGTGGTGCGCGAGCTCAACGGGTTGCTCGGCGCGCTCGCCGCGCTGGTGCTCGAGTACGGCGGCACGCTCGACAAGTTCACCGGCGACGGGCTGATGGCGTTCTGGGGCGCGCCGCTCGACCAGCCCGATCACGCCGAGCGCGCGTGCCGAACGGCGTTCGCGATGCAGGACCTGCTCGTGGAGCGTGCGCGCGACGCGAGCATCACGCCGTTTCGGATCGGCATCGGCGTGACGTCCGGTTCGGTAGTGGTCGGCAACGTGGGGCACGAGCGACGGCTCGAGTACACCGCGATCGGCGACACGGTGAACCTCGCCGCGCGGCTCGAGCAAGCGACGAAGGAGCTGGAGATCACCACCGCGATGGCGCACGAGACGTGGGAGCTGCTGCCCGACGAGCTGCAGCGACGCTGCCCGGAAGCCGCCACGGTGCAGGTGCGCGGTCGCACGCAACCCGTTCGCGTGCACGAACTCGCGGCGATGCTGGGCGAGGACGAACGCCTCAGCGGTGCCACTGCGGGCAGCCGCCCGGCTTGATCTCGAACCACTCCGGCAGCTGATCGGCGGCGTCGAGGTCCTCGCCCACGATGCGCGACGGAACCACGATCCCGGCGGTATCCGACCGCAGGCCCATGCGCGCGCGCAGCATGCCGTGGAAGCCCCAGCCGCCGCGCATGCGTTCGTCGTTGGTGGCCATCACCGCGCCGCCCGTGAAACCGCTGGTGACGGCGCCCACGAGCGTCTGCACGCTGCGATCGGTGATGCGCTTGGCGAACGCGTCGGGTTGCTCGGTGGTGATCGACGTCTCCTGCTGGCTCGTCACGACGGGCACGCGTCGCAGCGTGCCGTTGCGCCCGCCGGGCGCCACGCCATAGGCGTAGCCGAACGTCGGCGACGTGCTGGCGGGCTGGTGCCAGCCGAGCGGTTCCACCTGCAGCCCCGGCACCTTCAGCACGGCTACGTCGTCGTCCACGTCGAGGTAGCGGATCATCGCCGCGATGCGCGGGCCGCTGCCCATGGCGGGTCCAACGCGCACGCGCCGCTCCGCGTTCTCCACGGCGGTGGCCGTCGTCACCACGGTTTCGTCTTCGAGCACGGATCCCGTCACCACGTGCGTTTCGCCGCCGCATCGCTCCACCGTCACCTGCATCAGCGCGGCCGCGGTGGGATCGACGTGCTGGTCGAACGGGTTGCCCACGCCGTCGTCCATCCACTGTTGCCAGCGCTCGGTGTCGACGTTCTTGAGCTGCGTGGCGGCCGCGGCGATCTCGCTCGTGGTGGTGGGGTCGTCCTCGATCGGCATCGCCGACACCGGAACGAACGTCTGGTCGAAGGGGTCGGGGCCGTCGTCGATCGTGCCGTCGGCGTTGAGCTCAGGCGCGGGCCACTCGTCCTCGTCCGATTCGTCGGCCACGTCGGTGCGCTCGCGCGCGGTCGACGTCGCGGGGGTGTCGGCCGACGCGGCTGGCAGGCCACGAGCTCCGCGTGCCTTGCCGTCCACGACGAGGAACCCGTCGACTTGGCTGGCGTCGTCCGTGGACGCGGACTTTGCATCGCCGCTCGATCCTTTCGCGCCGCACCCGCTCGCGACGAGCATCGCTCCGGCCAGCACGAGCAGGACGACGAGCATGCGAGCGCGACCGCCGTTCATTGCAGCGCCCATGCGTCGAGCTGGTCCACGAGAGTCGCAGCGTCGCGCAGCTCGCCGTCGAGCAGATCGACGGTGGCGCTCGACACGATCAGCGGCGCGTCCTGGTCGCGCGCGCTCGCTTCGAGCCGAGCGGCGACGTTCACGGTGTCGCCGATCGCGGTGTAGTCGAGCCGGCGCTCGTTGCCCACGCCGCCGACCACCGCCACGCCGGAGTGCACCGCCACGCCGATCGCGAACGGTCCCTGCCCGTCGTCGCTGCGACGATCGTTCACGCGGTCGAGACGTTCGAGCATGTCGAGCGCCGCGCGAACTGCGCGGTTGGCGTGATCGGCCATCGCGACCGGCGCGCCCCAGAACGCCATCAGGCCGTCGCCGGTGAACTTGTCGAGCGTGCCGCCAGTGGAGGTGACGCTTGCCGACAGCTCGCCGAGCAGCAAGTTCAGCTCGGCGATCACCTCGCTCGCGCCCTTGTCCTGCGACCAGCTGGTGAAGCCGCGGATGTCGCAGAACAGCACGCTCAGGTCGGCGCGTTCGCCAGCGAGGTCCACGTCGTCGATCGCGTCGCCGAGGTGCTCGTCCACCACCGTCTCGGGAACGTGCCGGGCGAGGGTTTGGCGAACGCGAACCGGTTCGGGGCGCGCGCGCTCCGAGGTCGACTGCGCCGCCGCGGGCGGCGCGATCTCGCCTCGGCGCGGCACGATCGCCGCGATCGACGCCACGATCCACGCGCCGGCGAGCAGTCCCACCGCGACGATCACGCGGTCGAGGGCGATCGAATCCCCGTCCTCGCCCGCGATCGACCATGCGAGCACGCCAGCGCCGCCAGCCCAGAGCAGGGCGGCGACTACCAGGAGGACGTTATGGGGTTCGCTTCGTCTGGATTCCACGGCAACCTCGCGCGCGAGCGCGCGCACTGCGATTGCGAGACGCATCGGCATCCGGCACGCGGCGCGTGATCGATCCGAGCACGCGCGACGCGGCGCAACTCAGCCGGCTGGGGCGTGGGCGAAGCGCTCGCGCAGCGCGCTCACGCGCTCGGCGGCCTCGCGCACGCGCGCTTCGGGGAGCGAGCCGTCGCGCACCGCGTCGATGATGCGCTCGCGGCACAGGCGAGCGGTCTCGAGCGATCCTGTGAGCAGGACGAGGTCGATTCCGGCGGCCACGGCGCGCGGGCAGGCGCGCGGCACGGTGTCGCCCCACGCGTCGCGAAAGCCCTTCGCGTTCATCGAATCGGTCATCGCCACGCCCTCGAAGCCGAGCTGGTCGCGCAAGATCGTGGTGACGATGCGCGGTTCGAGCACTGCCGGCATCGTCGCGCCGAGCTGGTCGTAGATGCCGTGCGACACCATCACCGCCGCGGCCCCTGCGTCGATCGCCGCGCGAAACGGCACGAGCTCCTCCGCGTCGAGCTGCGCGCGCGTGCGATCCACGTGCGCGACGCCGTCGTCGGAGTTCGCGCTGGACGCGCCGAAGCCGGGGAAGTGCTTGGCAGCTGCCGCAACGCCGCCAGCTTGCAGCCCGGCAACGGTGGCGGCCACGTACGGCGCGACTGCCTCGGCGTCGCCGCCGAACGCCCGCCCGGACATCGTGTGGTTCGGGGCTTGGTACAGATCGGCGACGGGTCCGAGATCCATCGACACGCCGACCGCCGACAGCGCATCGCCCGCAGCGCGCGCTTCCGTCTTCGCCGTCTCGACCGGCCCGCCGAACAGCTCCGGCTGCGTACGCTCGGGTGGCGCGAAGGACACGTTGCGAATCTCGCCGCCCTCCTGATCCACGGAGACGAGCACGCCGGCGGGCAGTCCCGCTCGTCTCGCCGCGGGCGCGCGCGCCGCATCCAGCGAACGCACCAAACGCGCGAGTTGCGCCTTGTCCTGCACGTTCCAGCCGAACAAGATCACGCCACCGAGCTGCAGCGAACGGATCGCGGCGAGCTCGTCCGCGCTCGCGGTCGGCCCAGCGAGCTTGGTCATCACCAGCTCGCCGGCGATCTGCTCGACGGGGAGCACCGCTTTGGACTCCGCGGGCGCGGCCGGCGCAACGGGGACCGCCGGCGGCTTGCTCGGCTGCTTCGCGTCCTCCGTTCGCGCGCACCCAAGCACGAGCAGCGAGCAGAAGATGACCAAGACCGGGCGCATGGGCCCGTGAGTGTAGCGAGCGCGCCCCGGCCAACGATCGGCCGCTCTCGGGTGCAACGACCTGTCCCCTCGTCTCGACGCAGTGACGAGAGGGGGATTCGAGTCCGAGTGCCAGTTTCCGTGGGGGGAAATCAGACGACGCTGCCGACGCAGGTGCAGCCGGCTCAGGTGCACAAGTCTGCACGCGAACGGCGCTCGGAGGTGGCCGCGACCGCCGCTGCGGTGGCGCTGACGGCGGGCCCGGTCGTGAATGTCATCGACGCGGTTCGCATCGTGAAGAAGTTCCCCGAGGCCTACCGCGCGCAAGGATTCGACGCGACGCTTGGGCGGCTGGGTCGCCTCCCCACCGCGATGGCGCTCGCCGCGACGCAGAAGCCGTGGTTGCCGATCATCGATCCGAAGGCGCCCGCGATTGCTTCCGCGGCCAGCCTCGGCCGCTCGTTCACGAAGTGGGATTCGCGACTGATGAAGACGTCGGTGCTGATCGCCACCTCGCTCGCCGCGGTGCAGTTGGTCGCTGGCGGCATCAACGTCGCGGACGCGCTGTCGCAGGAGGGCGGCGCGCAGGAAAACCTGGTCGGCACGAAGTCCGGACGGGCCGGAATGGCGATGGTCGGGGGCGGCCTGTTCGGCGCGGGACTGTTCGCCGCCGCGATGCGGCAGACCGCGGGGCAAGCCACCGGCTTCGGGCGCGTGTTTGCCGCGGCGAAGGCGCCGTTGCTCGCGAGTCCGATCGTGGGCGTCGCGGCGATCGGAGTTGGGTCGCTGATCGGTTTGAACGAGTTCGGATACCTCGACATGTTCAACAAAGGCGAAGCGCGATCGACCGCGCACGTCTTGTCGGACGTGGCGCAAGGCACGCCTGTACTGAACGATCCAACGCTTCGCACGGCCGCGCTCGCGGGCGGCGCCGCGGTGCTGGGCGGCGTCACCGCTCGAACGCTCGTCAAGGGCGGCGTCTCGGCGCTCAAGGGAGGCCCGTTCGCGATCGCCGCTGGCGGCGCCGCCGCGATCGGCCTCCTCGGCGCGCAACTGCTCGGCGGCCTGAAGTCGCTCGACAAGCCGGCCTGATCGCTCGCGGGATAGGATGATCGCGTCCCACCGATCGATGCAGGAGCGAGCGCGCCATGGCCGACGAGTACATCTTCGTGATGCAGAACGTGACGAAGGTCTATCCGCCGTCGAACGAGGTCATCAAGGACATGTCGCTGCAGTTTCTGCCGGGCGCGAAGATCGGCGTGATCGGCGCCAACGGCGCGGGCAAGTCCACGCTGCTGCGGATCATGGCCGGCATCGACACCGACATCCGCGGCGACGCGTGGATCGCGAAGGACAAGACCGCCGGGATGCTCGAGCAAGAGCCGCACCTCGACGAGTCCAAGACGGTGCGCGAGAACGTGGAAGACGGCCTCGCCCCGATGCGCGACGCGCTCGCGCGCTTCAACGAGGTCTCGATGGCGATGGCCGACCCGGACGCCGACTTCGACGCGCTGCTGGCCGAGCAGGCGGACCTGCAGCAGTTCATCGACCACGGCGACGGCTGGAACCTCGACACCGCGATCGACGTGGCGATGAACGCGCTGCGCGTGCCCGACGGCGACCTGCCCGTGACCAACCTCTCCGGCGGCGAGAAGCGCCGCATCGCGCTCGCGCGCCTGCTGCTGAGCGCGCCCGACATGCTGCTGCTGGACGAGCCCACCAACCACCTCGACGCCGAGAGCGTGCTCTGGCTCGAGCAGTACCTCGCGAAGTACTCGGGCACGATCATCGCGATCACCCACGATCGGTACTTCCTCGACAACGTCGCCGACTGGATCCTCGAGCTGGACCGCCAGAAGTACTACCCGTGGAAGGGCAACTACTCCGGCTGGCTCGAGCAGAAGGCCGAGCGCCTGCGCCAGGAGGCGAAGGCCGACCAGACGCGTCAGAAGACGCTCGAGCGCGAGTTCGAGTGGATCAAGCAGAGCCCGAAGGCACGCCAGGCCAAGAGCAAGGCGCGCCTCTCAAGCTACGAGCAGCTCGTGGCCGAGCAGAAGAACGCGGACGTCGGCAGCTCGATCATCCACATCCCGATGAGCAAGCGCCTCGGCGACGACGTGGTGACGTTCGACAAGGTCACCAAGGCGTACGGCGACAAGCTGCTGTTCGAGAACCTCTCGTTCACGCTGCCGCGCGGCGGGATCGTGGGCATCATCGGCCCGAACGGCGCCGGCAAGTCCACGCTCATGCGCATGCTCGTGGGCCAGGAACAACCCGACTCCGGCACGATCACGATCGGCGAGACGGTGGACCTCGGCTACGTCGACCAATCCCGCGACGCGCTCGACCCCGCCAAGACCGTGTGGGAGGAGATCTCCGGCGGCCACGACATGATCGAGCTCGTGGGACGCGAAGTCTCAAGCCGCGCGTACGTAGGCAAGTTCAATTTCAAGGGCAGCGACCAGCAGCAGCGCGTGGGCGATCTGTCCGGCGGCCAGCGCAACCGCGTGCACCTCGCGAAGCTGATCAAGGACGGCTGCAACGTTCTGCTGCTCGACGAGCCGACCAACGACCTCGACGTGGACACCCTGCGCTCGCTCGAAGAAGGCATCGAGCACTTCCCCGGCTGCGCCGTGGTGGTGAGCCACGACCGGTGGTTCCTCGACCGCCTCGCCACGCACATCCTCGCGTTCGAGGGCGACAGCGAGGTGGTGTGGTTCGAAGGCAACTTCGAGCAGTACCACGAGGATCTCAAGCGCCGCAAGGGCGCGGACGCGCTCGAGCCGAGCCGAATCAAGTACCGCAAGCTCGTGCAGGGCTGACGCGACGGGGTATCAGTCGAGTGCCCGCCCTTCGAGCGGATCGAGCTTCGCGGCCTCGCGCGCTGCCTCGCGACGCCGATCGGCGATGAACTCGTCGGACCACCGCGACAGATCGTCGCCGTGACGCTTGCGCAGCTCGTTCTGGATCCAGCGCAGGTTCGCGAGCGGCGTGGCGAGTTCGATCACGCCACGTTCCTCGTCGAGCTTCACCAGCAGCGTGTCGCCACCGTGCAGCCCGAGCGCCGTGCGCATCGCAGCGGGAATCACGATGCGCCCCTGGTCGTTGATCGTGACTTTCTCGGAAGCCATGCCCACAACGTGGCACGATCGAGAGCTCGCGCCGTCCCCCCGCAGGCAATTCGGCACGCACGTAACGGAAAACGATACGAACGCACCGAATTGCCGGATGTTTTCCGGATTCCGGCAACAACCCGGCAATCCACATTGGCCCGGTCGCGTCGAGGCGTGGACTCGCGTCTGTTCCATGGGAGAGCATGCACGCATCAGCCGCGACTGGATCGGAGCACCCATGCCCACCACCACGACACGAATGCGCGAAGCCGTCGACTCGCTCATGCCGCAGCTGCGCGAGCAGCTCGACGAGCTGGTGCGGATCCCCTCGATCTCCGGCGATGGCCGGCCGAAGGAACCGATCGAGCAAGCGTACGCGGCCGTCGAGCGCATGGCGCGCGAAGCGGGCGTGCAGGTGGAGCGCGTGGACCTGCCCGACACAAACCCGATCTTATGCGGCACGATCCCCGGTAAGGAAGGCGCGCCGACCGTGCTGCTGTACAGCCACTACGACGTGGTTCCCGCGGGCGACGAGAGCGCATGGACCACGCCCCCGTTCGAGCCGGTCGAGCGAGACGGCGCGATCTACGGGCGCGGTGCCGCCGACACGAAGTCGAACATCGTCGCGCACCTCGGCGCGATACGCGCGTGGGGCGACGAACTGCCCGTCACCGTAAAACTGCTGATCGAGGGCGAGGAGGAAGTCGGCGGCGGACGCATCGACGAGCTGCCGGCGCTGCGCCCGGATCTCGTGGCGTGCGACGTGATGGTGATCGGCGACATGGGCAGCATCCGACCCGGCGTGCCGACGCTCACCACCACGCTGCGCGGCATGGCGAACGTGATCGTGGATTCGCGCACGATTGCCGCGCCCGTGCACAGCGGCCAGTTCGGCGGCGCCGCGCCCGACGCGCTCGTCGCGCTCGTGCACGCGCTCGCCTCGTTGCACGACGCTGACGGCAACGTGGCGGTCGACGGGCTGCTTCGCGAACCGTGGACTGGCGGCGGCAGCTCCGACGAGGAGTTTCGCCAACTCGCGGGCGTGCCGGACGAGCTGCCGCTGCAGGGCACCGGCGATCTCGGCTCGCGCGTGTGGAGCGGTCCCGCGATCACGATCATCGGCGTGGACTGCCCCAGCGTCGACGAATCGGTGAACTCCGTGCAGTCCCGCGCGCGGGCGCTGCTCAACGTTCGCGTGCATCCGCAGCAAGATCCCAGCGAAGCGCAAGCCGCGGTGATCCGTCACCTCGATGCGGTGCGACCGTTTGGCATCCAGCTATCCGCGAAGGCCGGTCCAACCGGCGCCGGGTTCGCCGCCCGCACCGACGGCCCCGTGTACGACGCCGCGCGCGAAGCGTGGTCGGCCGCGTGGGACGGCGCCCAGGTGGTCACGGCTGGCGTTGGCGGCTCGATTCCACTCGTGACCGTGCTCCAACAGGCCGTGCCTGATGCGGATGTGCTGTTGGTGGGTACCACCGACGGGTTCGCATCGATCCATGGGCCGGACGAGCGCGTGCTCGTCGATGAGTTCGAGCGAGCCATCGTCGCCGAGGCGACGCTGTTCGGACTACTCGCGAAGGGGTCGGGCGCATGACCGAGGACACCACGCACGCGCCGGCATCGGGCGGGCGACTGCTCGGCGCGATCGAGCGCATCGGCAACAAGGTGCCGCATCCAGCGATCCTCTTCCTCGCGCTCGTGGTGCTCGTGATCGCGCTCTCGCAGGCGCTCGCGTGGGCGAACGTGCACGCCACGTACGAGGTGGCGGTGCCGATCGAACAAGCCGAGCAGCAGCCGCACGACGTGGACGGTTCCACCTTGGGCGGCGCGGAGCAGGTCGCGCCCGACGGCGACGAGTCCGCGCTGCCCGACGAGTACGAGGTGAAGACACAGAAGGCCGAGGTGAAGGGCCTGCTCACAGCGGACGCCATCCGGTTCATGTTCACGTCGTTCATCTCGAACTTCATGGGCTTCACCGCGATGGGCATCATCCTCGTCGTGATGATCGGCGTGGGCATCGCCGAGACCTCCGGCTTGATCGGCGCGCTCATCCGCAAGCTCGTTCGCACGGCCTCCGGCGCGTCGCTCACGTACCTGATCGTGTTCGTGGGCGTGCTCTCGAGCATCGCCTCCGACGCCGGCTACCTCGTGCTCATCCCACTCGGCGGCGCGGCGTTCTACAGCGTGGGACGCCACCCGCTCGCCGGCATCGCCGCGGCGTTCGCGGGCGTGGCAGGCGGCTTCGGCGTGAACATCCTCATCACGCCCACCGACGCCGTGCTCACCGAGATCGCCAACGAATCCATCGAACTCGTCGGCGGGGCGAAGATCGACCTCACCGCGAACCTCTGGTTCAGCATCGCCTCCACGCTGCTGATCACGGTCATCGGCGGCCTCATCACGAGCCGCATCATCGAGCCACGCCTGGGGGAATACGACGAGTCCGAGGCCCCCGAGGGCGGCCCGGGCTCCATCGCCGACGCCACGCCCAACGCCGCCGACGAGGTGAGCGCCGAGGCCGAGTCGCGCGGGCTGCGCCTCGCCGGCCTGTGGTCGCTCGCCGCAGTGGCGCTGATCGGCCTGCTCTCGTTCCCGCCCGGCGCGCCGCTTCGCGACGCCGACACCGGCGACCTGTTCGGCCAGTCGCCGTTCATGAGCAGCCTCGTGCTGCTGATCGCGATCGTCTTCTTCGCCGCCGGCTACGGCTACGGGCGCGGCGCAGGCACGCTCCGCGGCGCCACCGCGATCATCGATGCGATCACCCGCTCGTGGGCGGCGCTCGCCGGCCTGCTGCTGCTGTTCCTGCTGATCGCGCAGTTCATCGCGTACTTCAACTACAGCAACATGGCCACCATCATCGCCGTGCGGATGGGCGACCTGCTCGAGCACTCGAGCCTCGGCACGCCCGTGCTGCTCGTGCTCGTGGTGCTGATCACGGTGGTGGTCGACCTGATCATGCCGCAGGCGATCGCCAAGTGGGCGCTGCTCGCGCCGATCCTGATCCCGCTGTTCGCGCGACTGGACGTGGCTCCGGAGGTGGTGCTCGCCGCCTACCGCGTGGGCGACTCCCCCGCCAACATCCTCACCCCGATCATGCCCTACTTCCCGCTCATCGTCGTGTTCGCCGCGCGCTGGCGGCGCAGCGCCGGCATCGGCACGATCATGGCGCTGATGGTCCCGTACTTCGTCGCGTTCACCGTGGCTTGGACCGCGCTGCTCGTGGTCTGGCAGGTCGTCGGCCTTCCGTGGGGCCCGGGCTGACGCAGCCGCGCACATCGCTGCTGCAGCGCCTGCGTCGATCGATGATCGACGTGTCCGCGCTGCGCACGAGCGCGCCGTTTCGGCGCATGTTCGGCGCGCAGCTCGTGAGCTCGATCGGTTCGCAAGTGACGCTCGTCACGTTGTTCTACCAGGTGTACGCGCTCACCACGAGCACGTTCGACGTGGGCCTGCTGGGCTTGGTGATGGTCGTGCCAACGCTCACGCTCGCGCTGCTGGGCGGCGCGATCGCCGACTCGATGGATCGACGAAAGCTGCTCGTGCTCGTGCAGGTCGCGATGGCGGCAACGAGCCTCACGCTGGCGTGGCTGGCGACGCACGATTCGCCGCCGCTCTGGGCGCTGTACGCGCTCGCGGCGGTCGCGTCGTCGTTCGCGGCGATCGACGGGCCGGCGCGAACCGCAGTGATCCCTGCGCTGGTGGACGACGCCACGCTGCGAAGCGCGGTGCAGTTGCGCGAGGTGCTCACGCAGTCGGGGCGCACGTTCGGACCGATCCTCGGCGGGCTTCTGATCACGCACGTGAGCATGTCTGCCGCGTACCTGCTGGACACCGTCACGTTCGCCTTCGCGTTCTTCATGTTCCTCGGGCTGCCATCGCTCATGCCGGAGACGCGGCGCCGGTTCGAGGCGTCGTCGATCGTGGAGGCTATGCGGTTCGTTGGCGCTCGCCCCGTGCTCGCCGCCACGTTCTGGGCGGATCTGATCGCGATGGTCCTCGGCCAGCAGCGCGCGTTGTTTCCCGCCTACGCGCACGACGTGTTCGGCGGCGGAGCCACCACGTTCGGGCTGCTCGTCGCAGCTCCCTCGGCAGGCGCGCTCGTCGGAGTCGCCTTCCTCGGCGTGTTCCGCAACGTGCGGCGCGAGGGGCTCGCGGTCCTGCTGGCGGTGGGGGCGTGGGGCGGCTTCATCGCGCTGTTCGCGCTGTCGCCGTGGCTGTGGCTCGCGTTGCTGCTGCTCGCCGCGGCAGGCGCGTCCGACATGGTGAGCGCGGTGTTCCGCCAAACGATCCTGCTCACGAACGTGCCCGACGAGCTGCGCGGTCGCATGAGCGCCGTGCACATCATGGTGGTGACAGGCGGCCCGCCCGTGGGCGATTTCGTCGCCGGTTCGGCGGGCGAAGCGATCGGCATCCGCCCCACCTCGCTGCTCGGCGGACTGGGCGTGATCGGCGGCATGCTCGTGCTCGCGCGCCGCGTGCCGGCGTTCGGGAAATGGCGAGCGCCAACGGCCGAATAGGTAGGTATCACCGATGCCCGCGAGCACGCGTCTGGTGCCCAATGAAGGCACCACGCACCATGTATCTCGAAGGGACGAACGATGACGAAGATCGACGTGAAAGCTGCCGCCCATGCCGTCGTGAAGCAGCTCGGAGCGAAGCCGGCCAATCGGGTCCTCGCTCGCACAAATCGCTCGTCGGCGACGCCGTCGAAGCCGCGAAGCAGCTCGGCAAGCCCGCGCACCCGAATCCGACCGGCCGCATACCGAAGCACGTGGAGATCCCGCTGCGCGGCCCGTTCATGCAGATCAAGTGAAGCGGGATCGCGAAACCTAGGTAGTTCATCCCATTACCTAGGCTCGGGATCGCGGTTCACTGGTGCCAGACGACCGCGGCGCCACATGCCGCTCGACGGGGGGAGACACCTTGACGGTTCGAGCTACGAGCGTGCACATCGCACGGCCGCACATCGGTCCACCGGACGAGCGTGCACGCCGAAACAAGCCGCGCTCGGGGCCACCGTCGAATACCAAGGGGTCTGGCGCCACCAGCGGCGCCACAGCGGGTGCGCAGCACGTCGGTCCGCCCAAGCGACGGCATGGCACCGGCCCTTCGCACGCGGCGACCGGAGCTGGCCGCGCGAGCGCGACGCAGCACTCGGGCAAGGCTCCGGGTCGACGATTCGTTTAGCACCAGCAGCGCGGGAGCGAACCGGCCAACGCGAGAACTCGTGAGGAACCCATGAGCACAGTACCTTCATCCACCGCGCATTCCCACGCTGCGTCCCAAGTCGTCAAGAAGCAGACGAATCATGGGCATGCGAGCCGTTCGACGTCGCACCGCAGCGCTCACGTCAGCGCAACGGGCGCCGCCGCAGCCGGCGCCGTCGCGGGCGCGAAAGCCGGCACGAAAAACTTGAAGCCCACGCGGCCGCACGCGAACGGCGACGAGATTCCGCCCGAAGTGATCGAGAATGCCAAGAAGCGTGCCTTGAACGGGAAGAAGAAGACCGCCAAGAATACCGCCACGAAGCCCGCGAAGGCCAAGCCGGTCGACACCAGCAAGCCGATCAAGGACGCCGAGTACCGAAAGCTCTTGTCGCAGGCCAAGATGGAGAAGGCAAAGGCGATCGAAGCGCAAAACGAGGTCGCGCGCGAGATGCAGCGAAAGATTCAGGAAGCGCAGCAGGCAGCTCAACGCGCGGCGGAGAATCCGGTCGGCGAATTCGCTCGCCGAATGGTCGAGGCCGTCAAGGGCATCCTGAACAGCGCTCCCAAATCGAACAACGATCCGGAGCACAAGCTCAAGGTCTGGCTTCAGCCGTGACCCGATCGACAATTCGTTCGAGTAGCTCGCCGCAACCCGCGTCGACCAGCTCGAACACGCGCTCGTACCCTCCCTCGTAGTACGGATCGGGAACCTCCGCGTCGCCCAGCAGCAGGGAGACCTCGGCGCGCACCTCGTCGATTCCACCGGCCGGATGCGCGAGCTCGCGAAGGTTGGCGAGGTTCGCGCGGTCCATCGCGAACACGAAATCGAACTCGTCGAGATCCGCGCTCGTCACCAAGCGCGACGTTTGATCGCCGACGTCGACGCCGCGTCGCGCCAGTTCCGCTTGCGTCTCGGGATGCGGCGGCTCGCCCAGGTGGTAGGAGTGCGTGCCGGCGCTGTCGACGAGCACCCGATCGGCGACGCCCGCTTCCTCCAGCTTGTGCCGCAGCACGGCTTCGGCCATGGGCGATCGGCAGATGTTGCCCATGCACACCATGAGCACGCGAATCTCGGTCATGTGCGCATCCTGGCATGCCGGCGCCGCATGACCTCGGAACATTGACATCGACTACTGTTCGTCGTCTACTGGAAGCAGCGAATCCTTGGGGGAGGAATCATGGTTGGAACCACTACTCGCGTCGCGCTCGCGCGCCGCATCCTGCTCGTCGCGATCACGGCGCTCGTCGCGGCGCTCGCGATGAACGCCGCGAAGCCGGCCGAGGCGCAGGCGTTCGTCGATCCGAGCATCGTGTTCTCCAGCTACCAAGGGTGGGGCGCCGTTCGCGACGAGCCCGTCGCGTGCCCGGCGATCTACCCACAACCCGCGTATTGCTCGCAGCCGAGCACGGCCGTCGCGTACCGCTGGAACGCGAAGTCGCGCTCGTGGAGCACGCTGCGCATCTATGGCGGCACGCAGGTGTACATCTATCCGTTCAGCGGCGACTGGATGTGGATCTGGACTCAGCGCACCGATTGGCTCGCGATCAAGCGCGGCTCGCTCACCACGGGCAAGTCATGCCCGACGGGCGCCTACTGCTGATCCAGTCGCTGTGGATCCGATCGCGCTGACGCGCCCGGGCAGCGACACGCCGTCGCGCACCAGCCACAGGCCGTAGACCACGAACACGAGCCACGGAGCGAGGCTCGCCACGGACGGCATGCCGCCTTCGGTGCTGCCGCCGCTCACACGGCCGAGCGCCATGAAGTACGGGAAGTCCCAGTACGCATGCGCGAGGATCACGGGGATCGGGTTGCGCACGCGCAGGTAGATCGCGCCGAGCACGAACCCGCCCGCGATCTGCGGAATGACGTTCGCAAAGCCGAGCAGGCTCAGCGAGTGCAGGTGCGCCGCCCCGAATACCACGGCGGAGACCGTGAGCGCGACCGGCGCGCGCAGCTTCGTGACGAGCCAGCCGAGCAGCAAGACGCGGAAGACGAATTCTTCCGCGGTTCCCACCGCCAGCGCCAAGCCGAGCGGACCGGGCTCGATGCGCAGCTCGCCGACGTAGTTCACGAACGCGCCGAGGATCCACGTGGCGTAGAGCAGCTCGGGCCAGTCGAGCGCGAGCCCTTTGAACGTGGAATGCCACGAGATGTCGTGGACGACGCCGCTCGGCATCAGCGGCGCGCAGCAGATCGCGACGATCAGCCAGACGCTCTCCCATGCGATCGCGGGCGCCCAGCCGTGCCCCGCGAACACCGCGCTGCCGACGCGCATGCACAGCAGCGAGACGAACAGCACGAACGCGATGCCGCCAAGCACGTCCAGTCCCGCACGGATCCCCGTGTTGCCACGGGGCACGTCGACCGATCCATATGCCGGGAGCTGCATTCCGGCTGGGGAGGCGATCGTTCCTGCGAAGGAATTTTGCTGCATCGATTGTTCTTCGCCCGCATCCGCCGGTTTCAGTTGGGGCGCGCCGAACGCGCGACCCGGCGCGGCCACGAATCGGGCCGTGGACGGACGGCGCCCCTGATAGTCTCGCGCGCATGGCTCAGCGCAATTCCCGCAAGGGTGGAAGCAAGACAAAGAAGCGGCCCGAGATGCGCACCGGAGGTGGGCGCCAAGCGAAGGCTGCGCGAAGCGAGGAGCGGCAGCGGCACGCGGAGAACACCGCTGCCGGCGGCGCGCCGCTCGTGCGGATGCGTCCGGCGGGCGTCGGCGGCGCGATCGCATTGTTCGGCATGGGCTGGCTCGGCACGGCCGCCGTGGCGTTCGTCGCGCATCGGCTCGATCGGTGGGGGATCCTCAGCTACCCGGATTCGCTGTGGCTCTACGTGTGCTTCGGCGTGCTCGCGGTCGCGGCCGCGGTGGGGCGCATGTCGCGCACGTCCAACGATGCCGATTCGTGGGGCGCGCAAGCATTGCTGGTTCCCGCGGCGATCCTCGCGATCGAGGCGATCACAGGTCCAGGGTGCCCGACCGGTGGCGACTGCGCGGCGATCGGCGCGCGCGGCGCGCTCGGGCTGCCGCTCTCGTTCGTCGTGGTGATCGCGTTCGCGGCCGCGTCGTGGGGGCTCGCGCGGTGGCAGCAGCGATCGGCGAGCGCGCTCAGGCCCGCGCATGCGCGCGTGCGACTGTCGGCGATGCTGCTGACGATGCTCGCGCTGTACCTGTTCCCCGGCGCCGTGATCGCGGCGAGCGCGATCGGACTGGACCTGTGGGTGCGCGACACGCCGAAGATGGTGGCCGACTCGATGGACGAGGTCGAGCGCACGTGCTTCGGTCTGGTCGATGCTCCCGCGCTCGCGGTACGCCCCGCGCCGAACGGCTACAACCCGCTGTGGACCACGTTCGCGGTGCGTCGCGCGAACGAGTCGCGTCCGGGCATCGGCAAGAAGGACTTGCCGAAGAACTGGGCGACGCTCGACTACGTGCACCCGTACGAGGCGACGATCGCGTTCGACGGGAACGGCGAGGCTGTGTCGGTGTCGTGCCGGAAGATCGGACCGGGCACGGGCAACGCAACGGCGGACGATCTGAAGCAGAGCGAGCCGGAGTCGAATCCGCTCGACCCCAAGACGGGTTCGGGTTCCCAGTTCTATCCGGACTTGTTCAAGAACCCATCCGCGGTGGCATCGCAGATCGCCGAGCAGGCGAAGACGAAGGCGAAGAAGAAGAAGTGATCTAGGACGCGCGCACGACGGTGCCGTCGCGACGGGTGCGGTCGTACGGATTCGTGGGCGTCTCGTCCAACGGGTGCACCGTGCGGGCGACATCCGTCCCTTGCGATTCCACCGTGCGCGTGGGCGCGTCGAGGAACGAGAACATGTCCATTTCGTTGGCGGCCGCGACCAGGCGGGTCACAGCGCCGCCGATCGCCGTGCCGAACCCGGGCACGAACGAGAGCACGCCCGCGGCCATGTTGAGCAGGCCCGAGCGGGCGGTGCGCGATCCGATCACCGACAGCACGCCGCCGTCGTGCGACTCCAGCTCGTTCCAGCCTTGCCACACCTGCGCCGCGCCGGACGCGACGCCGATCGCTGGCAACACCTTGCCGAGCACGCTGGATCCAGCAGCGAGCAGGCCCGTTCCTTGCGCTGCGTAGTGCAGGCCCGCTTGGATGAACTGGTACCCGGCGAGCCCCACCTGCGTGAGCGCGCGACCCACGCGCGCATCGCGTGTGCCGGTGACCGATTCCACGACGTTCGTGAGGAACGTCGACGCCATCTCGCCAGGTCGATCGAGCGTGACGCCGTCGAGCCAGTCACGATTGGTTCCCGTTCCTTCGGTCGCTGCGGGCGCCGCGGCCGCGGGGCCACTGTCGTTGCCGAGCTTCAGGGAAGCCGTGCTGGTTGCGACGTGCTCGCGAACGCGCGCGACATAGACCGATGCCCATGCCGTGTTCGCGCTCAGCGCTGTCGTCGCCTGCACCGCCACCGCGGGCACCATCCATCCTGATTCGCTCGAACCTCTCCACCTGGATGTCGCGCAGGTGCAGGCGGTCGTTGCGAAAGCGGCCATGGTTCGGCCGCGTTGCTGGACGGATCCTCAGACTGGACGACCAGTCATGCGGCGTCGCGGTCGAACCGCCGCGTGAGCGCCGATCCGAACAGCGGCGCGGAGCCGGCGGCGAACGCCCCGGAACCGGGCGTGGGAATCGCGCGCGGCAGGCGCGGCAGCGGCGGCGGCGCGGTTCGGTTCGTGGGGAACGGAATCACGATTCCACCCTCGTCGTTTCCACCGTCGTACGCGCTGTCTGGCGCCATGCGCTTCCCCCTGTGATCGAGCCCGAGACGCCCACCCGACGCCCCTTCCCAGGACGTAGATATCGGCAGTTTCCGCAAACCCTTTACAACATGTTGACCAACTGCTCCATCCCCGTACCAAGAACTCGTCACCACTTCGTCCCAACAGGTATGCGCAAGTGGCGATCAGTCTTGGGGGCGGGTCGCAGCGGCGAGCAGGGCGCCGATCGCGAGAAGGGCCATGATGGAGACGAGCGCGTTGAGGATGCCGACGTGCCGCGCGAGCAAACCAATGCTCGGCGGTCCGGCGATGAACGCGGTATAGCCCACGGTGGCGACGACGCTGACGCGCGCGGCGGCTCGTCGAGGATCGTCGGAAGCCGCGCTCATCGCGACTGGGAATCCGAGCGAGATGCCCACGCCCCAGATCGCGCACCCGGCGATCGCGAGCGCGGCCGAATCGCCGAAGGTGAGCAATGCGACGCCCGCGAGCGCGATTGCGCCGAACGCGCGCAGCGACGCCACGCGCCCGAACCGATCGAGCACGGTCGGCGCAGCGATTCGCGACACCGTCATCATCGCCACGAAACAGCCGAAGCCAAGCGCGCCCTGCACCGCGGACGCGCCATGGCCGTCGATGAGCGCCACGGCGATCCAGTCGCTGCCGCTGCCTTCCGTGAACGCCGCGCAAAACACGAACGCGCCGATCAGCAGCGTGCGCGGTTCTCGCCATGCGCGCCGAACGAATCCGCGCGGTGATTGAGCAGATTGGCCGGTGTCGCGCGGCAGGAATCCATGCGACGCGGCGATCGCCCCGCCCGCCGCGAGCACGGCCACCGCGATCAGGTTCGCCGTCACGCTGAAGCCAAGCGCGATGCAGGCTGCGCCGATCGCCGCGCCGCAGACCGTGCCGATGCTGAAGCTCGCGTGGAAGCGGGCCATGATCGAACGCCCGGCGCGACGTTCCACGGCAGCGGCTTCCACGTTCATCGCCACGTCCCACATGCCACCGCCTACGCCGAACGCGAACAAGCCGACCGCCGTGATCGGGATTCCGATGCGGTGACCAATCGCCACGGTGGCGATTCCCAGCGCGCACACCGCCGCCATCAGCCGTACCGATCGCGCAGCGCCGATGCGCTCGATCAGCGCGCCCGCGAACGGGAGCGCGCAGAACGAACCGAGCGATCCCGCGAGCAGCAGCAGCCCCAGCTCACCGGCGTCCAGACCGAGCGCGTCGCGAACTTGCGGGATGCGCGCCACCCAGCTGGTCCACGCAAGTCCCGCGGCGAGGAACGTTGCGTGCACCGCGCGAATCGCCGCGCGACCATCGGCGGCGAATTCGTCAGTCACCGGCGGGCGGGCGCACGTCGAAGCGTCGTGCGGTGGGCGCGACGCACTGGTCCTCCACGTACGCCATGCCGTGCTCGGCGGCGACGGCGCGAGCGTCATCAGAGCGAATCCCCAGCTGGAGCCACACTCCGCGCGCGCCGATCGCGGCGGCCTGCCGGGCGATGTCGGCGGTCTCCGTCGCTGGACGGAACACGTCCACGAGATCGACGGGTCGGTCGATGTCCGCGAGGCTGTCCACGGTTTCGATGCCCGCGACCTCGGCGGCGAACGGGTTGACGGGGATCACGTCGAAGCCACGTCGCACGAGCTCCATCGGCGCCGAGTGCGACGGCTTGGACGGGTCGGCGCTGAAGCCCACCACGGCGATCGTGCGGCTGGCGCCGAGCACTCGCGCGGCATGCTCGGGGTCGTGCGGATCGGAAGCGTCTGACGTCATGCGCGCACGCTATCGCGACGCGCCGCCGTCGCGACGCGCGTCCTCGCGATAGGACGCTTCCAGCGCCTTGCGCACCGCGGATCGAGCGCGATGCTGCACCACGACGTGCCGAGCGCCGCTGGGGCGCGCCGGCGGCGCGCTCGAGCCCACGCCGGCGATCGGGGACGGGTCGTCGATGCGGATCGGCACGCGTTCCAATCCGAGCGCGTCGCACACCGTGCCGAGCAGCTCCGTCTCGCGAGTATCCTCGCGCGAATCAGCGGCGGCGACCTTCGCGAGATCGTCCACCACGAGTCGTGCCACCGCGGGCTTCGACGCGAGCTTGGACAGCTGCGCCAAGAGCGGCTCGAGCGACGGGGGACTGGCGATCGCGGATTTCGCGATCAGCTCGAGCCGTTCCAGGTCCTCGCGGCGCAGCGACGGGCGATCGATGAAGGCGAGCACTTCCTCCACCTCCACGTGGCGCACCTGCTCGTCGACCGCAGCCATCGCAACAAGCAGCTGCATGTGCAGGATCGCGAGTTCGAGCGTGTAAGTTCGCCCGCGCGAACCGTCCTCGCCCTGTCGGGCGCGTCGTCGCTCGAAGAAGCTCGAAAATCGTGTGACCTTGCTGCCGCGCATCGTGACGGGACTCCTACCCGCGGTCGCTGGCCTCGACGCACCCGACCATGTGCCGCAATATGATTCGGTGATGCGAATTCGCGCCGTGATGCTCCTCGTGCTCGTCCTGACCAGCCAGCTGCTCGCAGCAGTTGTGAGCGCGAACGTCGCGAGCGCCGCTGGCACGATGGTGCCGGCGCCGTGCACCGCGGCGGACATCGATTCCTCGGGACGCCCACGGTATCGCGCGAATTGCGTCCGCGCGGCGGGGTCGACCCGACCCCAGATCCGCATCGCAAGCGAGACGCCAGGATTGAGCTCGCTGATCCCGTCCCCCGTGGCGATGACCGGGCCCCCGGTCTGGCGCACGATGAGCGTGAAGCCGGTCGGCGCCGACGTGATCCGGGCAACCGTGACCGTGAACGCGCAGCAGTCGCTGCGCTACGGATGGTGCGGCTCGCTGAAGTACGTCTCGCACACCGACGAAAAGGGCACGGCGGACACCTGGGACGACACGAACTGGTCGACGCCCACGATCAACGGCGGCCCGTGCGCGGGCACCCTCGGCACGTTCGACTCGCTGCGCCGATGGGTGCGCGGCGGCGCCGACGCGACGCTGCTCCAGCCGGGCACGGGGATAACGCCGCCGAACATGCGCATCTCGCGTGAGACGTGCACGTGGGATTGCGCGAGCGTCCCCGACATGTGGAAACCGGGGTCCGCCGATCCCGAACGCGCAACGCTCACCGGCTACAGCACGTACTCGTACCTGCAGAACATCTCGAGCGCGTCGAGCGACCCGGTCGCCGACTTCGCTCGCTACTCCAAGATCCGCTACAACTGGCCCTACGAGAACGACGGCACCGTCACGCTCACGATCGATCTGCCCAGGAGCGAGCTGACCCGGGACATGTACCTGATCACGGAGGTCACCGAGAGCGCCGACCTGTCCGACTACTTCTTCCACACCGACGGCGGCACGTGCGCCGGAATCCCGGGGTGGAACGACGACCACACGCAGTCCGGCTGCTGGGACCTCCCCTACGCGTTCTCGTCGTACGACCTCGTGCTGCGGATTCCCAAGCAGGCGACCGCGCCGCCCGTGGCGTCGTGCACGAGTGAGCTGCTGCCGGGCACGGCGGGCGGGGTGCGCTTCCGATCGACGAGCGTGGACCCCGGCGGCAACCTCGATCCGCTCGCGATGTGGCAGGCCCCGACGACGAACCTGCAAGCGGGCGACGACGGCTCGCGCAGCGGCGAGTTCGCCGACTACGTGTTCACGAAGCCGGGCGTGCACACCGTCTCGCTCACGGTGGTGGGCGCCGACGGCACTGCCGGACCGATCCAGTGCACCTCGGTGGAGGTGCCGTCGCCGAAGCTCGCGATGTCGATCGACTACCTCGACGCCAGCGGCAGCGAGGCGAACCCGCCGTTCCAGCTCGGCGAGGCGCACGCGGCGCCGGTGCGCGTCACGGTCGAGGCGACGCGGCCGGCGGGCGCCGTGGGCACGATCTCGAACATCGCGATCGACCCCTCGCAGGTGACGAGCACGGGAACTGCGATCGCAGGGCTGCTGCGCCAGGTCGGCGAGCCGGGCACCGGTGGACGCGCGGTCGTGCGCGGCCCCGCCAACGCGACGATCCCGACCTTCAGCCTCGCTGCCGGCGAGCACCGCTCGTTCCAGACGACGATCTGGGCGAACGCGGGCGAGGACGGCAGCTACACGATCAGCTCGTACGCGTCGGGCACGGTGGCGAAGTCCACGGGCAACGCCACCGTCACCACCAATCCCAAGCCCACGAACGCCGGCATGTTCGGCGACGGCATCGAGGTGTCGCTCGAGCTGGATCCTCCGGCGCCGACCGATCCGCAGGCCGAGGGCGCCAGCGTGAGCGATCCGCCCACGCCCGTGGACCTGCACGCCACGCCCACCGTGGAGAACCGCTCCGGGCACACGATCACGTCGCTGACGCTCGACGTGGCGATCTCCTCGACCGTGAACCAGGACGGCGCCGACACCGCGTTCGCCGCGGCAGTCTCGCCGCGGCTCACGTACACGGGCGTGGACGTGTCCGGCCAGCTGCCCGTCGGCGGCCTCCCTACCGGCCACACGCTCGAGCTCGACCCGTACACGTTCCACATCGTCGACGACGTGAAGGCGAAGGTGCAGGTGAACGCGCTCGCGACCGATGACTCGTCGCACGTGTTCGTGGACCACGCCGTGAAGCCGTGGAAGGTGAGGCCGAAGTACCTGGTCTCGCTGAAGCTCTACACGTACAAGCCGGTGAACCTCGCCACGCTCGTGAAGGCGGGGGCGAACATCGAGATCCGCGGCGAGGCGAAGAACCTGTCCAACACCGACGTGCTCGACCTCGCGCCGCTGTACGCCGGCCTCGGCGGCAACGCCGTCTACCAGTCGTTCGCCTGGAGCGGCAC